>JBJMTU010000332.1:0-14593 GCA_045811545.1 Xanthobacteraceae bacterium | reverse complement strand
GATCATGATCAGGTCGCCGCGCCAGGCCGCCGGAGGCGCGTCCGCAAGACCGGTGACGAGCGCGAGCGCAGCCCCCGTCATGGCGATGATCACGCCGACGCTTTTGCGGCGATCGAGCGCTTCAATTCCAAACGCGGCGCCCACGAGCATGGTCATCAGCGGTAAAGTCGAGAGCGCAAGCGAGCCCCGTGCCGCGGTCGTGTAGCGAAATGACAGATTGAAGAGCACGATGAACAACGCGAAATACATGACGCCAAGCGCGGCGACGCCGAGCCAATCTCGGCCGCGCGGCCATTTGATCCGGAATGCAAGCGCGATCGGCAGTAACAGCAGAAACCCAACACCAAATCGGAACACCCCGAGCGTGATCGGATCAGAGCCGCCGATCGCAAACCGCGTAGCGCCGCCCGCCATTCCGCCAAGCGCGCTCGACACGATTGCCGCGATCACGCCGACATATTCTTTTCGGAAAGGGCTCATGCGAGGCCAGCTGTCAAGCCGCGTCGATCCACCTCAACAGGGCGATCTTGCCGGCATCACCAAGGAGGTCGCTTCTGACTTATCGACTTTCAAGCATGACCGACTCACAAAGGCAGATTATCGTGCTTCCTGCCCGGCATCTCCACGCGCTTGCCGCGCAGCATCGCCAGCGCCTTGGCGATGCGCGGGCGCGTCGCACGCGGCATGATCACGTCGTCGATATAGCCGCGCTCGGCGGCGACGAACGGCGAGAGGAAACGGTCCTCGTATTCCTTGGTGCGGGCGGCGATCTTCTTGGCGTCGCCAATATCGGTGCGGAAAATGATTTCGACCGCACCTTTTGCTCCCATCACGGCGATCTGCGCCGTCGGCCAGGCATAATTCACGTCACCACCGATGTGCTTCGATGCCATCACGTCGTAGGCGCCACCGAACGCCTTGCGCGTGATCACGGTGACGAGCGGCACTGTGGCCTGCGAATAGGCGAAGAGGAGCTTTGCTCCGTGCGCGATGAGCGCGCCATATTCCTGGTTGGTGCCGGGCAAGAATCCCGGCACGTCGACGAAAGTCACGATCGGAATGCCGAACGCGTCGCAGAAGCGCACGAAACGCGCCGCCTTACGCGAGGCGTCGATGTCGAGCACACCGGCCAGCACCATGGGCTGGTTGGCGACGACGCCCACGCTGCGCCCGGCGATGCGGCCGAAGCCGGTGACGATGTTCTTCGCGAACGCTTCTTGCAGCTCGAAGAAATCACCCTCGTCGACGACCTTCAGGATGAGCTCCTTGATGTCGTAAGGCTTGTTCGGATTGTCGGGGACAAGCGTATCGAGCGATTTCTCCTCGCGCTCGAGCTCGTCTTGCGAAGGCCACTCGGGTACGCCCGCCTCGTTATTGGCGGGCAGAAAGTCGAGGAGCCGGCGCATCTGCAGCAGGCACTCGACATCGTTTTCGTAAGAGCCGTCGGCAATGCCGGACTTCGTCGTATGCACCACAGCTCCGCCGAGCTCCTCCGCCGTCACCACCTCGTTGGTGACGGTCTTCACCACGTCGGGACCGGTGACGAACATGTAGCTGGTATCGCGCACCATGAAGACGAAATCCGTCATCGCCGGCGAATAGACGTCACCTCCCGCGCACGGCCCCATGATGACGGAAATCTGCGGGATGACGCCGGAGGCGATTACGTTGCGCTTGAATACCTCGCCGTAGCCGCCGAGCGCGGCGACGCCTTCCTGGATGCGCGCACCGCCGGCGTCGAACAGGCCGATGATCGGCGCGCGCGCCTTCATCGCCATGTCCTGGATTTTGACGATTTTCTGCGCGTGGGCCTCGGAGAGCGAGCCGCCGAACACCGTAAAATCCTTGGCGAAGGCGAACACGGTGCGTCCGTTGACCGTGCCCCAACCGGTGACGACGCCGTCGCCGGGAATCTTGCTCTTCTCCATGCCGAAATCGGCGGAGCGGTGCTCGACGAACATGTCGAACTCTTCGAACGAGCCTTTGTCCATGAGGAGCTCGAGCCGCTCGCGCGCGGTGAGCTTGCCGCGCTTGTGCTGCGCTTCGATGCGCGCCGGACCGCCACCCGCGCGTGCCCGCACGCGACGCTCTTCGAGCTTCTCGAGAATGTCCTTCATGACCGCGCCTCGCCCCACGCGCCCAACGCAAAATCCATAGCATGTACCGCTATTTGAGGGTAAACTTTCCACCGTGTAAGCGCATTCGAGGGGAGCAAAGCATGCCTAAAGGATTCCGCTACAAGGCTTTGTGCTACTGGGCCGCTGTGCTGGTTCTCGTCACGGCGGCGGCGGTCGCGCCCGCGACCGCGCAATTTCCGCCCGCGCCCGAAGACCAGCCGGCGGCAAAAGGTAAAAAGGGCGCCGCGGCGGCCGCTCCCAGCCTCAACGGCAACTGGAGCGGGGAACTCAACCAAGTGGGCAGCCAAAAGCCGTACAAGTTCGAGCTCACGATAAACGCTCGGGGAGCGGAGACGAGGTATCCGGATCTCGACTGCACCGGAAAGCTCACCCGCGCCGGATCGTCGAAATCCTACGTGTTCTACGTCGAGGTCATCACCAAGGGCCAAGCCGACAAAGGCGGTCGCTGCCCCGACGGCACCGTCACCGTGGCGCGCCAGGGCGACGATCTCGCGCTCGGGTGGTTCGGCACCATTCAAGGCACCACCGTCGTTGCCTACGGGACGCTGAAGAAGAAGTAATAGCAAACGACTGATCAGCTCATTGCTGTCGTCCCCGCGAAAGCGGGGACCCATGACCACCGTCTCTGGAATATGGGTCCCCGCGTGCGCGGGGACGACGCCGGCGACTGATGGCAGCAAGGTCGGGCACTTAGAGCTGCCTGTATTGGACAAGCCCGGCCATGCCGGCCAGAGAACTTGAAGTCACCCCACCAATTCCAGCACCGCCGCGGCCGCCCGCATTCCGGAAAAGCGCGCGGCGCGGTGCTCGAGCGCAAGCTCGTCGCGGCCCCAGAATTCCATATTCCAGTCCTCGTCCACGTGTGCCGCCGCCCAGGCGGCATCGACCGACAGCGCGCCGTGCGCCAACGCGATCGCAATGAGCGCCGAGCCGGTGAGCGTCGTGAGGCTGTGCACCGCGCCGAGCCGCCAGGGATGCTTGGGTATGGCGGAGCTTGCGGCAGCGAGTGCTTGCGCGGGCTGCGTGACGAAGACAATGCCCTCCGCCAGCAGGAAACGCGCGCCCATCGCGTCGCGCGCCCAGGCGAGCACGGGGTCCCACGCCTTGGCCTGCCGCATGACCAGTCCGGCGGGGCCGCCGGCGCGGTAGAACACGAGATCGCAGGCCAGGTACCGCTCAACTTCGAATGCCACCGCCGACGGCGCATCGATCACGCCGTCGATGATGCTGTTGGCGAGCCGCGTGAGCGGCATTTTGGCGGGATCGATCACGTCGCGCTGCGCGTCCCATTCGGCGGCCAGCTGCTGTGCCAGCGCGCGGCTCGGCGCCGCCAGCGTGCGGCGCGCCGGCGTCTTGACCGGCCGTCCGTCGAGTAGGAGGCGGAATTCGTTCTCGGCGTCCTCGACCTCTGCCCGCTGATAGAACCGGCGCCGCAATTGCGGTCGCATCGCGCGCTGCGCGGCCGCTATCGGATCGAGCGGCTCGTCTGGGAAAATGCTCTCGAACAGGTCGCGCATACGAACTCAAGATGGGCGGCGAGCGCCGCGCATTCAATGTCGTAACCCGAACGATCTTGTTGGACCACGCGCTTTTGCAGATAGTGGAGCTCATACGAGCGATGAAGCGAGGGCCAATGAAAGTCGGCGTTTTCGATCACCTGGACCGCAATGAGCGGCCCTTGCACGCGTTTTACGAGGAGCGGCTGAAGATCGTCGAAGCCTACGACCGTGGCGGCTTCTATGCGTATCATACCGCCGAGCATCACGCGACGCCGCTCGGCCTTGCCGCCTCGCCCAGCGTTTTCCTCGCCGCGGTCGCTCAGCGCACGCAGCGTCTGCGCTTCGGGCCGCTGGTCTATACCCTTCCACTCCATCATCCGCTGCGAGTAGTCGAGGAGATCTGCATGCTCGACCAGCTCAGCAGAGGGCGCTTCGAGCTGGGAGTCGGTCGCGGCATTTCACCGATCGAGACCGCCTATTTCGGCGTCAATCCCGACCACCGACAGAAGATGTATGTCGAAGCGCTGCAGATCCTTCGCCAGGCGCTGACCGGGCGCACGCTCACGTTTCACGGCGAGTTCTACCACTATGCCGACGTGCCGATCGAGCTCGAGCCGTTCCAAAAGCCGCATCCTCCGTTCTGGGCGGGGGCCGGCACACCCGAGGGAGCGGAGGCCGCCGGTCGCAACGGTTTCAATTTGGTCGCCAATGCGCTCACCTCGCAGATCCGCACCATGACCGATCGCTACCGTGCGGCATTCAAAGGAACGCACACGCCCATGCTGGGGCTTGCTCGTTTCGTGATCATGGGCGAGACCGACGCCGAGGCGCTGACAATTGCGCGTCGCGCCTACCCGCTTTGGCACCGCCATTTCCATCATCTCTTTCGTATGCATGGCACGAGCCCCGCCGGCGGAGATCGGCCGCCACATTTCGATCAGATCAAGGACGGCGGACGCGGGATCGCGGGCTCGCCGACGAGCGTGGTGCGCATGATCAAGGCGCAGATGGAGGAAGCGGGGACCAATTATTTCGTCGGGCAGTTCGCCTTCGGCGACCTGACGATCTCCGAGGTGTTGCGCACGGTCGATCTGTTCACCCGCGAAGTCATGCCTGTGTTGCGCAAGGCGTGATGCGGGAAGAGGAAACGCGAGCGTTCACGATACCGTGCGAAGCTCGCTCAGAAGCTCATCCACTTGCCGCCGAGTGTCAGGTAAGCGACCCTGGTCAGGCAGATCCATTTCGCTCCCAGCCTCGCAGCTGCCATTTCTCTCGCATTGCACCAATTGGCGCGCCCCGAAAATGCCAATTGGCTCAATACGTTATGGCTCCCCGGGATGGGTTAGATTATTGTTATGGAAGCGGTCACTAGCTTTAAACTAGATTGCCGACGAACTGGCGCGGGGCGCCTCTCGTTATGACGTAAAGGCCTGTGATGACGAACGTATCGGTGGAATTTCGAGGGGGCCTCCACTACTATCCCGGCCGGATTCGGCGGACCACAAGCCGAAGCGGGGCACAGACCGGCCGATGCTCGTTCGGGCATGGTTTACAAGAGACGCGCGGTCCACGCGTGCGCGCAGAGGCGTAGATGAAACCTACCGACATTTCGAGGCCGGACTACTTCCATAAGGTCGTGGATTGTCAGTGGGCGTGTCCGGCGCACACGCCGGTGCCCGAATATATCCGTTTGATCGCGGCGGGCCGCTATAGCGACGCCTACATGGTCAATTGGAAGTCCAACGTCTTTCCCGGAATTCTCGGGCGCACTTGCGACCGGCCCTGCGAGCCGGCCTGCCGGCGCGTGCGGGTGGAGAACGAGCCGGTCGCGATCTGCCGCCTCAAACGCGTCGCCGCCGACTTCAAGGACGACATCCGCGATCGCCTCCCCAAGCCGGCGACGGTGAAGAACGGCAAGCGCATCGCGCTCGTGGGCGGCGGCCCCGCCTCGCTCACGGTCGCGCGCGACCTCGCCCCGCTCGGCTATCACTGCGTCATGTTCGATCAGGATCCGAACCCGGGCGGCATGATACGCACGCAGATCCCGCGCTTCCGCTTGCCCGAATCCATCATCGACGAGGAATGCGATTACATCCTCAACCTCGGCATCGAATTTTGCGGCAGCAAGCGCGTCGACAGCCTCAAGGCGCTGCTGACAGAGGGTTGGGATGCTGTGTTCGTCGGGTGCGGCGCGCCGCGCGGGCGTGACCTCGAGATTCCCGGCCGCAAGGAAGCGGCGGCGAACGTCCATATCGGCATCGATTGGCTCTCCTCGGTCTCCTTCGGCCACATCAACAAGATCGGCAAGCGCGTCATCGTGCTCGGCGGCGGCAACACGGCCATGGACTGCTGCCGCTCCTCGCGCCGGCTCGGCGGCGAGGACGTCAAGGTGATCGTCCGCTCGGGATTCCAGGAAATGAAAGCGTCCCCCTGGGAAAAGGAGGACGCCATGCACGAGGACATTCCCATCCTCAATTTCCTCGTGCCCAAAGAATTCACGCACGAGAACGGCCGCCTCACCGGCGTACTGTTCGAGAAAGTGAAGGCCGAATACGACGCCAAGGGCCGTCGCAACCTCGTTCCCACCGGCGAGCCGGATCAGCACTTCCCTTGCGACGATGTGCTGGTCGCAGTCGGCCAGGAAAACGCTTTCCCTTGGATCGAGCGCGACATCGGTATCGAGTTCGACAAGTGGGACATGCCGAAAGTCGATCCCCAGACCATGGCATCGACCCACCCGCGCGTGTTCTTCGGCGGCGACTCCGCCTTCGGCCCGAAGAACATCATCTGGGCGGTGGCGCATGGGCACGACGCGGCGCTGTCGATCGACAAGCTATGCTCGGGCGGCGACATCAACGACCGTCCTCTCCCGATGGTCGAGATCGTCAGCCAGAAGATGGGGCTCCACGAGTGGAGCTACGACAACGACATCGCCCCGGACCGGCGCTACCGCGTACCATTGCGCGACAAGGTCGTGGCGTTGCGCGACATCAAGACCGAAGTCGAGCTGGGCTACGACCCCGACCTCGCCCTCAAGGAGGCGCACCGCTGCCTCAATTGCGACGTGCAGACTGTGTTCACCTCCTCGCTCTGCATCGAATGCGACGCCTGCGTCGACATCTGTCCGATGGACTGCATCACGTTCACCGAAAACGGCGAGGAAGCCGATTTGCGAACGCGACTGAGGGCACCCGCCAAGAACCTCACCCAGGACCTCTACGTCGCCAACGATCTCAAGACCGGCCGCGTCATGGTGAAGGACGAGGACGTCTGCCTGCACTGCGGATTGTGCGCGGAGCGCTGTCCGACCGGGGCCTGGGACATGCAAAAATATCTCATCGACATGACGCACGCGAATGACAAATGCCAAGTAGCAGCCCGAACAGCAGCGTAAACGACTTCGTCGTCCGGTTCGCCAACGTCAACGGCTCGGGCTCCGCCAGCGCCAACGAGCTGTTCGCGCGCTCGGTGCTGCGTATGGGCGTCCCCGTTGCGCCCCGCAACATCTTCCCGTCCAACATCCAAGGCCTGCCGACTTGGTACGAGGTGCGCATCTCGGAGGCCGGCCACCTTGGCGCGCGCGGGGGCACCGATCTCATGGTGGCGATGAACCCGCAGACCTGGGACAAGGACATGGCGGGAATCGAGCCGGGCGGATACCTGCTCTACGATTCCACCAAACCGATGCCGAAGTCCAGGTTCCGCGAGGACATCACGGTGATGGGCGTGCCGCTCACCGCGATCTGCAACCGCGAGTACAGCGACGCGCGCCAGCGTCAGCTGTTCAAGAACATCATGTATATCGGAGCGCTCTGTGCGCTGCTCGATATGGACATCGAGGCGACCGCGCAGCTCGTGCGCGAGCAGTTCAAGTCGAAGGAAAAGCTGATCGACGCGAACCTGCACGCGCTCCATCTCGGGCGCGACTGGACGCTACAGAACCTGCAGTGCCCGAGCGGCTTGCGCCTGCGCCGTGCCAAGGCGGTCGGCGACCGCATTTTCATCGAGGGCAACTCGGCCGCGGCGCTGGGCGCCCTCTATGGCGGGGCGACGGTGTGCGCCTGGTATCCGATCACGCCTTCGTCCTCGCTCGCCGATGCATTCACCAGTCATTGCCGGCGGCTGCGCATCGATGCGGCGAACAAGAAGAGCAAGTTCGCAATCGTGCAGGCGGAGGACGAGCTGGCATCGATCGGCATGGTCATCGGCGCGGCCTGGAACGGGGCGCGAGCCTTCACCGCCACCTCGGGTCCCGGCATTTCGCTGATGCAGGAGTTTCTCGGGCTGGCGTACTTCGCCGAAATTCCCGCGGTGATATTCGACGTGCAACGCGCCGGGCCGTCGACAGGCATGCCGACGCGTACCCAGCAATGCGACGTGACCTCGTGCGCCTACGCCTCGCACGGCGACACCAAGCATGTCATGCTGTTCCCGGAAGACCCAGCGGAGGCCTTCGAGTTCGCGACGGACGCTTTCGATCTCGCCGACCGCCTGCAGACGCCGATCTTCGTCATGCTCGATCTCGACATCGGCATGAACCACCGCCTGTGCCGGCCGCTGACCTGGGACGACAGCCGCAAGTACGATCGCGGCAAGGTGATGACCGCCGCCGATCTCGATGCCGGCAAGGATTTCGGCCGCTATCTCGATGTCGACGGCGACGGCATTCCCTACCGCACCTACCCGGGCACGCATCCGACCAAGGGCTCGTTCTTCACCCGCGGCACGTCGCGCGACCGCTATGCGCGCTACACCGAGGAGGGCGCGCCCTATGCCGACAACATGCAGCGGCTGCTGCGCAAATTCGAAACCGCCAAGGACCTCGTTCCGCACCCGTTGCAGGCGAATGCCCCCAAACCCACGAAATACGGCGTGATCTACTACGGCTCGACGTCGCCGGCGATGGACGAGGCGATCCACATGATCGAGGCGCGCGGCCATTCGCTGAACCGGCTGCGCGTGCGCGCCTTCCCGTTCCACTCGAGCGTCACCAGCTTCGTCGCCGACCACGACTTCGTTTTCGTCGTCGAGCAGAACCGCGATGCGCAACTGCGCTCGCTCATCGTCAACGAATGCAGCGTCGATCCCGTCCGCTTGGTGCCGATCCTGCATTACGACGGCACGCCGATCACGGCGCGTTTCATATCGCGCGCGATCGGCGATCATCTCGACGCGCTCAAGGTCACTCCCTTGCGCAAGGTGGTGTCATGACCGCGTCAACGGGACCACGACCATGACCTACATCACCAAACCCAAATTTCATCATCCGGCGCTGCCGAAGAACGCGCTCGGCTACACCCACCGCGACTATGAGGGTTCGGTATCCACGCTGTGCGCGGGCTGCGGCCACGACTCCATCTCCGGGGCGATCATCGAGGCTTGTTTCGAGCTCGACATCGAGCCGCATCGGGTGGCCAAGCTCTCCGGCATTGGCTGCTCCTCGAAGACCCCGACCTATTTTCTCGGCAACTCCCACGGCTTCAATTCCGTGCACGGGCGCATGCCTTCCGTGCTCACCGGCGCGAACCTGGCCAATCGCGACCTCATCTATCTGGGCGTATCGGGTGACGGCGATTCCGCTTCCATCGGACTGGGTCAGTTCGCGCACGCGCTGCGCCGCGGGGTGAACATGGTCTATATCGTCGAAAACAACGGCGTGTACGGCCTCACCAAGGGGCAGTTCTCGGCCACCGCCGACCGCGGATCGAAATCCAAGCGCGGCGTAACCAACACCGACAATTCCATCGACCTCGTCGCGCTGGCGCTGCTGCTCGGCGCCACCTTCGTCGCCCGCTCGTTCTCCGGCGACAAGGACCAGATGGTGCCGCTGATCAAGGCTGCGATCGAGCACGAAGGCGCCGCCTTCATCGACATCATCTCCCCGTGCGTCGCGTTCAACAACCACCTCGGGTCCACCAAGAGCTTCGATTACGTGCGCGAGCACAACGAGGCGGTCAACCGGCTCGACTTCATCACCGGACGCGCGCCGATCACGGTCGCCTACGAACCGGGCGCGCTCGAGGTCGTCGAGCAACACGACGGCTCCAAGCTCATGCTCAAGAAGGTCGCCGCCGATTACGACCCGAACGACCGGCTCGGCGCCATGAACTTCCTGCAGCGGCACGCCGCCATCGGCCAGATCGTCACCGGCCTGCTCTACGTCGATCCCGAGCCGGAAGACCTGCACCGCAATGTCAACACCGTCGAAGCGCCGCTCAATTCTCTCGCGGAGCCCGACCTGTGCCCGGGCTCGGTAATGCTCGAGAAAATCAACGCCAGCTTGCGCTAGAGCGTGATGACTTTACATGGTGTCGCTCGCTCGTTCCCTGTCATGCCCCGCGAAAGCGGGGCATCCAGTAATCACTAGAATCTTACGGTTACTGGATCGCCCGCTTTCGCGGGCGATGACGACGCACCAAAAACGAGCCAGCGGAAGTGTCTTGAGCCGGTATCGAGCAAACTGAGAAGCTACTCTTCCGGCGCCTCGATGATGGGGTCGTACCGCTCCAGGTCGAGGCCGATGAGATTCCACGACTGCCGCATGTGCGGCGGCAGCGGCGCGGTGACGTCGATCGCTCCACCGCGCGGGTGCGGCACCGCGATGCGGCGCGCCAAAAGATGCAGGCGGTTCTGCATGCCGGCGGGCAGCTGCCAGTTTTCCTTGGAGAAATATTTGGGATCGCCCACGATGGGATGGCCGATATGCGCCAAGTGTGCGCGCAATTGATGGGTGCGGCCGGTCACCGGTTTAAGCGAGAGCCATGATAGCTGACGCGCGGCGGTATCGATCACGGCGTAATAGGTCACCGCATGGCTCGCGCCCTCCTCGCCGTGGCGGGCGACGCGCATGAACGAATCGTCTGCCCGCATCTCCTTGGCGAGGAAGGTCGAGATGCGTCCCTGGCGCGGCTTCGGCACGCCGGCGACGAGCGCCCAGTAGATTTTTCGGGCCGAGCGCGAGCGGAAGGTTTTCGCCAGCGCCGCAGCGGCAAACCGCGTCTTGGCGACGAGCAAGCACCCCGCGGTATCCTTGTCGAGGCGGTGCACCAGGCGCGGGCGCTGGCCGTGGGTATCGCGCAGCGCTTCGAGCATCCCATCGACATGGCGCGTGGTGCCAGAGCCGCCCTGCACCGCAAGCCCCATGGGCTTGTTGAGCACCAGCACGTCGGCATCTTCGTAGAGCGTGATGGATTTGAGGAAATCCCGCGTCTCGTTGCCCGTCTTCGCGTCACGCGCCGGCGGCCGCGGCTCCAATCGCAGCGGCGGGATGCGCACCGCCTGCCCCGCCTCGAGGCGCTGGCGCGGCTGCGCACGCTTGCCGTTCACGCGCAACTCGCCCTTTCGGATGATTCGTTGGATGTGAGAAAACGCGAGCCCGGGGAAGCGCGCCTCCAAGAAACGGTCGACGCGCATGCCGGCTTCGTCCGCACTCACCTTCGCGGTCTGTACGCCGGTTGTCACGGCTTGCTCCGGGCGTTCCTGAGCTTCGCCCAATATTCCAGCCGTTTTTTGATCTCGCGCTCGAAGCCGCGCTCGGGCGGGTCGTAGAATGTCTGCCGTCCGAGCTGTTCGGGGAAATAGTCCTGGCCGGAAAAGGCTTCAGAGGCGTCGTGATCGTAGTCGTAGCCTTCGCCGTAGCCCTCCGTTCGCATCAGTTTGGTCGGCGCGTTGAGAATGTGCTTGGGCGGAACGAGCGAGCCCGATTCCCTGGCAGTACGCATGGCGGCGCCAAAAGCGGTATAGGCCGCATTCGATTTCGGCGCGGTCGCGACGTAGATCACGGCCTCGGCAATGGCCAATTCGCCTTCCGGGGAGCCGAGAAAATCATAGGCGTCCTTCGCGGCATTGGCGACCACGAGCGCCTGCGGGTCGGCGAGCCCGATGTCCTCCACCGCCATGCGCACCACGCGCCGCGCGATATAGAGCGGATCCTCGCCCGCATCCAGCATGCGGCAGAGATAGTAGAGCGCCGCATCCGGGTCGGAGCCTCGCACCGATTTGTGCAAGGCGCTGATCAGGTTGTAGTGGCTGTCCTGCTGCTTGTCGTAGATCGGCGCACGGCGTTGCACCACATCCTGCAATTGCGCCGCGCCGAACGTTTCGCCCTCGCGCGCGGCTCGCCATACCTCCTCGGCGAGGGTCAGCGCCGCGCGGCCGTCCCCGTCCGCCATGCGGATGAGGGATTGCCGCGCCTCGGCGTCCAGCGGAAGCTTCTTGCCTTCGATTGCCTCGGCGCGGGCAAGCAGCTTCTCGATCGCATCGGCGTCGAGCCGCTTGAATACCATGACGCGCGCGCGAGAGAGGAGCGGCGCGATCAACTCGAAGGATGGGTTCTCGGTGGTGGCGCCGACGAGAACGATGGTGCCGTCCTCCATGACCGGCAGGAACGAGTCCTGCTGGGCGCGATTGAAGCGATGGATCTCATCGACGAAGAGCAGCGTGCCCTGCCCGCTCTCGCGCCGCGCCCGGGCCGCGTCGAACGCCTTCTTGAGGTCGGCGACGCCGGAGAAAATGGCGGAGATCTGCTCGAAATGCAGATCGGTCGCTTGCGCCAAGAGCCGCGCGACGGTGGTTTTGCCGGTGCCGGGCGGACCCCAAAAGATGAGCGAGCCCAGCGTTCGCGTGTCGAGCAGGCGCGTGAGCGCGCCGTCCGATCCGAGCAGATGATCCTGGCCCACCACTTCGCTGAGTCGCGTCGGACGCAGCTTGTCGGCAAGCGGACGTGGCGCATCGCGCTCGAGCCCCGCGGCCGCGAACAGGGGCGCGCCTTGGCGCTTGGCGCGAGGCGTCATCCACGCAGCTCCACGGATAGCTGCTGGCCCGCCCGCACGATGGTGATGCTCCAGCGCCGGGTCTGCTGGCCGGCGACGCGCTCAAGATCGAGCGTCTTCGCGATTTTCGCATTGTTGACCGAAAGCACGAGGTCGCCGGGCTGGAAGCCCAGGCTCTGCGCCGGCGATCCGTTGGCGATTTCAATGATCACCACGCCCTGGGAAGAGGGATCGAGCCGCAAGCGCTCGGCAAGCGCGGGGGAGAGGTTGGATATTTTGGCCCCCTGAAATGGTGAGGCCGAGGCGATGATGAGTTCCTCGTGCGGGGCATCGGGCACGGCTTCAAGCGGCACGGTAAGCGCCACCTCCTTGCCGGCGCGCACGATGCCGAGCCGCGCGGTGCCGCCGATCGGCTTGGTGGCAAAGCGATACTCGAAGGCATTGGCGTCCTCGACCTGCAGTCCATCGATGGCAGTGATCAGGTCACCAGTCTTGAGGCCCGCGCGCGCGGCGGGACTCGCTGGCGCCACGCTCGCGATCAGCGCACCGGTTGGACGCTTGAGCCCCAGACCTTCGGCAATTTCTGGCGTTACCCCCTGCAGTCTGGCGCCAAGCCAGGGACGCCTGACCGTGGAGCCGCCGCTCTTTGCCGAGGTGACCACGACCTTCACCATGTTTGCCGGAATGGCGAAGCCGATGCCCTGCGAGCCGCCCGAGCGGGAGAAAATCGCCGTATTGATGCCGACGAGGCGCCCGGCGAGGTCGACCAGCGCGCCACCTGAGTTGCCGGGATTGATGGCCGCGTCGGTCTGGATGAAAAACTGATAATCGGTGATGCCGACCTGGGTGCGCGCCACCGCCGAGACGATGCCATGGGTTACGGTCTGGCCGACGGCGAACGGATTACCGATGGCGAGCACCACGTCGCCCACTTCGAGCGCGTCCGAATCGGCCAATTCGAGCGCCGGAAAGCGCTCGTTTTGCGCTTTGATCCGTAGCACGGCGAGGTCCGAGCGCGAATCCTTGAGCACCATCTCGGCCTCGAATTCGCGCTTGTCCGCCAGCGACACCCTCACCTGGTCCGCGCCCTCGATGACGTGATTGTTGGTGACCACCAGGCCCGTGGGGTCGACCAGAACCCCCGAGCCGAGCGAGCGCTGGACCGGGTTCCCCGGCCCGCCCGGGCCGCCAGGCACTCCGAAGAAGCGGCGGAAGATCGGGTCGTCAAAGAGCGGATTGCGGACGGCGACCATCTTGGCGGCATAGACGTTGACGACGGCGGGCGCAGCGCGCTGCACAACGGGCGCATAGGAGAGCCGCAGCTCGTCCGGCGATGAGGGAACGCGGCGCGCCGGGCTGCGCTCTTGGGCGGCGGCCGCAAGCGGCGCGGCGGCAACGCCAATGAGCACGGCCGCCGCAACTCGCCGCAAAGGCAAAGAAACGCTCAATCCCCAGGACATGGGCAAAATCCGGATTCGGGCGAGGCCAGATATAAGGCGAGGGTCGCGGCAAATGAAGGGCACGCTGAGATACCCCCCGTCTATGGAACATGTGCCGGCATGACGCCTAAACTGGCGCGCTTTCTGCCGTGCGAGGACCGCGTGCCGCATTCCCCTCCCGAGTCGATTGCCGGCCCCTCGCATGCCTCCGCGGCAGCGATCTACATCGTCGCCTTCGTCACCGGCGCGATCGTCATGAGCTTCGAGATGTTGGGCTCGCGCTATCTCAACCCCTATTTCGGCAGCGGCATCTATACCTGGGCAGCGCTGATCTCGACCGTGCTGATCGCACTCATGGCGGGCTATTTTCTCGGCGGCGTCCTGGCCGACCGTACCGCCTCGCCGACCGTCCTTGCACTCACCGTCATCGTCGGATCGCTCTATCTCCTCGCGCTGCCGAGCTTCGCCCAGTTCGTTCTCGAGTTCGTGCTCGCGGCGATCGACGATATCCGCGTCGGCAGCTTGGCCTCCTCCCTTACCCTCATGTTCTTCCCGGTGACCTTGCTCGGCATGTATTCGCCCTTTGCCATTCGCCTATTGCTGCACTCGGCGCAACGCTCCGGGCGGGTATCGGGCGCCGTCTACGGCATCTCCACCGCGGGCGCGATCGTCGGCACGCTGGGGACCACCTTCGTCCTCATTCCGACGATCGGATCGCGTGCGATCACGCTCACGCTCGGGGCCCT
>JBJMTU010000331.1:0-5944 GCA_045811545.1 Xanthobacteraceae bacterium | reverse complement strand
CGAATTTGGCCGCTTCGTCGATGCGACGCTTGATGTCGTCCTTCTTCTCGAGCGCGCCGCTCTTGGAGGTGACGAGGCCGAGCACCACGACCTTGTTTCCCTTGGGCAAGAAGCGTAGCGGCTCGAACCCGCCGGCGCGTTCCGTATCGTATTCGAGGAAGTAACCGTCGTAGTTGACTTTGCCCAGCAAGGTCTCCGCCACCGGCTCGTAGCCGCCCTCGGAAATCCAGGTCGAACGGAAATTGCCGCGGCAGACGTGAGTGGTGATGGTCATGTCGGCGGGCTTGGCTTCGAGCGCGGTGTTGATCACCCGCGCATAAATGCCCTGCAGCTGATCGACATTCGACATCCGCTCGCGTGCTTTGTGCAGTTCCTCCTGCGAGCAAAGATAGGCCCACACCGTGTCGTCGAATTGCAGATAGCGGCAGCCGGCGTCGTAAAATGCCTTCACCGCTTGCTTATAGGTATTGCCGAGATCGTGGAAGAATTGATCGAGATCCGGATAGACGGTCTTGTTGATGCCGTCCTTGGGCAAACGGAAATGCAAAACCGGCGGCGCGGGGATGGTCATCTTCGGCATGACCTTGGCATTAGCCTTGAGAAATTTGAAGTGCGCAAGCATCGGATGGTCGGAGAAGCCAACCTTGCCCACGACGCGCAGCCCTTGTGCCTTGGTTTGCACGCCGCGGAATTGGATGCCCTGCTCGGCCTCGTAGATTTCCACGCCGTCGAGCCTGCCGAGAAAATCGAAGTGCCACCAGGAACGGCGGAACTCGCCGTCGGTTGCAAGCTGGAGCCCGAGCTCCTCCTGCTTTTTGATGATCTTCTCGATCTCGCGGTCCTCGACCGCCTTGAGCTCGGCCGCCGTGATGGCGCCCTTTTCGCGCTTGGCGCGCGCTTCCTTGAGCGCTCCGGGTCGCAAGAAGCTGCCGACATGATCGGCACGAAATGGCGGTTTGGTCCTCTTCATCGATCCGCTCCTTGGGACGATTTAGCGCGAGCAAAGGCACACGCCAGCCGAGGCGTCGTCAACCACAAAACGATGGGCAGATTGTCCCGTGGTGCCGTGGGACACATCCCATCATGTTGGGAGGATGCCGCGGCCAAGCTCAACTTCTGCCCCTGCGGCGGGAGCCGGCGGCGGTGACGCCGAGATAGCTTTCCAGCACCGCGCGATCGCCGGCAAGATCGGCGCTCGCTCCCTCGTGGACCACCGCGCCGCGCTCGATGATTGCCACCCGGTCGGTCACGCCGAGCACCTTCTGGGCGTTCTGCTCGACCAAGATCGCCGACATGCCTTCATCGCGGATGATGCGCCGCAGCGCCAGCAACAGCTCCTCGACCAAGATCGGCGCGAGCCCCTCCAGCGGCTCGTCGAGCAACATCAGACGCGGATTGAGGATCAAGGCGCGGCCGACGGCGAGCATTTGCTGCTCGCCCCCCGAGAGCTGATTGCCGAGATTGCGCCGACGTTCGCTGAGCCGCGGAAACAGCTCGTAGATGCGTTCCGCAGTCCAGGGGCCGGGGCGGGCAATCGCGGTGAGATTTTCCTCGACGGTGAGCGATTTGAAGATGTTGCGCTCCTGCGGCACCCAGCCGATGCCGGCATGGGCACGCTGGTCCGGGCGCAGAGGCGTGATGTCGCGACCATCGAGGCCGATACGGCCGGAGATGAAGCGCGTCACGCCCACGATCGAGTTGATCAACGTGGTCTTGCCCATCCCGTTGCGGCCGAGCAGGGCCAGCGATTGGCCCTCCGCGAGGGCGAGCGAAATTCCGTTGAGCACGACCGCTTCGCCGTAGCCCGCGCTCAGCCGCTCGATGGTCAACAATTCAGGCATCAAGCGACTCGCCCAGATAGACCGCCTTCACCCGGGGGTCGCGTGCAACCTCCTCGGGCGCCCCGTCCACGAACAAGGCCCCATTCACCAGCACCGAGATGCGATCGGCGAACGAGAACACGATGTCCATGTCGTGCTCGATCAGCAATACCGTTACGTCGGCCGGGAGCGCCGCGACCGTCGCCAGGATCTCGTGCCGTTCGCCCTCGGGCACGCCCGCTGCCGGCTCATCGAGCAGCAGCACGCGCGGACGGCAGGCGATGGCGAGTGCAATCTCGAGCAGCCGCTGCTTGCCATAAGGCAAGTTGCCGGTGCGCTCATACATGACGTCGGTGAGGTGGAAGCGACTGAGGATATCGACGATTTCCTCCACCACGAGGGGATTGGTGCCGACGAGACGCCACCATTGGCTGCCTGAGCCCAACCGTTCGGAGATCGCGAGCCCGACCGTTTCGAGCGGCGTGAGGTCGAGAAACAACTGGTTGATCTGAAAGGTACGTGCCAGCCCGCGCTGCACCCGCTTGTAGGCTTCGAGCGAGGTGATGTCCTGCCCTTCGAGCAGGATGCGCCCGGCGGAAGGCCGCAGCACGCCGGTGAGCAGATTGATGACGGTCGTTTTGCCGGCACCGTTCGGTCCGATCAGCGCGTGGCGGGCACCTTTTTCGATCTTGAGCGAGACGCCGGCGACCGCGGCGATGCCGCCGAAATGCTTCTCCAAACCCACGGTTTCGAGCACGGTGGGCATAGGTCAGCGTCCTTCTGGAGAGGGTACGGCGCCTCGCGCGAACCGGCGCGTGATGCGCTCGGCAAGGACGCGCGCAGCCGATGTCCATACCCCGATGCGGTCGCGCCCGATAAGCACGATCAGGACCAGCACGAGACCGATCCAGAACTGCCAGTATTGCGGGGTCAGATTGGCGATCCAGTCCTGCATCAGCTTGAAGATCACCGCGCCGATCAGCCCACCGTAGAGGTAGCCGGTCCCCCCGATGATCAGCACCAGCAAAAGATCGGCAGAGCGTTCGAAGGAAAATACATCGAGTGAAGCAAAGGAGGTGGTCTGCGCCAGGAGGGCGCCGGCAATCCCGGCGTAGAACGCGGCCATCGTGTAGATGGCCACCAGCCGCGCGTTCACGGAGATGCTGATCGAGGAGGCGCGCAGCGGATTGCCTTTCACCGCCCGCAACGAGAGGCCGAACGGGGAATAAACCACGCGTCGCGCCAGCAAGAAGAGAATGAACAGAACGATCAAGCAGTACACATAGGCTACGTGCCCGAAAATATCGAACTCGAACATGCCGAGAATGGGCCCCACCATTACGCCCTGGAGACCGTCGGCGCCGCCGGTGATCTCCGGAATCTGGTTGGCGATCTCGCGCATGATGAGCGCAACGCCGAGCGTCACCATCAGGCGCGTAAGGTCTGAGCCGCGCAGAACGAGGAAGCTCGTTGCGAATCCGAGAATGGCGGCGCACAGGCCGGACACGATCAGCGCGAGCACCGGTTCGCTGATGATGGCGTGCTTGGCCAAGAGCGCTGCCACGTAGGAACCCAGACCGAAGAAGGCGGCATGGCCGAGCGATATGATGCCGGCATAGCCGAGAATGAGGTCGAGCGAGAGCGCGAACAGACCAAGCCAAGCGATCTCGGTCAGAATCAGGTGCCGCCCAGGCAGCAGAAACACGCTCGCCACCGCCGCCAGCCAGAAGACGTATTCGAAGGGATGCCAGCGCGCCCGCGTCGCAAGGCGCTGGGCAACCTCGGCGACGAGCGGCGACGGCGCGGCGACCATCGGGGCTACCTGCCGGCGGCGCGGGCGAACAGGCCCTGCGGACGCAAGATCAGAACGATGATCATGATGGTGTAGATCACGAAGGCCCCGAATTTGGGAACGTAATACTTGCCCGCGACGTCGGCGATGCCGATCAACAGCGAGGCGGCGAAGGGACCGGTGATGCTCGATGTGCCGCCGACCGTCACCACGATCAGGAAATAGACCATGTATTTGAGCGGGAAGGTCGGATCGAGGCCGAGAATCTCGGCGCCGAGCGCGCCGCCGAGGCCGGCGAGGCCCGACCCGACGGCGAAGGTCAACGTGAACACCGCGTTGACGTTGATGCCCAATCCGCGGGCGACGCGCGCGTCGTCCACCGAGGCGCGCAATCGGCTGCCGAACCGGGTGCTGGACAGGATGAGCTGCAGCGCGAGGGTGAGCAGGCCGCAGATCACGATGATCAGCAGCCGATAGCGTCCGACGCCCACGCCGAATATTTCGAAGCGGCCCTCCAGCACGCTCGGGATCTGGATGAAGACCTGTTGCGAGCCCATCACGTAGTCGACGGCGGCGACCGACATGAAGACGAGGCCAATGGTGAACAGCACTTGCTCGAGATGACTCTTGCCGTAGACGTGCACATAGAGCGTGCGCTCGAACAGCACCCCGATGAGCGCGGTGGCGACGAAGGCGATGGCAAGCCCGGCGGTGAACGGCAGGCCGGCGCGGTTGACCAGGATGAGGGTGATGTAGCCGCCCGCCATGGCGAAGGCGCCATGGGCGAGATTGACGAAGTTCATGAGCCCGAGCGTGACCGAAAGCCCGCATGCCAGCACGAACAGCAGCATGCCGTAGGCGATCCCGTCGAACAGAATGGTCAGCATGGTCGCTCGTCCCCGCCGACGGTCATATACTGACGGCGGCCCGGGGAGCGATGCAAGGCCGCTCCCGGCCGCCGCCAACCATTCGAGCCGTAGAAAAGCCCGCCGGCGCGCGGCTTAAGCCGCGCGCCGCTACTGCCTCGGCTACTTCTTCATCTTCAAGGGATCTTTGACGGCTTCGAAGGTCGCGAACTCGACATTGTAAAGCTCGCCTTGGACCTTCTCGACCTTGCCGATGTAGATGTTCTGGACGATGTCCCGCGTTTCCGGATCAATGGAAATCGGCCCGCGCGGGCTTTCCCATTTCATGCCTTTCATCGCATTGACCAACGCGTCGCCGTCGGTCTTGCCTTGGGTCTTTTTGAGCGCCTCGTACATCACATGCATGCCGTCGTAGCCGCCGAGCGAGATGAAGTTCGGACGAAAACCGTTCGCCTTCTTGAAGGCGGCGACATACTCCTTGTTGGTCGGCGAATTGTGCAGGGCGGAATAGATGCCGGCGGTGACCACGCCCAGCATGGAATCGCCCATTCCGGGAAGGTCGTTGTCGTCGACGATGTCGCCGGGGCCGATGAGCTTGATGCCGGCCTTGTCGAGGCCGCGTTCGGCGAACTGCTTGGCGAAGGTTCCGGCTTGGCTGGCGGGCACGAACACGAACAGCGTGTCGGGGTTGGCATCGCGCGCGCGCTGCAGGAACGGCGCGAAATCGGGATTGGCGAGCGGCACCTTGATGGTCTCGACGATCTGCCCGCCGGCCTTGGTGAAGGCCTCGGTGAACACCGCGGTCGCCTCGGCGCCTGGCGCCCAATCGGACTGGACTATGGCGACTTTCTTACTGCCGTTCTTGGCCGCCCATTCCGCGATGATGCCGGATTGCTGGCCGAGCGTGAAACTGGTGCGGACCATGTAGGGGTTGTTGGGATTGATCACGCCCGAGGTGCCCGACACCATGACGACGTTCGCGGTCTTACCCTGGGTCGAGAGCGGGCCGATGGCCATGGCGCTCGGGGTGATCCCAGAGCCGATGATGGCGACCTTGTCGTTGACGATCAGCTCTTGCGCCAGCCGTTTGGAGTTGTCGGGAACGCCGGCATCGTCCTTGACGATCAGGTCGATCTTCTTGCCGGCGACGCTGGCGCCGTGCTTGTCCATGTAGATCTTGATGCCGGCCTGGACCTGCTTGCCGACCGGCGCGAGCCCGCCGGTCAGCGGCAGCACGACGCCGACTTTTACGTCCTGAGCAAAGGCGCCGGTGGACGCCAGCGTGCCCACCGCCAACGCAATTCCTATGATACGCAGCATGAGGTTTCCTCTCCGTAGGGTGAATTTGCGGCAATCTATATCGGAACCGGCCGCCGGTCATGTCACAAAAAATGGATTCTTCGTAACCGTGCGACAAGTCCACGCAGCCCGCGCGCCTCTTACCTTCAAGCCACCAGCGCAATCTT
>JBJMTU010000330.1:0-5566 GCA_045811545.1 Xanthobacteraceae bacterium | reverse complement strand
GCCAGCGTGCGGAGTTCAACGCTCTCGCGCGGCCGCGCGTTGGGTGGCGAGGTCGGATCGTCGAAAGCGGTATGGGGGGACCACCGGGCACGACCGTCCTTTGACGACTCGAAGACCTTGAACACCAGCGCCTCCTCGCGCCGCATGCGCGGCAGCCAGTACCAGCGGTGCTCCGGATTGTAGGTGATGGCGTAGGTTTGGCCGATGCGGTTGGGATAACGGCGTTCGCTCACCAGAAAATCGCTCGGCGAGATGCTGCGCGCATCGCAGATCGCGAGCGGGAAGCTCTCGACCGGATGGCGGATCGGCCGCCACACTTGCACGATGGCGAAGCGGCGTTTCAGCAACTCGTCGGCCTCGTCCGGCAGCAGGTCGCGCACGCGCTGCGGGCCGGACCATTCCGTGTAGTCGTTGTGCACGCGGCGCACCACCTCGCGGATCTTGCGCACTTCCCGCTGCTCGTCGTCCGCCGTGCGTAACGTGTGATCGAACACGACGACGCGCGAGGCGCCGCTTTCGGCCTTCACCAGCGCTTCCATTTCCGGGTAATAGACTCTGCGGATCTCCTCTTCGTCGTAGAAATCGGCGACCTTGGTGTCGTGACGGACGAAACGGAAGCCGTTGCGATCGAGCACGAACGGCTCCGTTTGCAGCCGCGCATTGCGAATGGTCACGCGGCGGGGATCAAGCGCGCCGCCGCTGCGCACGTCGGTTGCGCCCGGCGACGCGGTCTGCGTGAATATCTTCTCACCGTTATCCAGAACGTAGTTGACCGTGGCCTCGATGGCCTCGTTGACCGTTTCCCGTTCGATGACCTCGACCATCGGCCACTCCTTCGCGCTGCATGGCTCCGCGCCATCCATCGGCGGCGGCTAATCGACCTCAGATATAGGCCCGCGCGTGAGGCGGTACAATCCGCATAACATATCGACGGGGCTCTGACATGCCGGCACGGCAGACCTGGAATCGGCAGCCCACCCCGCACCTGGATATTGCTGCTTGAAGCCGACAATGCGGAATGTTCTTCTACGCAACCGCGCTGGCCGAAGCATATCAGCATGCGCGCGCCGTCGTACCGCCGAACCGGAGGACCGCCAATGACCGACTACAACTATGATTTCGTCAAAGTCAGTGTGCGCGACGGCATCGCCTGGGCGGCGCTCAATCGGCCGGAAAAGCGCAACGCCATGTCGCCCCCCCTCCACTATGAGATGGACGACGCGCTGGCGCGGCTCGAGGTCGACGACGACGTCAAGGTCGTGGTCGTGACCGGCGAAGGCGGCAATTTCAGCGCGGGACAGGACCTGAAGAAATTCTTCCGTGAGCTGGAAAACAATCCGGCCGAACGCAAGAAGGCGGCGGCGGCGGCCAATCGCTGGCGATGGGAGCGGCTCTACGGCTACGAAAAGCCGACGATCGCGATGGTGCACGGCTATTGCGTCGGCGGCGCGTTCATGCAGCTGCTCGCCTGCGACTTTGCGATCGCGGCCGAGAATGCGATCTTCTCGCTCTCGGAGGTGAATTGGGGAATTTTGCCGGGTGCGCTCGTGTCCAAGGCGGTCGCCGACACGGTGCTGCCGCGCCACGCGCTCTACTACGCCTGCCTCGGCGAGCCGTTCGACGGCAAGGAAGCCGCGCGTATCGGCATGGTCAATTACGCCGTTCCCGCCGAACAGCTCGAGGCTGCGACCGTCGAGCTCGCAGAGAAGCTGATGAAGAAAAGCCCTGCCGTGCTGCGCGCGACCAAGCAGGCGATCAAGCATGTACGCACGATGGACGTGGCGCAGGCCTACGACTACCTCGCCGAAAAGGGCAAGGCGATCAAAGTCGCGGACAGCCAGGATTCCTACAACACGGGCCTGCGCCAATTCCTCGACGAGAAATCCTACAAGCCGACGTTCGAGCCGTTCCGGCTCGACGCCAGCCGCCAACGATCGCCGGCAGCGAAAAAATAATTGCCGGCAGAGTATGTACGTCGTGTTTGAGCGTATGTTCGTCGTGTTTGAAGCACGCTCGCGCCGCGTACTCGGTGCGTCCCCTCTCCCGCTTGCGGGGGAGGGATAGGGAGGGGGCATGCAAAGATTTTTCATGCGCACACTCACCCCCTCCCCACCCCTCCCCCAGCCGGCTGCGGGCTTGCCCGCTTCCGGCAAATTTCAAAGTACCCAAACCCCGGCAGGCCGGGGTTTGGGTGGGGGAGGGAGCAGACCGAGTTCGCTGCTCGCGCTCATTCCAGTCGACACGATTCGCAAGGGAGGACCAAGGCCATGACCCGAACAGCGCTGATCGTGGCGCTCGCGCTCGGCGTTTTTACCGGCACGGCGCATGCCCAATTCTACAAGGGTAAGACCGTCACCATGATCATCAACTACCCGGCCGGCGGTCCGACCGATATCGAGGGGCGCATCATCGCCCAGCATCTGCCCGCGCACATTGCGGGCAAGCCGAACATCGTCGTCAAGAACGTGGGCGGCGCCGGCGGCGTGATCGGCACCAATCAGCTTGCCGACGCCGCGCCCAACGGCGAGACCTTCGGCTTCTTCACGCTCGACATCATCGCCCAGCTGCTCGGCAATCCGGCGCTGCGCGCCAACTACGCGGATTTCATAATGATTGCCGGCGTCGAGAATCCGCTGGTCGCCTACGCGCGCAAGGATACGCCGCCCGGCCTTAAAGTTGCGACCGACATCATGCGGGCGCAGGAGTTCAAGGCGCTCTCGCTCAACGCGCAGAACAGCAACACCATCAACCAGGCGCTCTCGCTCGACCTTTTGGGGCTCAAGTACCGGCCGATCCCCGCCTATCGCGGGCTGAAGGAAGTGGAAACCGCGATCCTGCAGAACGAAGGGCAACTCGCGAACACCTCGCTGCCGGGCTGGACCGGGTCGGTCGAGCCGACGATGGGCGAACTCGTCATCCCGCTATGGCAGGTTGCCCCGCGCGGCAAGGACGGCGGCTATCCGCGCAGCGCGGCGCTTCCCGACATGCCGACGTTCGAGGAGTTCTACGCGATGGTGAACGGCGGCAAGAAGCCGTCGGGTTTCACCTACGAAGTCTTGCGTACTTCCACCGATCCGCTGGTCGCCATGTTCCGCACGGCGTTGATGCCGCCGAAGACGCCGCATGAGCCCGTCGCGCTGATGCGATCCGCCTTCGTCGATTTGTGGAAGAACCCCGACTTCATCCGCGACTATTCCAACGTGGTCAAGACCAAGCCGATTCTCGTAACCGGCGAGGAAGCGCAGGAGATCGTCGCCGCGCTGGCCCAAGTGAAGCCGGAGATCAAGGCCTTCCTGCTCGACTACAGCAACCGCCTGGTCAGGTAGCAGGCCTCGCTCTGCGTAGCGTAGCCCGCATTGACCCTGCGAAAAGGGGGGCAATGCGGGGGGAGTTTCGCGGCGGGCGTCCCGGATGTCGCTACGCTCAATCCGGGCTGCCTATCCCGGCTATTAATCAAGATTGAGTTTGGAGCCCAGCATCGTGGCTCCGATGAGTGCGGGTATCCCGAGCGCAAGTGAGACAACCGCGAAGGCCACGGTTTCGATCATGAGACGCTCCCTTTTATTTTGTCCGGAAACCCCCCGGCTGATGGCGAGCAGCATGCCCAAACCCCGCTGCGGCTTCTGTGATGGGCATCACACTTCGGTCGATTTCGACGCCGCATCCATGGCCGCTTCGAGGGGTGTGGCGATCCACTGATTTCCTTCATTTTCGGGCCTACTGACGCGCGCCGAGGCCGGCAACAAGCGTACCGAGCCGCCGGGGACGGACGCATAGGCCTGAGGGCCCATATCGGCGCTCCTCCCGCGGGGACCAGCGGTTCCAAGCGGCAAACCGGCGGAACACCAGCATCGGCTACACGTTTGATTCACGGGAGGCCAAAGGAGACCCGAGGATGCGAACAGCTCACATTGTTGCCATCGCCATCGCCGTGGCGGGGTCTGCCACGCTCTCGCTGCCGGCAAGCGCCGAGCGGCTGTGCCGCGAAGACTGCATCGGACCGCTGTGTAACCGAAACTGCGTGCACCGCGACCGCGACATCACGGTCGGCAGGGGTGCGCGTGACCGCGATGTGGTCATCGAGGAACGCCGCCGCGTACGAGAGCCGGGCGTCGAGATCAGAAGGTCTCGTCCCGGCGTCCACATCGAGCTTGATCGGTAACTGCCAGCCCCGCCCAAATGGGCGGGGCTTTTTCCCTTGGTGTCGCTGAGCAACGAGTCGACGTAAGATGGGCGGAGCGCAGCGACGCCCATCCCCGCGCTCGGCCGATCGGCGTCTTTGCCGGCTCGTGCCTCTCTCAGGAAATAGACACGCGTGGGGGAAGCGGCACGTTGTTGGCGGCAAGAATGCGCCGCAGTCGGTCCGGATAGTCGGTGATGATGCCGGCCACGCCCATGCGCACGAGACGGTCCATGTGGTCCGGCTCGTTGACGATCCAAGGGATCACACGAATCCCGAGCGCGCTCGCCTCTGCGATACATTCGCTTGTCAGATCCTCGAAGGCGGGCGACCAGACGCGACAATCAGCTGCCGCGACGAGCCGTGGCACTGATCCGCCGAATTCGGCCACGTCGAGGCCTGCGGTCCAGGGCGAGGCCTTGCCCCGCTGGATCGTGTCGTAATCAGGTTGTTCCGATGTCAGGCCGCCGCGGAGGATGTCCGGTTGGATACGGCGCAGAACGCGCAGGATTCGCCAATCGAACGATTGGATGCTGACGCGCTCTGCAAGGCCTGCCTCGCGCACGGCGGCAGCCACCGCCTTGGCGAAGAGCTCGGGCTCCGGCACATCGGCACCCGACGTGGGCGTTAGCTTCGTTTCGATGTTGAAGCGGATATGGTCCGCACGCCTGCCCAGCGCGAACACCTCCGCGAGTGTCGGGATACGGGCGCCATCGTGGGGTCGTTGCTCGGGCAAGCTGGCGGCATAAGCAGTCCCAGGCTTGAGCCGGCCCACGTCGTAACGTTTGAGCTCTTCCAGGGTGAGGGAATAGATTGCCGGCCCACGCTGGGAGAGGAAGGCGCCGTCTGCTCCGCGGGTGATATCCGGGTTGAGCCATTCGTCGTGATGGACGACAACAACCCCGTCCCTGGTCATGCCCACGTCCAATTCCAGCGTCGTAACGCCGATCGCTAGAGCCGTGCTGAAGGATGCAATCGTGTTCTCCGGAGCGAGGCCGCGCGCGCCGCGGTGGCCCTGAAGATCGAAAGCGATTGCCGGGAGGTGGGCTGCGCGAGTTATCATGGTCTCTGACCAGCGATTTCACCGCGATGCCCACGCGTCAAGGGCGTGCGGTTGCCGCCCAACGTCGACAAGCCTCGGTGAGCACCGGATAGGAACGCTCGAGGTCAAGCGCCAACACGGCAGATGGTGAGCTCAGCACAGATCTTGTCGTGGCTGACGCTGGTCTACGGCTTGGCCGTGCCGGTCATCGCGGTCATCTATTGGCGCGCCTATGGCCCGTCGAACTTCCTATGGCTTTCCGACATCGGCCTTGCGCTGACGCTCGCCGCCTTGTTGAGCGGCAGTCGCCTCATCGCCAGCATGGCGGCGGTCGGCGTGCTGGC
>JBJMTU010000329.1:0-10631 GCA_045811545.1 Xanthobacteraceae bacterium | reverse complement strand
GTGTTCGATCGCTTCCCCCGCGCGCGGCTCGGGCTCGGCCATTTGGGCGAAACCTTGCCGTTCCTGCTCTGGCGCTTCGACAGCCGCACCGGACCCGACTTTTATGCGGTCAAGCTCGCCAAGCGCCCGTCGGAATACGTGAAAGAGAACATGGTGGTGGCGACCTCGGGCATGTGCTCCGCCGAGCCGCTGAACTGCACGATCGCCGCGCTCGGCCACGACCGCGTGGTGTTCGCCGCCGACTACCCCTTCGAAAAGGTCGAAGAAGCCGGGCATTTCATTGACAGCGTGCCGATCGAGGTGAGCGTGCGAAAGGCCATTTGTTACGAGAACGCGGCAAGCCTTCTAAAATTGCCGCGCGAGTGAGGCGCTGGCGTCGAAGCCGCGGGAGGGAACCATGGAGGGTGCGAGCACGCGCTCGTCGGTCGATGATATTGTCGCGCGGCTGGAGCGACTGCCCACCTCGTGGTGGCAGGTCAAGGCGCGCATCATCGTCGGCGTCGCCACCTTCTTCGATGCCTTCGACGCGCTCGCGATCGCATCCGTGCTCCCCGTCATCGTCCCGCTCTGGAAGCTCACCCCGCCGCAGATCGGGCTGATGATCTCGGCGGGATTCTTCGGACAGTTGTTGGGCGCGCTGTTGTTCGGCTGGATCGCCGAGCGTTACGGGCGCATGACCGCGATGGTCTGGTCGATCGCGCTGTTCGCCATGATGAGCCTCGCCTGCGCGCTGGCCTGGGACTATTCCTCCCTGCTGGTGCTGCGCACCATCCAAGGCATCGGGCTTGGCGGCGAGGTGCCAGTCGCCGCTGTCTTCATCAGCGAACTGGCAAAGGCGAAAGGCCGCGGGCGCTTCGTCCTCTTGTACGAACTCGTCTTTCCCATCGGATTGGTGACGGCGAGCCTGGTCGGCCTATGGGTCGTGCCCCATCTCGGCTGGCAATACATGTTCGTCATCGGCGCGCTGCCGGCACTGCTCGCGCTCGTGCTGCGCAGCCTGCTGCCGGAATCCCCGCGCTGGCTGGCGGTGCACGGCCGTAACGCCGAGGCCGAGGCGGCGATGTCGCTGATCGAGACGCAAACGCAGAAGGCGATCGGACAGCCGCTGCCGCCGGTGAAGCCGGTGGTATCCGCCTCGGACAAAGGCGCCTCCTGGTCCGATCTCTTCGGCTCGTTCTATCTGCGGCGCACGTTGGTCGTGTGGGTGATCTGGTTCGCAGCCTATTTCGTGAACTACGGCCTCTCGATCTGGCTGCCCACAGTTTATCGAACCGTATTCAAGCTGCCGCTCGACATGTCGCTGCGCTACGGATTGATCACCCAGGCCGTCGGTCTTCTCGGCACCCTGATCTGCGCCTTGGCCATCGACCATGTCGGCCGGCGGCCCTGGTTTGCATTCTCATTCGCGGCTGCGACCTTGGCATTGGCCGCGCTCGCGCTCGTTCCTGCTCCTACCGCCGAGCAGGTGCTCACCTCCATGAGCACCGCTTATTTCTTCATCAGCACCATCAATATCGGCGTCTACCTCTACACGCCCGAACTCTACCCTACCCGCGTGCGCGCGCTCGCCGTCGGCGCCGCCACGGCTTGGCTGCGGTTTGCCTCCATGATCGGGCCGACGGTGGTCGGAATGATGCTCGCCGGCGGCCTGCCGTCGGTCTTTGCCACATTCGCAGCCGTCGCGGCGATCGCCGCGGTGATCACCGGCCTATTTGCGGTTGAAACCAAAGGACGCGTGCTGGAGGAGGCATCGCCCTAGCAGGACCAAAGGAAACCCGACCGCGCGTGCGCCAATTCGGCGCTTGCCAAGCCCGTCGCCGCTCTGCAACGTCGGCCAAAGTCGGCCGAAGGCCGCGAAGTCCGCCAGTAGGAGGAAGCCCATGCCCGTATCGAGATTGATATTTGCGAGCATCGCTGCCGCGGCGCTGTTCGGCGCGAGCGCGGCACAAGCTGCCGATCCCGTGAAAATCCGCATCTCCTGGGTCGCCCCGGTCACGAACTGGGCCTCGATCATGCTGGAGAAAAAGGACCTCGCTCGGCATCTCGGCAAGTCCTACACGCTCGAGCCGGTGCGCTTCGCCGGCACTCCGCCGATGGTGACGGCGCTCGCCAACGGTGAGCTCGAAATCGCCAATCTTGCCTATTCCACGCTCGCGATCGCAATCCAGAACGCCGGCATGGAGGATTTGCGCATCATCGCGGACGAGTTCCGCGACGGAGTCGAAGGTTATTACTCGCAGGAATACATGGTTCTCGCCGACGGCCCGATCAAGAAAGTCGACGACCTCAAGGGCAAGGTGGTGATGACCAATGCCGCCGGTAGCGCGGTCGACGTCGCCATGCGCGCGATGCTGCGCAAGTTCGGCCTCGAGGACAAGCGCGACTATACGGTCGTCGAATCCCCCTTCCCCACGATGCGCGCCATGCTGTCGGAAAAGAAAGTGGACATGATTCCCGCCGTCGTTCCGTTCGCCTACGACCCGGAGCTGCGCAAGATCGGCCGCACGCTGTTCATCCAGCGCGATGCGATCGGCGTAACCGACATGATCGTGTGGACCGCGCGCAAGCCGTTCCTTGACAAGAACCGCGCCGCTACGGTCGATTTCATGGAGGACACGCTGCGCATCACGCGCTGGTTCCTCGATCCGAACAATCATAAGGAGGCGATGGAAATCGCGGGCCGCGTCACCAAGCAGCCGCCCGAGCGTTACGATTGGCTGTTCACCAAGCGCGACGCCTATCATGACCCTAACATGCTGCCCGATCTTGCGGCGTTGCAGAAGAACGTCGACATGACGCGCGATCTCGGCTTCGTCAAAACGGCGCCTGACGTCAAGAAACACGCCGATCTGAGCATCGTGGAAGAGGCCGCGAAGCGGTTGAAGTAAGCGCTGAACCGCTCCCCACGGATCTCGTCGGCGCGCAAAAATTGCGTAAAAAGGCGGGCCCAGGGCCCGCCTCAAGCGAATCAATCGCAGCGGTTGCCTATTTGACGTGGCGCGATCTCTTGTCGGAGCACGAGCCCCAATAGCCCACCCCGAAATCCTCATTGGTGGGGATCCAGCACGAACCGGACTGTTGAGCGTCGGCCGGAGTTCGAGACGTCCGCGGTGTCCTTTGGCCGAACGTCTCATCGGAGGGCGGAGATGCGGGGGCAAATCCCTGATCCTGCGCCGCCGGGCCTTGACGTTGTGTCTGCCCGACGGACGGAGTCGTCATGCTTGCTGCAAGAACCGACACGACACCGAAGACCAATGCCGGTCCCAATCGTCTGTTAGCCATCGCGTAGCTCCCTATTGGGTCTGTCGCCCGCGCGATGGAACATGCCTGCATCGCGTATGTTCCGCACTTCATTGTTTTGAAGGACAGCTCTGCAAAACGGGAATGCAAATTCGCAACGTGCGATCTCGGCATAGCGTCGTAGTGGATAAGAAAAACTTGATGCAAATTTAACGCCGACGCGCTCGCGAAACGCGTTGGCACCAACCGCCGGAACGCATCGGCCTGATTTCGTGGACTCGATGATCGCTACGACAACGTGTGCTTCGGTTTCGAGATGGGGCGCCAGAGGTCCTTCGCTATCGCATCCGAAAGAGGCTAAGATCGCCGGCCCATCTCTAACGGGACGAAGTCGAAACGGCGCGGAAAGGACGATGACCGATTATTCGGTAAGTAAGCTGTTCTTCGATCTGCAGCACGATCCCAAGCTGGCGGCGGAGTATCGCGCCGATATGCCGGCCGTGCTCGAGCGCTACGCGATCAAGCCGGACATCTGCAAGGCGCTCATCGAAGACGACGTGGGCAAGATCGCGCCGCTGGTCAACGCCTATCTCCTGCGTTTCTATTTCCAGATCCGCGGCATGCCGCAAGACGAGTTCATCGCCCGGCTGCATGCGCTCAAGGCAGGAAAAGGGAAGGTCGATGGCTAATCTCGTCGGTGCGTTCGCGGCCAGCCATGGGCCGATCATCGCCCGCGATTGGGACACGATGGCGAAAGACCATCGCAACCGGCTGGCGGCCGGCTTCGACGAGATCGGACGGCGACTCAAGGCGTGCCGGCCGGATCTGCTCGTCGTCATCTCGCCCGATCACTGGGTCAATTTTTTCATCAGCAACCTGCCCGCAGTCTGCATCGGCATCGGCGAGGAGCACGACGGCCCGCCGGAGCCGTTCATGCAAAAGGTGTTTCCCCGCGAGCGGTTCAAGGGCCACACGGCGTTCGGCCGCCACCTGCTTGAGACCGCGCTCGGCCGCGATTTCGAACCCGCGCTGTCGCACCGCCTCAAGCTCGACCACGGCACCTGCATCCCGCTCTGGCGCATCGGCGTCGATGCCGAGCTACCGATCGTACCCATTATCGTCAACGACCTCGAGGAGCCGATGCCGAGCATCCGCCGCTGCCTCGCCTGGGGCCGGCTGCTGCGACAAGCGGTCGAGAGCTACCCTGAGCCATTGCGCGTCGCGGTGCTCGGCACCGGCGGCTTGAGCCACTCGATCGGCGAGCCGACGATGGGGTGGATCGACGAGGAGTTCGATCACGCCTGCATTCAGCACTTCGCGGATGGCGAGGATGCGCGACTTGCCGCGTTCCTCACCGAGGCGCTGCCGCGTACCGGCAACGGTGCGCACGAAATCCGCGACTGGGTCGTCGCCCACGCCGCAGCCGGCAGCCAAGGCTTCGAGTTGATCGACTATTTCCCGAGCCCGCAGACGCTCGTCGGCGCCGGTTTCGCCTCGTGGCGGGTGGCCGCCGCGGCCTGAGCTATAGGCCGATCGCCTGCGGCACAGTCGTTTTTGATTGCGAAGTTCACACGAAAGTGTGCGCAAGAGCTTGCGAACTGCGGAATCGGGACACTAGCGTGCCTCCGCATGGCGATGACGCCGAAGAAGTTCGAAAGCGAGGCCGAGATGGTCGCAAGCGCGCCCCATCCCACAGAACCGCTATACGATTCTCCCACGGCCCCCGACCGTTCGGTTACCTGGGGCGAGCGAGTCAGCGGATATCTCGCGCGCAAGCTACTCGTTTGAGATTCCGCAGCCGGGCCGCCCAAGCAAATTGAAACATATCGGACGCGGCTGACGCAGCCGCTTCCGGTCATACTGTGCTGGGCGCTACCGCCTCCTGGTGCCAGAGCAACAAGCGCCGGCGCACGAGCATCATGCCCTTGACCAGCGCGTAGCCGATCACCGCGATCTCGACGATACCGGCGAAGACGCCGCGCGAATCGGCAAACCGCGATGCGGTGTTCATCGCACCGCCGAGTCCATAGCCGCCCATGAACATCTCGGTCACGATGGCGACGATGAGTGCGATGGGAAGCGCCACCTGCAGTCCCGTCATGATTTGCGGGAGCGCCGCCGGCAGAGCGATCTGCCAGAGCAGCTCGCGCTCTCCCGCGCCCATATTGCGCGCAGACCACAGCAGCTCGCGTTCGACGCCGCGGATGCCGATGACGGTCGCCGTAACCACCGGAAAGACCGCCTCTACCGAAATCATCGTGATTTTCGAGATGTCGTAGACGCCGAGCCAGAGGATGACCACCGGCAGGAACGCGATCTTCGGCATGGGAAAGCCGACCGAAATGATCGGATCGAAGAACCAGTTGACGAGCCGATTGCGGGAAATTCCCATCCCCAGCGCGACGCCGGCGACGGCCCCGATCAGAAATCCGGCGAGCGCGCGATAGAGCGTCACGCCTGTGTTGAGCAGGAGGTCCCCGGTCAAGAGGTCGGTCCAGATCCGCTCCAGCACGGCGCTCAGCGCCGGCAGCATATAGGGCGTAAACGCGCCCGAGCGTGCCGCAAGCTCCCAGGCGAGCGCGAGCGCAAGCACGGAGAACACGCGGGCAAAGCCCCAGCCGGCTGTGCGCAGCCAGCGATAGGCCGCTGGCTCGCGCGCGAGTTCGCCCAATGGGCCGCCGGGCGCCTCTACTCCTGCCACCGCAGCATCCTTTGCATGAGGACGAGATAAGCCCGATCGGCAATGAAGCCGAGCAATGCGACGGTGAGAACCACCGCGAACATCGCGTCATAGGTGCCGCTCGCACCGAGGAAGCCGATGAGGTAGCCCAAGCCTTCGCGTGCCGCGATCAGTTCGGAACTGACCAGGAGAATGAAGGAGAGCGCGAGCGCGGTGCGGATGCCGTTGAGCAACTCGGGCATCGCGCTCGGCACCACCACGTCCCATAACATGCGCAGTCGATTCGCGCCCATGCTGCGCGCGGACCAGACCAGCACCTGCTCGCTCGAACGCGCGCCGTTGAACGCGCCGATGGTGACCGGCAGCATGCAGCCGAGAAAGATCAGCAGAATCTTCGAGCCGTTGCCGAATCCCAGCCACAGCACCGTGACCGGGATCAACGCCGATTTTGGCATCGGATAGAACATTTCGACCAGCGGACTGAGCAGCACGTTCACCGGCCGCCACCAGGCCATGAAGATGCCAAGCGCGGCACCGATCACGATGGCCAAGAACAGTCCGGCGCCTGCGCGCCACAGCGACGCGGCGCCGTTGCTGACGAGCTCGCCGTCTTTAACAAGCTCGATCCAGGCGGCCCCCACCGTGCTCAGCGGTGGCAAGGCGAGCGTCGAGATGAGGCCGCTGCGCGCGCCGACCTCCCATGCCAGCGCGAGCAAGAGCAGCGGGAGATACCGCAGTAGCGCCGTCGTCATGCCTGCACCGCGGTCACTCACGGCGGCCGCTCTGCGCCTTGATCGCCTCAATGCGCACCAGATTCCAGATCTCGTCGACCTTGTCGATGAAGCCCTCGTTTTTGAAGATGGCGGGATCGCTCTTGTCGAACTTGGTGTCGACGATCGCCTTGATGCGGCCCGGCCGCGCCGACATCACCGCCACGCGGTCCGCGAGATAGACCGCCTCCTGCACGTCGTGGGTCACGAAGATCACGGTCTTCGGCGTGCGCTGCCAGATGCTCAAGAGTTCCGATTGCATGAGGCCACGGGTCTGGGCATCGAGCGCGCCGAACGGCTCGTCCATCAGCAGGATCTTCGGGTCGAAGGCGAGCGTGCGCGCGATCGCAGTACGCTGGCGCATCCCGCCCGAAAGCTGCGACGGATAGCTGTCCTCGAAGGCGGTGAGCCCGACCAGGTCGATGAAGGATTGCGCCCGCCTCTCACGCTCCTCGCGCGCAAGTCCCATGCGTTCCAATCCGTAAAGGACATTGCCGCGCACCGTCTTCCATGGAAACAGCGCGAAATGCTGAAACACGATGCCGCGGTCGGGGCCAGGCGCGCCGATTGGCTTGCCTTCGATCAGAATCCTACCGGTCTCCGTGGGGAGAAAGCCGCCGATGAGGTAGAGCAGCGTCGACTTGCCGCAGCCGGAAGGGCCGAGCAGCGCGACGAATTCGCGTCCGCGCACGTCGAGCGAGACGTCCTCGAGCGCGAGCACCGGCCGTCCGCTTGGCGGCCGATAGCAATGGCTCACGCCCTCGATAACGATTTGCGCCTGCGCCATGGCCCGCGGCCCATGCCCCGCCGTCTTTCGACGGACCGGCAAGCTAGCGCAGTTTCACCATCGTTGGGAAATCGATCTAGAGAGAGCCGGAGAGGACGGAAAAGCCCACAACAAACGCGACGAGAGTTATTCAGCGGCGACGCCAAACGCGCTCACGGACAGCACATTCTCGACGTGGGCTGTACCCAGCTTCGCCGCGACTCGCGAATGGGACGGATCCGCCCACGCAGGATCGTCGTGGAAATGCTTCGCCAGCAGGTCGATGAAGCTGCGGACCTTCGCAGAAAGATGGTGGCGATGGGGATATATGGCGTTGATGGCATGCTCCGTCTGCAAGAACTCGCTCAACACCGGGACGAGACGGCCCGCTTTGATTTCGTCGATGAGCAGAAAACTCGGCGCTAGCGCGAGACCTTGGCCGTGCACGGCGGCCAACCGCAGCGCGTTGTCGCTGTTGGCCTGCAGATTGCCAGCGACCGTGACCGATTGCTCGCCATCCGGTCCCGCGAAGCGCCATTCGTTGCCCCAAGCCGAGTGGGAGTAAATCAGACAATTGTGCTCTACGAGGTCCGCCGGCCGTCTCGGCATTCCGCGCGCGGCGAGATAACCGGGCGCGCCGCACACAACGAAACGGTAGGTGGCGATCCGGCGCACGATCAGGCTCGAGTCCGGCACCGACATGTTGCGGACGGCGAGATCGAATCCTTCCTCGACCAGATCGATCATGCGGTCCGTCATCGTCAGATTGACGGCAACCTCAGGATAGAGCGCCACGAACTCGGCGATCACCGGCGCGAGCAGGGGCGGGATTGCGATCGAGGTGTTGAGCCGCAACGTGCCGCGCGGCGTCGACTGCAATGCCTGGGCAATCTGATCGGCGTCCTCCACGTCCGCCAGGATCTGCAAGCAACGTTCGTAATAGGCATGGCCGACTTCGGTCAGGCTCACGCGACGCGTGCTGCGGTTGAGAAGCCGAACGCCGAGCCGCTCCTCGAGCGATTGCACGTGGGCGGTCACCATGCTCGGTGACATGCTCAGCGCCCGCGCCGCCGCGGAAAACCCACCGCTCTCGACCACCTTCACGAAGGTGGCCATGCTGGTCATACGGTCCATGTGTCACCTGATCATCGCGTCAGGCTCACAGACATGTTCCGCTGTTGTCGACCTAATCAAGTTGCGCGCGATCACGTTTGCTCACATTTTCGCCAGGCGCAAAGCGCGCGGTGGCCCGGCGGGGCCGAGTGTCCGGCCGGATCGGAGCTGAACGCAGCGAGGTATCAGAAGACGGTTATCAACCCGCCGCCACCGCCACCCATGGAACCCTCCTTGGGTTCCCCGGCCCAGCACTTCGACGGCCCGAGCGAATGTTGCGGCATGCTCACCGCGTGCAGCGTCGAAGCGGTGCCGGCGTCAGTCACAAAGCGCATCGTGCCGCTGTCGAAACTCACGCACTCGATGATGATGGAGCCATCATCGGCGGGATCCGCCTTCTCGACGCTCGAGCCTTCGTCAGCGCCGGTCGCGAACTGATGGCCGGTGCCGATGCGGTGACCGTAGGGATAGGCTTGCGCGTCCATCATGAGCGGCATGGCAGCCGCAAGCGCGAGCGCAGCGACGATCGCCGGTCGTGACCAAGCTTGCTTGTCCATGATCTGCTCCTGTTCGGCACATCGAACGCGCGGCCGACGGCCGGAGACCTCGACCGCGCACCGAGGCAGATAGGACCAGCAACTCCCGTGATAACCGAGAGGCTGCCAAAAGGTCCTTTCACTATTTTCGAATAATGGGCGTCTACGCGCCCAATCCGCGCAGGAGCTACGGCACCGGCGTGAGCAATGGCTGTCCGGCGAAGTGCGCGCTGAGATTGTCGATCATCAGCCGGCCGATTGCGGTACGGGTCTCGACCGTGGCGCTGCCGTGGTGCGGCTGCACGATGACATTGGGCAGCTTCAGAAGCTCGGGCGACGGGTTAGGCGCGCTCTCGAACACGTCGAGGGCGGCATGGCCAAGCCGGCCTTCGACCAGCGCCGCGATGAGCGCGCGCTCGTCGACCACGCTGCCACGCGCGACGTTGACGAGCGTGCCGTTGGGGCCGAGCGCGTCGATGACTGCGGCCGAGACGAGGTGCTGCGTCTGCGGCCCGCCTTTGCAGGCGACGAACAGATAATCGCTCCGCCGCGCCAGTTCGATCGGCTCCGCAACATATTCGTAAGGCGCATCGGGCTTGCGGCGCGGGCCGCTGTAGATCACGCGCATGCGGAAGGCGGCGCCGCGATCGGCAATGGCGCGGCCGATGCCGCCAAGCCCGAGCACGCCCATCGTCTTGCCACCGACGCTGCGCCCGAGCGGGATCGGACCTTTGCTCGCCCAGCTGCCGTCGCGCACGTAGCGATCGGCGAACAGGATTTGCCGCGCGGAAGCGAGCATCAGGCCGATGGCCAGGTCGGCCACCTCGTCCGTCAAGACGCCGGGCGTATTGGTCACGGGGATGTTGCGCTCGCGCGCGGCGGCGAGATCGATGCCATCGGTGCCGACGCCGAACACGGCGATCACTTCGAGCTTCGGAAGCGCCGCGATCAGCGCGCGATCGGCGCCGCGGTTGGCCTCAGTCGCGATGCCTCGGATGCGGTTCCTGAGATCCGCGGAGAGCGCATCCGGCGCCGGCCGCTGCAGGTAACGAGTGACGGCGAAGCGTTCGGCGAGTTCGGCATTGGTCGCCTCGGGAAACGCGCCGATGCTCAACACATCGATCTTCATCAAACCTCGAAGACCTGCTTCGGGGTCTTGTGCAGGCAGTCGCCGGGGCCGCCGGACTCGATGAGATAATTGTCGCAGATCACGGCGAAGATCGACGGCGTCTCGTAACCCGGATGCACCGCCAGATTCATATGCTGCTCGACCGTCATCGTCTCATCGCAGCGGATCAGGGGTCGTTCCACGAGATCGTAGCCCTGGCCGTGGCAATAGAGCCGCAGCTCCGGCGGCAAATTGTGGCTGCGCATGTAATCGTCGTGGCTCTGCGCGATGTCGGCGCAAGACGCCCCCGCCTTGAGCAGGCGTAAGGTGTGGGCCTGTGCCTCCTTCATCGATTCGAAGGCGTCGATCAGGTCGTTCGATGCCTTGCCCAGCACGATGGTGCGCGCAATCTCGGTAT
>JBJMTU010000328.1:0-6934 GCA_045811545.1 Xanthobacteraceae bacterium | reverse complement strand
GTAGGCAAACGCGCCTGCCCTGGCGTCGGAGTGATCCAAGGCTTGGCGCGCGTTTGCCCACGCAGTCGGACCTATCGGTTTGACTGCGTGGGCAAAATCGTTCTCGGGTGGTGGTAAAACGCGATGCCACAGCAGGCGATTTTCCCCACCCTACCTACCCAATCCGCCCTTGTCTTCGATGAAGCGGGCGATCTCGTCGATGCCCTCGCCGGCGCGCAGATTGCTGAACACGAAGGGGCGCCTGCCGCGCATGCGCTTGGCGTCGCGCTCCATCACCGCGAGCGAGGCGCCCACGTGCGGCGCGAGATCGATCTTGTTGATCACGAGCAGGTCGGAGCGCGTGATGCCAGGCCCTCCTTTGGATGGGATCTTGTCGCCGGCCGCAACGTCGATGACGTAGAGCGTCAAGTCGGCAAGCTCGGGCGAGAAAGTCGCGGCCAGGTTGTCGCCGCCCGACTCGATGAGGATGAGATCGAGTGCGGGAAACTTCTTCTGCATCTCGCCGACCGCGGCGAGATTCATGGAGGCATCCTCCCGGATCGCCGTATGCGGGCAGCCGCCGGTCTCGACCCCGGCGATGCGCTCGGGCGCGAGCGCCCCGGAGCGCACGAGATATTCGGCGTCCCACTTCGTATAGATGTCATTCGTGATAGCGGCGATCTCGTAGCGATCGCGTAGCCGCTTGCATAAAGCGTCCATGAGCGCGGTCTTGCCCGAGCCGACCGGGCCGCCGATGCCGACGCGCAGGGGGCCGTGGGGATTGGACACGGTTCAACTCCTAAACAGCCGCGTGCGCTGCGTCTCGTGACGCATGCTGGCGAGATCGGCGCGGAAGGCGGCGCCGCCGACGTCGTCGAGCGCGGTGGCGAGCGCGCGCTCGGCGGTCGCCGCCACCACCGGTTCGAGCGCGGCGAGAACGCGCTGCCCATCGGTCTGTCCGAGGGGAACGAGCCGCACGCCGGCGGAAACGAGATTCGCCGCCAGCGCGTGGAGATAAGCCTGCAGCGCGGGCCCGAGCGCAATGCCGTGCCCGGCGCAGGCAACGCCGACCGCAAGCGGCAGCGCGATGGCGCCATCCCAGATCGCCAGCAGCCGATCGAGCGCGGGAGTAGGCCATGCCGCGCGCGTCGCGTCGAGAAAGGCGCGGCCCTGGGCGGTGGTTTCCAAATGCCGCTCCTTCGACGGCGCAAGGGCGGCGGCAAGCTCGGCGACAGCACGCAGGGCGTCGTCGTCGGACGCAACCACGGCGCGATAGGCGTGGGCGAAAAAGACCGCGTCGCAAAATCCGCTGCCGTCGGTGATCATCACGGCGAGCCAATGCTCGAGCGTTGCCGCATCGGTGATGTCGCCGGCCTCGACCGCCCACTCGATTCCGCTGGAATAGGAGAATGCGCCGATGGGATACGCCGGCGACAGCCATGCCATCAGCCGGTAGAGGGCAGCTGCGTTCAAATCGCCCGCGTCGATCGCCTCATCCTTCGAGACGCCGCGCTTTGCGCGGCTCCTCAGGATGAGGGGACTTCTTGCCGGGGCTTGCTCCGCCTCATGGTGAGGAGCCGGACGAAGTCCGGCGTCTCGAACCATGAGGCGGCGTCCCGTGCCGGGCTTAGTCCGGCGGTGCGATCGCTTAATAGCCATGGTCGTCGGCGGGTCCGTGCTCATACGCGCCACGCTCCGGATCGAACGGTTCCTCGACCGAAGTCAGCCGCGCACCAAGGCCGCGCAGCATCTCCTCCAGCACGTGGTCGCGCCGGATGCGCAACCTGTCGCCCACCACCTGCATCTCGGTGTGGCGATTGCCGATGTGCCAGGCGAGCCGCGCGAGTTCGCGCGGGCTTGCCGCCGCGATCTCGAGGAGCGCTTCCGCCTTGCCGGCCACGCGCACGATTGCTCCGTCCTCGAGCACGAGGCCGTCGCCGTCCTTGAGCGCAGTCGCGTGCGGCAGATCGAGCAGAAACGCCGTACCGCGCTCTCCCGTCAACGCGACCCTGCGGCGATGGCGCTCGGCGGCATCGAGCACGACGCAGTCGATAGCGCTTGCCGCGTTCCAGCTGCCGGCCGCTCTGATCTCGGACGCCCGCCTCATCGGATTTGTCTTCAGAACAAAAAGTATCGCTGCGCCATGGGCAGCACCTCGGCCGGCGCGCAGGTCAATAGTTCGCCGTCGGCGGTCACCTCGTAGGTCTCCGGGTCGACCTCGATCTTGGGCGTCGCGCCGTTGTGCACCATGCTCTTCTTGGAGATGCTGCCGCGGGTATTTTCGACCGCGACGAATCCCTTCTCGACGCCGAGTTTATTGCGCAAGCCGCGCCTGAGCGCGGCTTTTGACACGAACACCAGCGAGGAGGCGGTAAGCGCCTTGCCGAAGGCGCCGAACATCTCCCGATAGTGCACCGGCTGCGGCGTCGGGATCGAGGCGTTGGGATCGCCCATGGTCGCGGCGATGATCGTGCCGCCCTTGATGACGCAGTCGGGCTTCACGCCGAAAAAGGCGGGGGACCACAGCACGAGATCGGCGAGCTTGCCCTTCTCCACCGAGCCGATGTGCTTCGCCACGCCGTGCGCGATTGCCGGATTGATGGTGTATTTGGCGACGTAACGTTTGGCGCGCGCGTTGTCGTTGTCGCCCTTCTCCCCTTTGAGTCTCCCGCGCTGCTTCTTCATCTTGTCGGCGGTCTGCCAGGTGCGGATGATGACCTCGCCGATGCGTCCCATGGCCTGGCTGTCCGATGACATCATCGATAGGGCACCGATGTCGTGCAGAATATCCTCGGCCGCGATCGTCTCCTTCCTGATCCGGCTTTCGGCGAACGCCACGTCCTCGGCAATCAGCGGGTCGAGATGGTGGCAGACCATCAGCATGTCGAGATGCTCGTCGATGGTGTTCCTGGTGAACGGCCGCGTCGGATTGGTGGACGAGGGCAGCACGTTCTTGAGTCCCGCCACCTTGATGATGTCGGGGGCATGCCCGCCGCCGGCGCCCTCGGTGTGAAAGGCATGAATGGTGCGGCCCTTGAACGCCTCGATGGTATCCTCGACGAAACCGGATTCGTTGAGCGTGTCGGTGTGGATCATCACTTGCACGTCGTGATCGTCGGCGACGGTGAGGCAGCAGTCGATCGCCCCCGGCGTCGTGCCCCAGTCCTCATGCAGCTTGAGCGCGCAGGCGCCGCCCGCCACCATCTCCTCGAGCGCCGCCGGGCGCGACGCGTTGCCCTTGCCGGCGAACCCGAGATTAACCGGCAACGCGTCGGCCGCCTGGATCATGCGGCCAATGTGCCAGGGCCCCGGCGTGCACGTGGTGGCGAAGGTGCCGTGCGCCGGCCCGGTACCGCCGCCAAGCATCGACGTGACGCCGGACATCAACGCCTCCTCCACCTGTTGCGGACAGATAAAATGAATGTGGGTGTCGAAGCCGCCGGCGGTGAGGATCTTGCCTTCGCCGGCGATCACCTCGGTGCCGGGGCCAATGATGATGGTCACGTTGGGCTGAATGTCGGGGTTGCCCGCCTTCCCGATGCCGTAGACGCGGCCGCCTTTCAAGCCGACATCGGCCTTCACGATCCCCCAATGATCGAGGATCAGCGCGTTTGTGATCACGGTGTCGACCGCGCCCTGTTTGTTCGAGATTTGGCTCTGGCCCATGCCGTCGCGGATCACCTTGCCGCCGCCGAATTTCGCTTCCTCGCCGTAGGTGCAGAGATCTTTTTCCACCTCGATGATGATGTCGGTATCGGCAAGCCGCACGCGGTCTCCGGTCGTGGGTCCGAACATTTCGGCGTAGACGGCGCGCTGCATCTTGGCGGACATGCGTGTCAGCTCCCTTGCCTTGGCTGCGGCGACGCATCGCGCCAACGATTCTCGAATGCAGGCCGCAAGATGTCGTGCGCGAATTTGAAGCCGTCGCGACGCCGACGCTGGACGGTCTCCGGGGAGAAATCGCGCATTCCATCCTTGTCGTCGGCCGGATGCTGCGCGGCAGGAATGAGCGTGGCGGCCGGATCCTGCATGTCGACGTTCACGATCGCGTCGATGATCTTGAAGCGTCGCGCCTCATCCAAGCGGGCCTGCAACCGCTCGTCGAGCGCATCGGGTGGAACCAAGGCAGCAAGGTCATCGATCGTTTCCACCAGCGCATTGATGCGGCGCGCGGTGTCGTGGTCCTGCCGCAGGCGGTTGCCGAAGCTCAGCTCGTGCGTGCGATCCTCGACCGCGGCGAGGTTGCGCGGCAATCGCGCGCGCAAGGGATAGAGATTCATCACGACGAGCATGCGGTCGACATCAGGATCGGTGCTGAACGCGTCAATGGCCAAGCCGAGCGGAGTATTGTCGACAAGACCGCCGTCCCAATGCGGCATGCCATCGATTTCGGTCCACGGGAATCCCGGCGGCAGGCTGCCGCTCGCCAGCACGTGGCGCGGTTCGATCTTGGTCGCGACGACCATGCCGAGCGGCTGATTGACGAACGCTCGCAGGTTGCCGGTCACGACTTCGACCGCGGTCACCGCGAACACGGTCGCGCTTGCGTTGAGTGCTGCGAAATCGACATGGCGCCCGAGCGTCACCAGCAGCGGGCGCGTGTCATAAACGTAGGTCCAGGTCGGAGCGGCCCAGAAGTCCGGCCGAGGCGTATAGAACCCCGGCAGCCCGAAATAGGCGAGGTCGCGCTGTGCGGCCTGCATCCAGAACGGGGGCGCCTCCAGCATCAAATCGTCCCACAGTGCGTTGAGCCGGGCGCGGGCGTCGGCGCTGCTCTTCGCGCCGACCACGCAGGCGGCGTTGATGGACCCGATCGAGACGCCGCTGACGACCTTGAGCCGGATGCGGTGGCCCTGCGCCGAATAGTCTTCCATCAGTTCGAGCAGCGCGTTCAATGCGCCGCATTCGTAGGCTCCAAGTGCGCCGCCGCCTTGCAGAACCACGCCGACTTCGACCGATTTGTTCGCCGCCTCGGACATGCTCGGATCAGAGCTTTCCCATCACGTGCTGACGAAACCCGTAAATCGTGCGCTTGCCGGAGAGCGCAACCAGCGTGACCTCGCGCGTTTGGCCCGGTTCGAAGCGCACCGCGGTGCCGGCGGCAATATCGAGCCGCATGCCGCGCGCCTTTTTGCGGTCGAATTTGAGCGCCGGATTGGTCTCGAAAAAATGATAATGCGAGCCGACCTGAATCGGGCGATCGCCGGTGTTCGTGATCGACAGGGTCACGGTTTTCCGGCCGGCATTGAGCTCGATCTCGCCGTCCTTGATGAACATTTCACCGGGGATCATGCGCGGACTCCTTTGAAATGGGATCAAAGCGAGTCGCAAATTCGGTCTGCTCCCTCCCCCCTTGTGGGGGAGGGATGGGGAGGGGGGTAGTGCATGTGGCAACGCCCGCGCGCGATCGCACCACCCCCAACCCCTCCCCGCAAGGGGGAGGGGAGCGCACCGAGTGCGCGGCACTGCTTAGGTTCATCGTATCGGCTCGTGCACCGTCACCAGCTTGGTTCCATCCGGAAACGTCGCCTCGACTTGGATGTCGTGGATCATTTCGGCAATGCCGTCCATCACCTCGCTGCGCGTGAGCACGTGTGCGCCCGCCTCCATCAGCTCGGCGACGGTTTTGCCGTCACGCGCGCCCTCGACGATGAAATCGGTGATGAGCGCTACCGCCTCGGGATGATTGAGCTTGATACCGCGCTCGCGCCGCCGGCGCGCCACCACCGCAGCCATGGCGATGAGCAGCTTGTCCTTCTCGCGCGGTGTGAGCTTCATGAGATACCCTCAAGACTGCCGTCACTCTTAGTTGAGCCATAGCCGCGGCAGCGCTACGCGCAAGGCGGAGAGCACGGCAATGAGATCATGCCGTAGCGTGCCGCCGTCGTCTGCGCAGAGCCTCACGATGGCGAATCCGTTCCAGGCGGAGACTCCGGCCTCGCCGCGCAACTGATCGCTAAGTGCGCGGATGGTAGCGGCGGTCACCTCATCGCCGGGCACGATCAGCACGGTCGCGAGCGCGATGCCACCCTTGGCTACGGCGGGCTGCGCGAGCTTTCTCGCCACCGCGCCATCGAGCCGCATGGCTTCGGCGTGGATGAGCCGCCCGCCCCGGCGCAGCCGCCAACGGTCAAACAGGAAACCGTCGTGCACTGCTTCGCCCATACCGGAGCGTCCGAACACGATCGCCTCCGCCAGCAACAGCCGAGCATCCGCGGCGAGATCGATATCGATTGCGCGTTTGAGCCGGGCGCGATCGAACAGAATCATCTCCTGCGGCATCCAGGCGAGTGAGGCGGCGGCGCCAACGGAAAGCTTCGCGTCGATGGTCGCCGCAGCTTCGAGGGTGCGATAAACCTTTTCCGCCGCGGCCGTCGTGACGACGAGCCGGGCGCCCGGCTCGACAGTCACGTCGAGCCTGAGGCGATCACCTCCCGCCACGCCGCCCCCAGTGTTGACGATGACGGCCTCGAGCTCGTCCGAAATCGGTCCCGGGCAACGAACGCGCAGCGGACCGTCCTCGCGCACGCGCGCGCGTCGCGTCACGGCGCCGCTTGCACGCACCGCCAGCGTAATGCCGCCGACGGCGCGGTTCGCCGCAAAGGTGCACGCTCGGTCGGCGGCTGCCTGTCTCACGTGTTTTGCCCTTCGTCCTCGCCGCTAAATGGCCATCGCGCGTTTGAGCGCCGCCTCGTCCATGTTCTCACGGCTGCAGGAGTAGACGATCGCGCCGCGATCCATGACCGCGAAATGGTCCCCCAAGTCGCGCGCGAAGTCGAGATACTGCTCGACGAGCACCACCGCGATGCGTCCGAGATTGCGCAAATAGGCGATGGCACGGGCGATGTCCTTGATGATCGATGGCTGAATGCCCTCGGTCGGCTCGTCCAGCAAAAGCAGCCGCGGGCGCATGACGAGCGCGCGGCCGATCGCGAGCTGCTGCTGCTGGCCGCCG
>JBJMTU010000327.1:0-8056 GCA_045811545.1 Xanthobacteraceae bacterium | reverse complement strand
CTCGCGCAGGGGAATAGCCACTTTTCCCCTCCCCTCTACCTTCGCGCTACATCAGGTACCTCGTGGCCGTTATTCTCCCCCGGTTGGGACCGAACGCCGCCTGTGCGCGGTTCTTTGCATTCATATTGCAGCTAACAATCCATGGTTGCAATAGGCTTTGCGCCGCGCGCTCGACCAAGCGCTGGTCATAGCCGCTCTCAATCAAGTCGATTGCAGCACTCTCGACGAGATCGCGTGGCGTAACGAATCGCCCACTCCTTCTCTCAGCAAAGAACATGCACCGGGCGTTCTGCGCAAACGGTTTTTCGGTGAAAGGCATTCGGACACGATATCCGCTGACCATGCCTTGCATTGGCCGTGCAACGAGGCGCGGCGATCCCACTAACGCACCTGGAAGACAAGCTTGCCCCTGAAATGGCGCGACTCGCTTAGTCGATGAGCATCCGCCGCCTGGGACAAACGATAGAGCTTGATCTCAGGTGCACGTATGGCTCCTGCCTCGAACAGCTCAACGATACGTTCGAGAGGCCGGCGGGCGCGGCCGACCGGAGGCCTCAACGAGATTACATCATCGCGTGTCGGCTTCGGCGCGTTCGATCCGGAAGCGATAAAGGCCGCCCGACCACCCGGCTTGAGCACCGCGAACGAGCGCTGCGCAACGTCCCCGCCGACGGTGTCGAACACAGCGTCGCAATTCCTCAGGGCCTGAGTGAAATCGACCGCGTTGTAGTCGATGATTTCATCGGCTCCGAGGCCGCGCACATAATCGTGATTCGGCACGCTCGCGGTCGTGATCACGCGGGCGCCGATATGCTTGGCGAGTTGAATGGCGAAGCCCGCGACTCCGCCCGCCCCGCCCTGAATGAGGATCGTCTCGCCAGGCTTGAGTTTCAACGTGTCTTCGACGGCGCTCAGCGCCGTAAGACCGGTGAGCGCCAAGGCGGCCGCATTGACGTGCGATAGGCCGTCAGGCTTCTTCGCCACGATCGCAGCCTTCAGTGCGATCTTTTCAGCATACGCGCCCTCCTGTCCGGCTTCGCAAACGCCGAAAGCAGAATCGCCAACCTTGAGATCCGTTACGCCTTCGCCGACAGAGCCAATCACGCCGGAGAAATCGCGCCCCAGGATCAATGGAAACTTCGCCTGTGCATATTGGCCGGCACGCACCTTCCAATCCGCGGCGTTCACGCTGGCGGCATCCACATCGATTACGACCTCGCCGGGTTTTGCCACCGGATCCGGCAAGTCTCCGTATTTCAGGACTTCCGGTCCGCCAAATTGTTCAATGAAAGCAGCCTTCATCGGTTTTGTCCCTGTACTCATAAAGCCCGCAACAGATGCCCTCTTTCTTGCACCAACTTACGCGATACGGTCATCGTCGTCTCAGGGGGTCGCGGCTTCCGGTAGTCGCCCCGTGATCGGCGATCCAGGAGATCTCCTTGGCCGCTTCTTGCGGCATTCCAACGTTCCTGCGTCAATCCTGCCATTATACTGCAGCCGTCGCACGGGCTACGCTGGATACGCGGCAGGCGGGGGGCGGAGGTTACCTGACGGAGGACGTCGTATGAATCTTAGGAGCATCATTGGCACCGCAGCGCTTGCTCTTGCTTCGGCCTGGCCGGCCAGCGCTGCGGATCTCCTCGTGACCCAGTACAAGAATGACCCTTCCGGCGCGCCCTACGGCATCGCGCTCGAGAAGGGCTTCTTCAAGAAGCACGGCCTCGACATCACCGGCATCATCTCAGGCGCGGGCGGCGGCAGCTCGGTGCGCAACGCCATGGCGAGCGATCTGGGCTACGGCGACGTCACCGCGGCCCCGGTCATCGCCGCCGCCGAACAGGGGCAGGACGTCAAGATTGTGAGCATCACGGCACGGTCGCTCGCCGACCTGGTGCTGATCGTCATGCCCGATTCGCCGCTCAAAACACCCGCCGATCTCAAAGGCAAGAAGTTCGGCATCAGCAATCCGAAGTCCCTCGGCGAAATGATGGGCGTGCTGGTGATGGAGAAGGCCGGGCTCAAGCAGGGTGACGTGCAAATGACGGCCCTCGGCAGCCTGAGCGGCGCGCTCACCGCGCTGGAAAACGGCGTGGTGGAGGCGACATCCATCCCGATCATCCTGTTCCGGAGCCGCGGCGGCGAGAGCAAGTACCGCGTGCTCGTCGGTCCAAAAGACTTGCCGCTGATTCCCTCACAGGTAGGGATGGCTACCAGCAAGGCTATGAAAGAGTGGCCGGAGAAGCTGCGCGCGATCCAGGCGGCGCGGCGCGAGGGCACAAAGTTCATCTATGAGCATACCGATGAGGCGATCGAGATACTCGCGAAGATCTACGAACCGTTGCCTCGGAATGACGTCGGCGTCATGGTGAAGGAACTCGTGCAGACGAAGTTCTGGAGCGAGGGCCGCATTGAGATGCCGCTGCTCGAACAGACCGTGCATGCGATGAAAGGCGTGGGAATGCTGCAGAAGGACGTCGACCTCAGCAAGGTCGTCGACAGCTCGTTCCTGCCCTCTGATCTGCAAAAATGACGGCCCGAGACGAGGACATCCACGCCTCGCTCTCGGGTGTGACGCGGATCTATCCAGGTGCTGCCGGCACGCCGCCGGTTCATGCGCTCGGACCGATCGATCTCGAACTCAAACGCGGCGAGTTTTTTGCCGTGGTCGGTCCGTCCGGCTGCGGCAAGTCCACGCTGCTCGAGGTGCTCGCCGGACTCCAGCTACCCACGGCCGGCACGGTCACTTTCGAGGGGCGGCCGGTCAGCGGCAAGGTGTCGGACGGGATCGGGGTCGTCTTTCAGGAGGACGCGAGCTTCCCCTGGTTGACGGTGTGGGACAACGCCGCATTCGGCTTGCGTCGCAACGGCGTGGCGGCCGCGGAGATCCGCCGTCGCGTCGATGATGCGCTCGCTTTCATGGGTTTGACCGACTTCGCCCGCGCCTATCCCGCGCAGCTTTCGGGCGGCATGCGCCAGCGTGTCTGCATCTCCCGGACCCTCGTGCTGCAGCCGCGCCTCATTCTGCTCGACGAGCCGTTCGGGGCGCTTGATGCGCAGACAAGGCTACTGATGGGCGACGAAGTACTGCGGCTGTGGCGGCGCACGGGGGCCACCATTCTCCTGATCACGCATGCACTGGATGAGGCCGCGATGCTGGCGGACCGCATCGGTGCCATGTCGGCTCGTCCCGGCCGCTTTCTCGACATCGTCGTGACCGGCTGGCCACGCGAGCGCGACAGCAAGATCGTCAGCGAAGCCGGCTTTGCCGAGATCACCGGCCGGCTGTGGGACAATCTGCGCGGCGAATCCATGAAGTCGCTCGGGCATTCCGGGGTGATGGCCGGATGAGCCGGGTCGGCTGGATCAGGATTGCCGTCCTTGTGCTCGCGATCGGCCTGCTCGAATTCTGCTGCCGCGTCGGCCTGATCGATCATCGCGTCGTGATCCCGCCCTCGCAGATGGCCGACGCGCTGATCCGTCTCCTGATCTCGGGAGAGGCCAATGATCAGATCGTGCGCACATTCGGCATCGTCGTCATAGCGGCGTTGATTTCGGTGGTGGCGGGGTTTGCGCTCGGCCTCGTCATCCACGCGCTGCCGCGCGTGCGGCAATCGCTCGATCCCTTCTTCGCCACGTATTACGCGGTGCCCATCTTCATCTTCTACCCGGTGCTGATCGTCATCTTCGGACTGTCGGTTATCCCGATCCTGCTGATGGGGGTAGCGACCGCGATCGTGGCGATGATCATTGCAACCCTAAACGGGCTCGACCGCGTGCCGCAAGTGCTCACCAAGGTGGCGCGCGTCCATCGCATGGGGACGATCGCCACGGCGCTGCTCCTGAAGTTGCCGGCGGCGGCGCCGCATCTCTTCACCGGGGTCAAGCTTGCGGTCAGCTATGCTTTCATCGGCGTCATTGCCAGCGAATTCATTCTTGCACCGGCGGGGCTGGGGCGCGTCATTTCCGACGCCTATTCCGATTTCAACAATCGGCAGATGTACGCGCTGATGCTGCTGTTGATCATCGTAGCGACCGCCGTCAACATGGCCTTGCACGTGGTCGATCAGCGTTGGGCGGAGCGGCGCGGGATCGCCAAGCCATGATCGCGAGCAAGCGCGCCGCAGACACTGCGATCATTCTCATCGTCCTGCTGCTGATCTGGCAGGCGGTGCATCAGCTCGTCGGCGCGACCGCGCTTCCCGGTCCGGTACCGACGCTGGCTTATTTCGCCAAGCTCGTGCCGAGCGGCCGTTTTGCCGAGAACGCCTGGGCGACGCTCGTCTGCTTCTTCTATGCGCTGATCTTGTCCTACGGGATTGGATTGGCGATCGGCCTGTGGATGGGAATTCATCGACTGTCGGGGGCGGTCGGCGAGCCGATCCTCATTTCGCTTTACACGCTACCGAAGGTGACGCTTTATCCGGTGGTGCTGCTGATCTTCGGGCTCAGCCTGTCGGGACGGGTGACGTTCGGCGCCATGCATGGCGTGCTGCCAGTCGCGCTACTGACCATGGGTGCGATCCGCAATATCCCGCCAGTCTATCTGAAATCGGCGCGAACGCTTCACCTCTCGAGATGGCAGACCATTCTCACCGTGCTTTTCCCGGCAACGCTTCCGGAGGTGGTCGCAGGCCTGCGGATCGGCTTCACCCTGACGTTGCTCGGGGTCCTTCTGGCCGAAATGTTCGCTGCCAAGCAAGGATTGGGATTTCTGATCATCAACGCAATGCAGTTGCTGCAGGCCGAGGAAATGATGACGGTTGCGGTGGTGCTGTTTGCATTCGCGGCGCTCGCGAACGCGCTGCTGCTATGGATCGAGCATCGGCTGCATCGCCGGGTCTAAACTAAAGAGCGGCTCGAAAGCGGCCAATCGGCACAAAACGATGGACAGAACCGCAGCGTTCAATCACGTCGTCACCGCCGTCTACAAATGAGGCCGCAACGGCACTGTTGATGGGGAATGAGTCGTCCGGCTGAAAGCGACAAAATGTGAGCTTTTGGTTGCGCGAATCAACGCTCTTGCGTAAATAGCGATTCGGCGGAGGGAGGGAACCGACCCTTGGTCGGTCGGCACGACATCCGCGAGGCCGTCCGGCCCTGCAGAGATCCCGGACGGCCTTTTCTTTGCCGACTGCCGCGTGCGTGGTCATTTTGCGGCCGCGCTGACCCTGGCTGTCGGTCGCTCGCGCCCCACTGGCGTGTATTGCGCCTGCAAGACCGCGATCGGCAGGACATCGAACAAATCCGCAATCGGCAGCCTCGGTCCCGGTAGCGGTTTGCCGGCCGCCAGCAGATTGCGCATCGCCGAAAAGCCTCCGGCCAATACCGACGCGTTCCAGGCTTGGCTGGGCGGCCATCGCCGCCCCTCCTGCGTCGCCCGACCAAAAAGCCGTCCGCACACCACGACAATGGCGTTTCGCTCGCCGAGCCGGGCGAACGCGATGATGTCCCGCCGGTGCGGGCCGATGACGTCGAGCGGACGATAGGAGCCACGGGTAAAGAGGTCCGCAAACTCATGGCGCAGCGCGAGAAGCTCGCGCGTAAGGGCTAGCTTGACGCGGCCGTCCGGCCACGTACTCACCAGCGCGTGCCAATCCGTCGCCTCCCCGATCGATGCCAGCGCTGAAAACCGCGTCGCAAAATCGACGGGACGTCTGTTGTCGGGATCCACCAGCGACAGGTCCCAGAATTCACTGCCCTGATAAAAGTCGGGGACGCCCGGTATGGTCACCTTGAGGACCAATTGTGCGAGACTATTGAGCGCTCCCATCAAAGCTACACGGCGCGCGAATGCGTCGAAGCTGTCGATGAAACTGGCGGACCGCTCGCGATCGAGAACACGCTGAATAAAGTCCGTGAGGCCGGCTTCGTAACGTTCATCGGGCGCGAGCCAACTCGTCTGCTGTTTGCCCTCGCGCGCCGCTTTGATGGCATAGGCCTGCATCCGCTCGATGAAGTCCGCATCGACACCGGCCAGAGACCAGGCACCGAGCAGCGCCTGATAGAGCATGTATTCGTGAGCCGGCGAGGGGAGCCGCGAGGCCTCCGTTGAGACGATGAGCTTGGCGTTGAGCTGCCGCCATTGGTGAACGTTGCGTGTCCATTCATCGGCGAGCTCGGACAATGCGAGCAGCCGCGTGCGCGCGTCCTCGCCGCGTTTGGTATCGTGGGTCGCGGTTGCGGTCAGGCCATGCGGCCATTGAGCGGCGCGCTCCTGCATGCGGCCGTGAAAACTTGCAACCGAGACTCCGCCGGCGGCAGGATTCCCGCCAACCTCGTTGAGCGCCAACAGGCGGTGAAAACGATATAGCGCCGTGTCCTCCAAGGACTTTGCCATCATCGGACCGGTGAACTGCTGAACCTTGAACGCGAAGCGCCGGGCGCGTGCGATGCTATGGCCGACGCGGCCGGGAGCGACGAGATCGAGCGTGAGCGCATCGCGTAAGAAATCGAAAACGCCGAAGTCCGAGCCAAACCAATCGGCGCGCGCCTTGGCGAGTGCCCCCTCGATGATCGCGCGATCCTCCCGGCTCGGGCCTGACGCAGTGACGTAGGTGCGGTAGATCGGGAAATGCAGGATGAACAACTCGAACGCTGCGCGCAGACGCTCGGCGGTATAGTCGCGGGTGCTATAGTGGCCGGCGGCGATGCGCACGAGCAACCGGGTCAGCACGGTGAACTCACTCGCCAGAATATTTGCGATCACGCGGCCCTTGGCCTCGAGGAGAACGGCGCCGAAGTCACGTTCATCACCGCTGACATCGCGCCGAGTTCGGTCGAGCACGGGAAGCCCTCGGTTATCGAGCAGAAGGCGTGAGATGAGATTGAGCCATTCATAACCCGTGGTGCCCGCAACGCCCGCGAAGCGCGGCAGACGCTCTGCGTCGCCAAGAATCTTTTCGGCCACGATGTAGAAAGGCCTGCTTTTCGACAGCCGTGCGACGTCGATCAGCCGTTGCAGTCGCCGGAAATATTGATGCGGGTCACGCAGCCCGTCGATGTGATCGAGCCGCAAGCCATGCAGTGAACCATCGGCGATGAGGCGGCGCACAAGACGATGAATGCCGTCGAACGTACCACGGTCTTCAACGCACAGCCCGGCCAACGGATTGATGTCGAAAAATCGCCTGTAGTTGATCTCGCTGCCGGCAAGTCGCCAATGCGCCAGCCGATAGTGTTGGCGCTCGAGCAAGTGGTGCAAGGCGAGAACGGCGTCGGGTCGATCGGCTGCGGGCCGATAGGCCTTGAGCCCGCGATCGATCACCTCCTTGCCGCCCGCGATTGCAGCCAGCTCCGCCTTGAAGGCCGGCGCCACGTGACGCGGGGGATTCTGCGGGCCGCGGTAGCGCTCCGCCCATTCCAGCAGTTCGCGGCCCGCAGGCTCCTCGCTCGCGCCGGCCTCCGCCACGGCTTTCTGCACAATTTCCCCGTAGCGGTTGGGAGCAATGGGCAGCCGATGCTCGAAGTACCACACGGAGAAGCTTCCCTCCGCGGCATCGTATCGAAGCTCGATTTGGCCGCGTTCCAGCGATTCGCCATAGGAGCTTCCGAGAACGGGGATGAGGACGCCGCCGCGGGGGTGTGCAGGGAGCGTGTGCCAATCGATATCGAACGAAGCAGCGCTGGGGGATTTTGGTCCCCATTCAAGGACGTCGAGCCACCAGGGATTGTCGGCGTAATGCACGCCCATATGGTTGGGCACGAAATCGAGAATGAGCCCCATATCCGCCCGATCGAGAGCAGCGGCTAGGCGCCGAAATGCATCCTCGCCGCCGAGCTCGGGATTGAGCAAATTGTGGTCGACTACGTCATAGCCGTGCGGGCTGCCCGATCGTGCCTTGAGGAATGGTGAAGCGTAGAGGTGACTGATGCCGAGTGCCTTGAGATGGGGCACGAGCGCCGCGGCTTCGTCGAAGCCGAACTGGGGCGTGAGCTGGAGCCGGTAAGTTGCGAGCGGGAGCGAGGCCGGCATCTATTCCGCTCCGATGCTCCAAGACACCGACCACGGCGGCAGCATCGCCGCCGGCTCTCCGCCCCAGATCGGTCGCAACAGTCG
>JBJMTU010000326.1:0-19647 GCA_045811545.1 Xanthobacteraceae bacterium | reverse complement strand
CCCAAGGCGATCGACATGTATGCGGAGAAGATGAAGCTCGATCGGGCTTTGATCGAAGGCTCGATCAAGGAGTTTCACCCGAAAGAGGCGATGCAGACCGACGAGATGAAGGACATCGAGGGCATACAGCGGGATGCGGTCAAGCTCAAATTCATCGATGCGCCACTCACCAAGCAGCAACTCGCCGAACTGATCCAGATTCCGCCGCGCAACAAATAATATCCATCCCCTTCCCGCGGTGTCATGGCCCATTGCATCCGCAAGGGAACTGTACGAGAAACCGGGCACGCGACGGCGTACCGTTTTGGGAGGAACACATGAACCGTACATGGCCGCTCAAATCCGCCCGCGTCACCCGCCGCAGCTTTGCCGGCGGCATCGGCGGATTGCTCGCCGCCACCAGCACGGGGCTCAACTTCGCGCGCGCACAGGGCGCCCCGCTCAAGGTCGGCGTTCTGCTGCCGCGCTCGGGTGCCCAGGCGGGGATCGGACAGGATTGTCAGCGTGGGGTCGAGTTGGCGCCGGCGATCTTCAAGGAGCTCGGCCTTCCCGAGCTCGCAATCATGAACGCCGACACCGAGACCAACGTTGAAGTGGCGCGGGCGCGAGCGGAAAAACTGATCAACGACGGCGCGCAGCTGTTGGTCGGGGCCTTCGATTCCGGACAGAGTACCGCGATTGCGCAAGTCGCCGAGCAGAAGGGCATTCCCTTCGTCATCAACATCGCGGCGGCGCCGCAGATCACCGAGCAGGGCTACAAATTCGTGTTCCGGAATTTTCCCACGGCTCCGATGATCCTCAGTGATGCCTTCGCCAATCAAAAGGAAGTCTTCGAGGCGACGGGGATCACGCCGAAATCTGTCGTGTTCATGCACGTGAACGACACGTTCGGCACCTCGATGCAGCAGGGCATCAATGCCGTGCTGCCGCGCTTCAACATGGCCTACAAGATTGTGGAGCAGATCGCCTACGACCCGACGGCGCGCGACCTCTCGGTCGAAGTGGCCAAGGCCAAGGCGACGGGTGCGGAAGCGCTGCTCATGGTGAGCCGCCTCAACGACGCGATCCTGATCACGCGCGAACTGGTCAAGCAGCGCTGGTCGCCCATGGCCGTGCTGAGCATGGGGCCGGGCTGGTACGAGGACCAATACCTCAAGACGTTGGGCAAGCTGTCCGACGGCCCGATGAGCTTCGTGCCCTGGTACGACCCCAACAAGACATTGAGCAAGCAACTCGAAGACGCCCTCGCCAAGGCCTATCCCGGCATCAACATGAACACCAATCACGTGTTCACGTTCGAAGCGCTCCTGGTTGCGGCGGATGCCTACAAACGCGCGCGCTCGAGCGATCCGAAGGCGCTCGCCGATGCCATCCGTACCACCAACATCACCGATAACGTCAGCATCGGTCCGGGGATCCAGTTCGACGCCAAGGGCCAGAACGACAAGCTCAAGAACGCCGCGATCCAGAACCGCGGCGGCAAGCTCCTCACCATCGCGCCGAAAGCAGCGTCCAACGCCAAACCCGAATTACCGATGAGCCCCTACGACCGGCGCGGCTAAAATCATTGCACGCTGACCCCGCTGCGACTCTGGCCGCGGCGGGGCCTTGCCATGGACGGCGTAGCTTGGGGCAGGACCGACCGTGCCCGCAGAGATCTATTTCAACGTCGCGGTCAGCGGTCTTTTGACCGGCCTCGTCTATGGCCTGATGGCGGTCGGCCTGTCGGTGATTTTCGGGGTCGTACGCGTCGTCAACTTCGCCCACGGCGAGATGATGACGGTCGCGATGTACCTTGCGATCCTGCTGTTCAGCGGTTTCGGGCTCGACCCGCTGGCCATGGTGGTGCCGCTCGCCGCCGTCCTGTTCGCGCTCGGCTACGCGCTGCAGGCCGGCATCATCAATCCGTTCATCACCCGCCCCGAGCACAGCCAGTTCATCCTGCTGGTCGCGATCGCACTCATCATCGTCAACGTGCTGCTGATCGCCTTCGGCCCGGATGCGCGCAATGTTCAGACGTCGTATTCGTTCGACAGCTTCCTCGTCGGGCCGCTGATCATCGACGCGACCAAGGTCTATGCCGGCGCCGCGACGCTGGTGATCACGGCCGCGCTGTTCGGGTTTTTCCGGTTTGCGCCGCTCGGCAAGGCGATCCGGGCGTGTGCCGACAACTATACCGGCGCGCTGGTGGTGGGGCTCAACGTCAAGCGTCTTTACGCGCTCACGTTCGGCCTCGGCGCCGCCTGCGTCGGAGCAGCCGGCTCCGTGCTCGTGTTGCTGGTCGACGTCACCCCGGCGCTGGGGCCGGCCTTGACGCTGCTCGCCTTCATCATCGTCATCACCGGCGGGCTCGGCTCGATGCCCGGGGCGCTGCTCGGCGGAGTGCTGATCGGGCTCACCGAGGCGATGGCCGGGCTGTTCTTCACTCCGTCGGCCAAGAGCATGTTCTCGTTCGGCCTGCTCGTGCTGGTCCTGTTGTTCCGGCCGCAGGGCATTCTGGGCAAGCGACTGTCATGATCGGGCGGCTGTTCGATGGCGTGCCGCGCCGCGGCCTTGTGCTGCTGGCGGGATTGCTCGTCGTGCTGTTGGCAGCGCCCTGGATTGCCAACGACTATCTGCTCACCGTCCTGATCATCGTCCTCTATTTCGCCTATACCGGCCAGGCCTGGAACGTCATGATGGGCTTCGCCGGCCAGCTCTCGCTCGGCCACGCCATCTATGTCGGGCTCGGCGGTTATGCGGCGGCGGCGCTCTATGTCCATTTCGGCATCGGGCCCTGGCTCGGATTGGCGGCGGCGATCGCGATTGCCATGGCCTGCGGCGCCATCATCGGGTTTCTCGCATTTCGCTTCGGGGTGGGCGGCGTTTATTTCGCGATCCTCACCATCGCCTTCGCCGAGTTCGCGCGCATCGGCTTCGATCATTTCAAGTGGGTCGGCGCCTCGAGTGGTTTCTTTCTGCCAGTCGCCAATTACACGCGCAATGACTTGTGGAATCTGCGCGGTAATCCAATGATGTTCTACTACGTGATGCTCGCGCTGACGATCGCCGCATTCGCCCTTTGCCACATCCTGCTCAAGAGTCGCGTAGGTTATTACTGGCAGGCGATCCGTGAGGACGAAGTCGCCGCCCGCTCCGTCGGCATCAATACCTTTCGCTACAAGATGTACGCGGTCGTCCTCTCGGCAGGCATGACCGCGGTCGCCGGCGTGTTCTTTGCGTTCTATTACAATAATCTTTTCCCGGAGCAGGTGTTTCACATCTCGCGGTCGATCGAGCTGATCCTGGGGCCGATCATCGGCGGCATCGGCACGCTGTTCGGCCCCCTCATCGGCGCATTTCTCCTCACCGGCCTGTCCGAGGCCATGCAGGAGTTATTGACCGCGTTGGGTTTCGACGCGCCCGGGGTTAAACAGGTGTTCTATGGGCTCTGTTTGCTCGTCGTGGTGATGGCGCTGCCGGGCGGCGTGTGGCCGTGGCTTGCCGCCAAACTGGGCGTGACCGGGCGGCGATCATGACGGCGCTTCTCACGGTTGAAGGAGTTGGCAAGCGCTTTCGTGGCCTGCTGGCGGTCGACAACGTGAGCTTTCGCGTCCCGCAGGGCTCGATCTTCGCGGTGATTGGCCCGAACGGCGCGGGCAAGACCACGCTGTTCAACGTCATCGCGGGGATGTTCGCGCCCGACCGGGGATCGATCGCGTTTGCCGGCGAGCGCATTGACGGATTTGCGCCCGACGAGATCTGTCGCCGCGGCATCGGCCGCACCTTCCAGCTGGTGCGGCCGTTCCCGGCACTGTCGGTGGAGGACAATGTCGTCATCGGCGCCATGCTGCGCCGGCACGATCCCGCGGCAGCGCGCCGCCGCGCCCACGAAGTGCTGGGGCGCCTCGATCTCTTCGGCAAACGTCATCAACTCGCGTCGGCGCTGACGCTCCCCGATCGCAAGCGCCTCGAAGTCGCCCGCGCGCTCGCCACCGATCCGAAGCTTCTGCTGCTCGACGAGGTGATGGCGGGGTTGCGGCCGGCCGAGACCGACCGCATGGTCTCGGTATTGATCGAACTCAACCGCGAGTCCGGGCTGACCATTCTCCTGATCGAGCACGTCATGCGCGCGGTGATGGCGCTCGCCGCGCGCGTGCTGGTCTTGCACCACGGTGCGGCGATCGCCGAGGGTCCACCCGAAGCCGTCGTGCGCGAGCCCGCCGTGGTGCAATCCTATCTCGGCGCCGAGGCGGTCGAGTGATGCTGTGCGTCGACAACCTCGATGTCTTCCACGGCGACGCGCAAGCGCTCGATGACGTGTCCGTTCAGATCGACCAAGGGACGATCGTCGCCATCGTCGGGGCGAACGGCGCCGGCAAGACCTCGCTCATTCGCACGATCGCCGGCATGCATCGTCCGGCGCGCGGTCGCATCGCGTTCCGCGGCACCGACATCGGCGGATGGGACAGCTACCGGGTCTGCAATCTCGGCATCGGTCAAGTGGCGGAAGGCCGGCAGGTGTTTCCGACGCTCTCGGTCGCGGAAAATCTCGACGTGGGTGCGATGCTTCCGCGGGCCCGCGCCAGCCGTGCGAAGAATCTCGAGCGGGTCCTGGCGCTGTTCCCGGTGCTCGCCGAGCGCCTGGGGCAGGCCGCGGGCACGCTCTCGGGCGGCGAGCAGCAGATGCTGGCGATCGGCCGCTGCCTCATGGGCGCGCCGGAACTCGTCATGTTCGACGAGCCGTCGCTGGGCTTGGCGCCCGCCGTCGTGCAGCACCTGCTGCGCACGATCCGCGACCTCAACGGCGAAGGTCTCACCTGCGTGCTCGTCGAACAGAACGTCGCGGTCTCGCTCAAGCTCGCCGCCCACGCCTACGTGCTCGAGAATGGGAGGATCACGCTCTCCGGCACGGGCGAGGCCCTGTTGGCCGACGATCGCGTGCGGCGCGCCTATCTCGGACTCTGAATGCCGAGTTCTGCTACGTGCTCTACGCCGCCGGCGGGGCAATAGTTACCGTCAATCGGCCCACGCCCTCGACCTCGCACTCGAGCTTATCGCCGGGCACGGTCGCGGCGACGCCCGACGGCGTTCCAGTCATGATGATGTCGCCGGCGGCGAGCTCGACCATTTCCGACAGCTTGACGATGATCTCCGGCACATTCCAGATCATCTGCGCCAGGTCGCCCTCCTGCCGCACCTTGCCATTGGCCTTGAGCGCGATGCGGCCTTTGCTGGGATGGCCGATCTTGCTCGCGGGCTGCAGCGCTCCGCAGGGCGCCGACGCATCGAAAGCCTTGCCGATTTCCCAGGGCCGCTTCATGTCGCGCGAGGCGATCTGCAGGTCGCGCCGCGTCAGGTCGATGCCCACGCCGTAGCCGTAGATGCAGTCGAGCGCCTTGCTGAGCGGAATGTTCCTTCCGCCCGATTTGAGCGCCACCACGAGCTCCACCTCGTGGTGCATGTCCTTGGTGAGTGGAGGGTAGGGCACCTTTGCGCCATCTGGGACGATGGCGTCGGCAGGCTTGGCGAAGAAGAACGGCGGGTCGCGCACGTCCTGCCCCATTTCGCGGATGTGTTCTTCGTAATTGCGGCCGACGCACCAGATGCGACGCACCGGAAAGGTCTTGTCGGTGCCGGCAACCGCGATCGCAGGCTGGGGCGGCGGTGTGATGACGTACCTGTCGGCGCTCATGATCTCTCTTGCGGTTCGGGCAGAATTGCAGAATTCAGGCGGAGGATGCGATGGCGACCGGCGGGCTTGGCTCCTGCTCGCGCAGCTGCAGGCGATAGAAGGACGTGTAACGTCCGCCCCTGCGCAGCAGCTCCTCGTGACGCCCCGATTCGACCACCGCGCCGTCTTCGATGACGAAGATGCGATCGGCATCCACCACCGTATGCAAGCGATGCGCGATCACGATGGTCGTCCGCCCCTGGCACAAGTGCTCAATCGCGCCTTGAACCTGCCGCTCAGATTCGGAATCGAGCGATGCGGTGGCCTCGTCGAGCAGAATCAGCCGCGCGTCCTTGAGAAGCCCGCGGGCGATTGCAATGCGCTGGCGCTCGCCGCCGGCAAGCTGCAATCCATGTTCGCCGACGGGCGTGTCATATCCGCGCGGGAAGGCCATGATGAAGTCGTGCGCGTAAGCGGCCTTGGCGGCGGCGACAATGTCGGCCTCGGTCGCGCCCAAGCGCCCCAGCGCGATGTTCTCACGCACCGAGCCGCGAAATAGAAAAACATTCTGCCCGACATAGGCGACCTGGCTGCGCAACGACCGGCGCGACACCGCCGCGATGTTCTGCGCGTCGATAATGACGGCGCCGCCATCGACCTCATAGAAGCGCAGCATCAAATTGAAGATCGTCGACTTGCCGCCACCCGAGGGTCCCACCAACGCAGTGACCTTTCCAGGCTCGGCGACGAAGGACAGGTTCTTGATCACCTTCTCACCCGGACGGTACGCGAACTGCACGTTTGCGAATTCCACTCGTGCCTGCGAAAGCTTCAGCGGCGGCTTGCTTTCTTCTTCCGGTTCCGTGGGCGGATGGTCGATGACCTCGAACAGGATGCGCACGCCGACCAGTCCGCTATTGAGGTCGAGATTGAGGCGGGCGAGGCGCTTGGCGGGCTCGTAGGCCAGCATGAAGGCGGCGAGGAACGAGAAGAACTGACCGGGCGTTGCCCCGGTCTCGATCACGCGGAAGCCGCCGTAAACCAGGGCGCCGGCGATTGCAAAGCCGCCAAGGGCCTCCATCAGGGGACCCGAGCGGTAGGCGACCCGCGCCCACTTGTTGGACTCGTGCTCGAGGTCCGCAACACGGGAGTTGAAGCGCTCGCGCATGGCGTCTTCGAGCGTGAACGCCTTGAGGATACGGATGCCTTGCAACGTCTCCTGCAGCGTTTCGAGAATGCGCGCGCTGCCGGTGAACTGATGGTGCGCGATCGTCTTGATGCGGCGAATCATCTTGCGCAGGATCAGCATAGCCGGCGGCACCACGATGATGCTCAGCGCAGAGAGCACCGGGTCCTGCACGGCCATGACAGCCAAGAGACCGATGAGCGAGAGCAGATCGCGACCGAGCGATGTGATCAGCAGGTTCAGCACCTGGCTGGCGGCAGCGGCACCGGTGGTAAGCCGCGCCATGAACTCGGAGCTGTGGCGGTCGGCAAAAAAACCGATGTTGTGCCGGAGCAGCTTGGCGAACATCTGCTGCTGATTGTCGGCGATGATCCTGTTGCCGATGCGGGCGAGCATCACCGCCTGTCCATAGGTGGCCATGCCCTTGACCATGAAGATCACGGCGGTGGCGAGCGCGAGGATGACGATGCCGGAAAGGTTCTTGTGGACGTACGCCTGATTGATCACATCACCGACCAAATAGGCGCCGAGCGCGGTGCTCGCCGCAGCTATTCCCATCAGGCCGAATGCGAGTGCATAGCGCCGCCATTGACCTGCGGCCTGCTCCACGAGCAATCGGCGGACCAACACGGCCGTGCCGTTGGGGTCGGCGAACCATCGTTGAAAATACGACTTGAGCATACCCATCCATTACGCGGCGCGAGTAGACTCGGCTGCGCTGCGGCGAGCCGTTCTTGCCCAGCCCAGCGTGGTTTTCAAGCGGAAATCAACGACTCCGCAGGCGTCAGCCAGTGCGCGTTAGAAGCTTGCGTTCCCATGCCAGCGCGTGGCACACGATGGTTTCCAAATCGTCGAAATGCGGCTGCCATTTGAGCACAGCGCGAGCGCGGTCGGAAGCCGCCACGAGCCATGCGGGATCTCCCAACCGCCGGGGAGCGAATTCGGTCCTGAAGTCGATGCTGGAAACGCGCTTCACCGTATCGATCACTTCGAGCACCGAGAAACCCCGGCCATAACCGCAGTTGAGCGTGACGGAGGAGCCGCCCGTGCGCAAATACGCCAGCGCGTCGGAATGCGCGCGGACGAGATCGGACACGTGGATATAATCACGGATGCAGGTGCCGTCCGGCGTCGGATAGTCGGTACCGAAGACGTCGACCTTCGGCCGCAGGCCGAGCGCCGCTTCCACCGCGACCTTGATAAGGTGGGTCGCCCCTTTGGTCGATTGGCCAGTGCGGCCGAGTGGGTCGGCGCCAGCGACGTTGAAGTATCGCAAAATGACGTTGCGCAGACCATGGGCGCTCGCTGCGTCGCCCAGCATGACCTCCGTCATCAGTTTGGAGGACCCATACGGCGAGGTTGGAACGGTGACATCCTCTTCGCGTGCCGGTATCCGCTCGGGATTACCGTAGACGGCGGCGGTCGAAGAGAAGATGAAATGGTGCACGCCCCCTTTGACGGCGGCCTCGATCAAGGCGCGCGAGTTCACGGTGTTGTTGCGGTAGTAGGCGAGCGGATCGTGAACCGAGTCAGGCACGACCACCGAGGCGGCGAAATGGATAATAGAATCGATTCGATGCTTGGCGATCAATTCGGTCACGAGTGGTTGATCGCCGGCATCGCCGATGATGAGCAAGGCGCCCTGCGCTACCGCCCAACCGAAGCCGGTTGCAAGGTTATCGAGCACCACCACCCGTTCCCCGGCATCGAGGAGGGCGTGGATCATGTGGCTTCCGATATAGCCGGCGCCGCCGGTGACCAGGACCGTCATGCTGGAGGCCCTCTCATGCCTTGGCGTCGCCGCTTGCGCTCTCGTGAGCATTCGCCCGGTCGCGTGAATGCACGCGTTGGCGCCCGGTGACAAGCCGCCACGGCCCGCGCGGGGCTTTTGCAAATGTCCGATATCCTATTCATCAAGACTTCATCGCTCGGCGATGTGATCCACCACATGCCGGCGCTGACGGAGGCGCGGCGGCAACGGCCACGGGCACGGTTCTGCTGGGTCGTAGAGGAGGCATTCGCTCCCCTTGTTCGGCTTCATCCGGCCGTCTCCGACGTCATCCCGATTGCGGCGCGCCGCTGGCGGGGAGCACTGCTTGCACCAGCGACGTGGCGCGAGATCGCTGGCTTCGCTCGCGTGCTGCGGGCACGCGCCTACGATGACGTCATCGACACCCAGGGCCTGGTGCGCTCCGCGCTCGTTGCGCGGCTCGCCCGCGGCCAGCGCCACGGCTATGAAGCGGACAGCATCCGCGAGCCGGCCGCGTCCTGGTTTTACGACGTGAAGCATCGCGTCGCACGCGATCTCCACGCCATCGCCCGCAATCGCATGCTGACCGGGCTCGCGCTCGGCTACACGCCCGATGGCGGCATCGACTTCGGGCTGTCGCGCAAGGAAATCGGAGAAACGACCGGAGCGCCATACGGGATCCTGCTTCATGGTACGGCACGCGTGGAAAAGGAATGGCCTGAGGCCTCGTGGACCGCACTCGGTCGCGCGCTCTCCGCGCGTGGAAGTTCGCTCTTGTTGCCATGGGGGACCGAGGCGGAGCACGCGCGCAGCGGACGCATCGCTGCGGCGCTCGCGAATGCCCGCGTGGCAGAACGGCAACCGCTCGACCGCATGGCGGCGCTCATTGCGGGGGCATCCTTCGTCATCGGTGTGGATACCGGGCTCATCCATCTCGCGGCGGCACTCGGCGTGCCGCTCGTCGCAATCTTCGTGGCAAGCGAGCCCGGCCTCACCGGACCGAGGGGGACTGGACCGATCGCAGTGGTTGGGGGCAAGCACCAGCAGCCGTCCGTCTCGGATGTCCTCGGTGCATTCGAACAGCTGGCCTAAGTATTCCGCGCGCGGATCGTTCGGGCAAATGGGCAATGCGAGGCTCAGATCGACGCACGGGCAGGCGCACCGGCAATGATTTGCCGGACCGACATGGCGACCCGATCAACTGAAATGTCGCGCATGCAGCGGTGATGGCCGAGGCGGCACACCGGCTTATGGCAGGGCCGGCACGGCAGGTCGTGCGCGGTTTCGATCATTGCGGCGATCGGGTTGAGCGGAGCCCAGTGCCATGCGCTGGTCGGACCGAAGATTCCAATAGCCGGGGTGCCGAGAGCAGCTGCGACGTGCAGCAGACCCGAATCGTTCGATACGGCGAGATCGGCCGTGGCGAGCGCGAGAATGGCGTTGCGCAGGTCGGGCCCGGTGAGGTCGCGAATGTCGTCACGGTTGGCGATCTCGGCAGCAAGTTCCTTTTCGTTCGGTCCGCCGATCACCCAGATCCAATGGCCCTCGGCGGCAAGCTGGCGCGCGAGCTCGGCGTAGGATGGCCAGCGCTTGGAGGGGCCGACCGCGCCCGGTGCGAGTACAACGACGGTGCGGCTGTCGGGCGCGAGCCCCAGCCCTCGCCGCCAGCTGGCGCATTCGGGCGCCGGCACCTTGAGTTCAGGCAATGGCCACGCGGCCGGTGCGGCTTTACCCTTGGGGAGGGCCAGCATGGCGCAGCGGTCGGCCATGCGCGGGAGCCGGCGCTCGCCGAAACGTAAATCATTGATCAGCCCAAAACGGGCCTCGCCGACGAAGCCAGTGCGGCGCGGAATTCCGGCAAGCGAGGGCGCCAATGCGGCTTTCCAAGTCCGCGGCATGACTAACGCCTGAGCATAGTTTTCTGCCCGCAACCTGTGAGCGAGCGCGTGATGCTCCTTCCAGGCAAGGCGTCGGCGCGGCAAGTCGGCGACAATGCCCTTGCGAACGCCCGGCATGTAGTCGAGGAGTGGGGCGACCATCGATGTGGTCAACACGTCGATTGCAGCAGTTGGCGACCGTTGTTTCAGCAGCTTTACGACCGTGTGACAGCGAACGAAATCGCCGATCCACATGTAAGGAATGATCAGAAGTGGCGAGTTCGACATGGGTCCGCGGCACCGCAAGCCGTGAAAAGTTCAATTTAACAGAAGAACTGAATGTATCGTCAGTGCTATCCTGGGTGCGCCCTGGCTTGAGCCGAAAGGCCGGTTAGCGTGCCTCTGGGGGCCTGTCCAGTGTGCCGAAGCCTGCCAATATCCCGGCCCGGCCCGCTTTACGCTGTTTCCCTCGAGACGTTGCACGGTTGGACGCCCTGGGGCAAAGGGAAGCCAAGGAACCGCGGCGGGTAGGGATGCTGTTGGTCACCGGCGGAGCCGGCTTCATCGGGTCCAATCTGATCGCCGGCCTCAACGAGGCCGGTCGAACCGACATCGTGGTCAACGACGCATTCGGCGACGCCGGAAAGTGGCGCAATCTCGGCAAGCGCCAGCTCGCCGATGTGGTGCCGCCGGACGAGCTGATCGGCTGGCTGGATCGCCGCAAGCTCGACGCGGTCATCCACCTCGGCGCCATCTCGGACACCACCGCCAACGACGCAGATGTCGTGCTCGCCACTAATTTTCGTCTTTCCCTCAAACTTCTGGATTGGTGCACGGCAACGCGCACGCCCTTCATCTATGCCTCTTCGGCCGCAACCTATGGCGAGGGGGCTGCGGGCTTCGATGACGATTGGTCGGTCGCTGCGTTGCAGCGGCTCAAGCCCATGAATCTCTACGGATTCAGCAAGCATCTGTTCGATCTCGCCTTAGCCGACCGCTTCGCAAACGGGGCGAAGCTTCCCCCGCAATGGGTAGGGCTCAAGTTCTTCAACGTGTTCGGCCCGAATGAGTATCATAAGGGCGAAATGATGAGCTTGGTCGCCAAGCGCTTCGATGAGGCGATAGGGGGCAAGCCAGTGCGTTTGTTCAAATCCCACCGGGACGGCGTCGGCGATGGCGAACAGAAACGCGACTTCGTCTATGTCGATGATGCAGTCGCGGTCATGCGCTGGCTCCTCGACACGCCTTCGGTTTCGGGCATCTTCAATGTTGGCACGGGCAGGGCACGCAGCTTTCGCGACCTGATCACCGCCATGTTCCGCGCACTCGGGCGAGAGCCGCAGATCGAATACATCGATATGCCTTCGGCGATCCGCGAGCAGTATCAATATTTCACCGAAGCCAAGGTCGAAAATCTGCGCCGGGCAGGCTACAACGGCGGCTTCACCCCGCTCGAGGAGGGGGTGTATCGCTATGTTACCTTGTTCCTGAATCAGCCCGACCGGTACCGATGAAGGTCGCCGTACCGGCGGGTACCCAGCGATAGTGCCATGTTCCATTTTGAAGACGCGCTCAAGCTCATTTCCGAGCAGACCATCGTCTGCGTTGGAGATTTGATGCTCGACGACTTCGTCTACGGCGAAGTATCCCGCATTTCGCCCGAGGCACCTGCTCCGATTCTCGCTGTGAAACGCAACGAGCTCACGGTCGGCGGGGCCGGCAACGTTGCGCGCAATATTGCGGCGCTCGGTGCGCGCTGCATTTTCCTCGGGGTTGTGGGAGAGGATGAAGCCAGCCGCACGCTGATGCGGGCGCTGGCCGCCGAGCCCTTGATCGAGCCCCATCTTGTCGTCGATGCAGGGCGTCCGACCACACGAAAAGTCCGCTTCGTCTCCGAGCATCATTCCACTCATCTGTTGCGGGCGGATTGGGAGTTGGCGGAAGCGCTCAACGCCAAGACCGAGAAAGCTCTCATCGATCGCACGCTGGCGGCTTTGCCACGCGCGGCGAGCCTCGTGCTGTCCGACTATGCCAAGGGCACGCTGACGCCGCGCGTCATTCGGGAGGTCATCGACGCAGCGAGAAAGACGGGAATACCGATAATCGTCGACCCCAAAGCGGTCGACTATTCCGTTTATCGGGGCGCGACGGTGATCAAGCCAAACCGCAAGGAACTCTCGGACGCCACGCGCCAGCGGGCCGATTCCGACGCAGACGTGATTGCGGCGGCAGCGCAATTGAATCGCCTATTGGGAACCGAGGCTGTCGTCGTTTCGCTCAGCGATGCCGGCTTGATCCTGGTGCCGGCGGAGGGCGCCGCGGTTCACGTGCCCGCCTACCCTGTCAAGCTGAGGGACACGTCGGGTGCAGGCGATACGGTGGTCGCGGCGCTCGCGGTGCTGCTGGCGACCAAGGCAGGCTACGAGCCCGCGGTGCGCGCGGCCAATGCGGCTGCCGCGGTCGTAGTTGGCAAGCGCGGCACCGCGACGGTCTCGGCCGCGGAGCTGCGCTCGCGCATTCTTCCGGCCGCTTCGCTTGCGCCGGAGGAGAAGGTCATTTTCGACTGGTCGGTGCTCGACGAGCGGCTCGCCGAATGGCGCGACCTGCGCATCGGGTTCACGAATGGCTGCTTTGATCTGCTGCACCCTGGACACGTTAAGCTCTTATCCGAGGCCCGTGCCGCGTGCGACCGCCTCATCGTCGGTCTTAACGGCGACACCTCGGTGAGACGTTTGAAAGGCGAGGGCAGGCCACTTCAAGAGGTCCACGCGCGGGCCGAAGTGCTGGCGGCGCTCGAGGCGGTCGATCTCGTCGTCGTCTTCGATCAGGATACGCCTCTTGAGCTGATCCGGCGCGTGCGTCCCAAGGTCTTGGCCAAAGGCGGCGACTACCGCCGCGAGGAGGTGGTGGGACACGAGCTCGTCGAAAGCGACGGCGGCGAAGTGATCCTGATCGATCTCGTGCCCGGTTTCAGCACGTCCAAGATTGTCCGCCGATCGCGCGTGCCCGCCGGTTAGCCGGTCTTAAGCCCGCACGGAGCTGTGCATGACGTTGCCGGAGCGGCACGAGCAAAAGCTAGTGCGGGAGTTCTTCGGCGACGTGCAATCGGGCTTTTTTGTCGAGGTCGGCGCCAATCGGCCGCAGCAGGAATCGCAGACCTGGCATCTGGAGCAACTCGGTTGGACCGGCGTCCTCATCGAGCCGCAACCTGATCTCGCCGCCGAGCTGTGCCGTGCGCGATCGGCCAAGGTATTTCCCGTGGCTTGCTCGTCGCCGGAGAATGCGGGTCGGCGCATGCAGCTGCATGTTGCCGGCGCATTGTCGGCGCTCGATCGCGACCGAATGTCACCGGGTGCGCGGCCGGAGCGAATCATCGAAGTGCCGGTGAGGACGCTCGACGACATTCTGGTCGAGGCGCGCGCCCCGGTCGGATTTGATTTTCTGTCGGTCGACGTCGAGGGCCATGAGCTTGAGGTGCTCAGCGGATTTGGTTTCGCCCGTTGGCGCCCGCGTCTCGTATTGCTTGAGGATTTTGTGGGCAATCTCAAGAAGCACCGGTTCCTGCTGGCCGCCGGCTATCGCCTGATCCGCCGTTTCGAGAACAACGGCTGGTACGTTCCGGGTGATTCGGCGAGTAGCGCGGCGCCGCGCGAACGCTGGGAGATCGTCCGCAAGTATTATCTCGCTCTGCCTTTCCGTATAGCGCGCAACGCGTCACGGGCGGTGCGGCGACGGCTGCGGGAGCGGATCGTCTCCTAGCTCCGATCTGTTTGGGCCGCGGCGTGGGTTCAACGCTGCTGGGTCTCGCGCTCCGCTGGAGCCGAACCAGCATCCGCTGTTGCGGGGGGCCGCAGCAGCGGCGCAGTTGGCGGCGCCGACCACGCTTTCATCTGCTCATAACGCTTGGCGTAGCGATAAAACGTGCCCTCGAAATTTCCCAGTGCAATGACGAATCCCGCCCAGCCGTCGCGGTAGCCATGCTTGAACAGGTAGTGCTTTAAGAAAGCCCACAGACCATGCCCAAGTGCGCCTCCCATCGAGGTCCGCTTTCCTGAACGTTTTTGCGCGCCGAGGGAGGAGTAGCGGTTCATCTTATTGATCACCTCCTCGAGATTGCGAAACGGAAGCTGCCAGATTGCGCTGTGTAATCGTCCTAGCGGTCGTTGCGTCAAGAGTTCATAGCCTTCGTGCACGAGATCATCGGCATACCGCATCGTGCCCTTGCGGAAGAGCTGCGGCTGGCGAAAATTCGGGTACCACCCGGAACCCTTGATCCATCGTCCCATCATGTAGTTGTGGCGCGGCACGAGGTAGGCGTCATGGGCGGGCGTCGGCGACGAGAGCACAGCAAGAATTTCGTCGCGAACTTCGGCCGTGCAGCGCTCGTCCGAATCGAGGCTGAAGATCCATTGGTACCGGCATTCCGCGACAGCGCGATTTCGCAAGTCGCCAAAGCCGTGGAAGGAAAGCTGTACCACGCGGGCACCGAGCCTTTGCGCGATCTCGACGGTGCCGTCGCTGCTGCCGGAATCGGCTACCACGATTTCGTCGGCCCACAACACGCTCGAGACGGCGTCCGCGATCTTTTCGGCCTCATTAAGGGTAAGGATATAGGCCGATATTTTTTGCATGTTGCCTCGTTATTGAGCCGGACGGCGGCGCAGGCTATCACAGCGGGGCGGGACATGCAGGACGGAAGCCGGAGTTGTGCCCGACGTGCCTGATCTCATCTCGGTGATCGTCACGACCTACAATCGTGAGGACGCGCTCGACGCGGTGTTGTCGGCCTTGTCGCGCCAGAGCGACCGCGGATTCGAAGTTGTGATCGCGGATGACGGTTCGCGTCCCATGACGGCGGCGGTGGTGGAGCGCTGGCGAACGCGTCTCGGTATTCCGCTCAGTCACGTCTGGCAGCTGAATTGCGGCTTTCGCGCCGCCGAAATCCGCAATCGTGCCATACTCGCCTGTCGCGGCGATTACTGCATCTTCCTCGACGGCGACTGCATCGTTCCGCTCGACTTCGTCGCCACGCATCGCAAACTGGCCGAGCCGGGATGGTTCGTCACCGGAAACCGAGTCCTGCTCTCCGCCGCGCTGACGGAGGCGGTGTTGCGCGAGCATCTGCAGCCAGAGACATGGGGCGCATCCGCTTGGATCGGGCAGCGCTTGCGTGGCGGCGTCAATCGGTTGGCAGCGCTGTTGCGCTTGCCGTTGGGGCCGCTGCGGAAGCTCCAAGCTCGACGGTGGCGCGGCGCACGCTCCTGCAATCTTGCCGTCTGGCGCAGCGATCTCGAACGCGTCGACGGCTTCGACGCCAGCTTCACCGGCTGGGGCCGCGAGGATTCCGATCTGCTGATCCGACTGCTGCGTTGCGGCCTGCGTCGCAAGGACGGGCGCTTCGCGACGGGCGTCATTCATCTCTGGCATGCCCAGCTCGACCGCGCGCAATTGGCCGCCAATGATGCGCGGCTTGATGCCGTTTTACAAAGCGACCGCAGACGTGCGCAACGCGGACTGTCCGCGCTGCGCGAAATCGCCGATAGCGGCGGAAATCATCGTCAAAACGACAGCCATGTCCGAGCGCAGTCTTAAATCAGCCGTCGTGAAACAGGCGGTTCGCGCTCCCCGGCTCGGGCAGATCGCCGATGGGCTGGTCACCGCCGTCGCCGTGTCACTGCCGTGGTCCACGTCCGCGACTGCCATCCTCATCGTGCTTTGGCTCATTGCGCTCGTTCCGACGCTCGATGCCGCCTCGGTACGGCGCGAACTGCTGTCGGCCGCGGGCGGATTGCCGGTGCTCCTCTGGGTGCTCGGCGCGCTCGGGATGTTGTGGGCCGACGTGAGCTGGAGCGAGCGCATCGCGGGGTTGAGCGGATTTCACAAGCTGCTTTTCATTCCATTGCTGCTCGCGCAATTCCGCCGCTCGAGCCAGGCGAAATGGGCGATCATCGGTTTCCTCGCATCTTCGGTGGTGCTCCTCGCCATCTCTTGGGCGCTTGTGCTCACACCCGGCCTGACGTGGCGCGGCCAGAGAAATCTCGGCGTGCCGGTCAAGGACTACATCGCGCAAAGCGTGATCTTTGCGATTTGCGTTTTCGGGCTGCTCGGGCTGGCCGCCGAGGTGTGGCGTAGGCGGGCGCTGCTTTCGTTCGTGCTTCTTCTTGTCGCGGCGGCATTTATCGCCAATATCGTCTATGTCGCGACGGCGCGCACAACCCTCGTGGCGATGGCGGTGATGCTCGTGCTGTTCGGAGTGAGGCTCGGTTGGAAGGGCGCGCTTGGCGGCGCAGTAATGGGGGGCGTGCTGGCGGGCGTGGTATGGGTATCCTCGCCATATTTGCGCGAGCGCGTGTCGGCCGCCGTCGAACAGGCACACGACTATGGCACGGGCGACGTCAACAATCCGGTCGGCTTGCGGCTCGAATACTGGAACAAATCGCTCGCATTCATTGCCGAGGCGCCTCTCATCGGTCATGGAACGGGGACGATTCCAGCGCTGTTCCGGCGCGACGCGACGGCTGAGACCGCTCCGATGCTGATAACCACGAACCCGCACAGCCAGATCCTGGCGGTGGCGATCGAGCTCGGATTCGTCGGAGTGGCTGCGCTCCTCGCGATGTGGCTCGCCCATCTCGCCTTGTTTCGCGACGGTACGCTGGCCGCGTGGTTCGGGCTCCTGGTCGTGACTTATAACGTTGTGTCCTCGCTGTTCAACTCGCACTTGTTCGACTTTAGCCAGGGCTGGCTCTATGTCTTCGGCGTGGGTATCACCGGCGGTATGGTGTTGCGCGCGACAGACGCTGCGGTCAAAGCCGAAGAGAAGCCATGAGCGCCTCGCAAGACACCCTGCCACAAGACATCCTGGTGCCGATCTCGGTCGGCGAACTGATGGACAAGATCACTATCCTCGAAATAAAGTCTGAGCGTATCAAGAACCCGAGCCAGCTGGAGAACGTGGTCCGCGAGCTCAAAGCCTTGCGGTCCGTCCGTCTTGGCGAGATGGATCGCGCGATGCTGGACAAACTCAGCGCCGAGCTCAAACGGGTGAATGCAACGCTCTGGGAGGTCGAGGACGCCATCCGCGATTGCGAGGCGCGGGGCGACTTTGGCGATCGATTCATCGAGCTGGCGCGTGCCGTATACCGGCTCAACGACGAGCGCGCCCGGCTTAAAAAGGCGATCAATCTCGCCTCCGGATCGCGACTCTTCGAGGAGAAGTCCTATAGGTCATTTCAGCGTGAAGACTGCGATCCTTGAGCGGACCTCATCCGCGCCCTCGGACCTGGCGATGACGCGGCTCGATTTGCCCGAGCGCCCGCGCATCCTGGTGATCACGTTGCGCCGGCTAGGCGACGTGCTGCTCACCACGCCGCTCGTTCGTAGCTTGAAAGCGGGCTTCACGGGCAGCTCAGTCACCGCCTTGGTCTTTCGCGGCACCGAAGGGATGCTCGCCGGCAATCCAGATGTGGACGAGGTCATCACGACCTCGCATCGCCCCTCCACTGCGGAGATGGCGCGCCTTGTACGGCGCCTGTGGCGCAGCTACGATCTCGCTGTTTCAACACAAGCCGGTGACCGGCCCACCTTTTTCGCTCTGATGGCGGCGCCTCGTCGAGTTGGACTGGTGCCTCATGCCGGCGAGACCGGGGCATGGTGGAAGCGTTACGCGCATCATATTGCGGTCGCCGCCAATCCCGACAGCCATCGCGTCACGCAGCTTTTGAGGCTCGCGAGCGCGCTTGGTCTTGAGCCGGCGCCGGATATCGTCTGTCCGCAGGGTAGCGGCGCCGAGGAATTCGCCCCTCGGGTGCCGTATGCCGTCGTGCACCCCAGTCCGTTCTATCGCTACAAGCGTTGGACCGACGCCGGCTGGCGCGGCCTCGTGCGCGGGCTCGCGGAGCGCGGTCTTGCTCTGGTCGCAACCGAGGGGCGCGACGCCAGCGAGCAAGCCTATATTGATACTCTATGGGGCCCAGCCGAGCCCCCAGTGACGCGGGTGCGCGGACGTCTGGATTGGGCCGGGCTGACAGCCCTGCTCGAAGGTGCGGCCGTCTATATTGGCCCTGATACGTCCATGACCCATCTCGCGGCCGCTAGCGGCTGTCCAACTGTGGCGCTGTATGGTCCCACCAGCCCGCGGCTGATCGGGCCGTGGCCGGTGGGTGGACTGGCCGAGCCTTGGGATCACGCCGGCACCATACAACGCCGCGGGAATGTGTGGGTGGTGCAGAACCCGCTGCCGTGCCTACCATGCGAGAAGCTCGGCTGCGAAGGCCATCTCGAGAGCTACAGCCGGTGTCTCGACGAATTGCCGGTCCGCTCGGTTTTGCGCGTGATCGACGAGGCGCTGGCGACGCGATCCTCCGCCATTAAGGCATTTGCATCGCCCAGGTGAGATGCTCGGGCCTGACTGAAGAGGCTGGGTTCGCGCAGTTGTTCCTTGGCCGGAGCCCAACGATGAGGATCGCTCGGATCACCGGGGAAAATAAACCCACAGCAGGACCCCTGCGATGCCGAGGCCGGCCGCCGCAAATGCCATCATGGCGAGATAGTTATCCATTCGAATCCGATCCCGTTCTCGTTCCCGATCTGCGCACCACCAGCGCGTGCGATTAGCCTACTAGATCAAAGTGACAATTTCTCTAATTTGACTGCATACACGTGTCCAAACTATGGTCACATCTAATGCTTGAGGCGGAGGCACAATCCTCGCACAACGAGCAGCGATGAAGAGCAGTCCTCCCAACCTCGATCGCGCCACCGTCGACGATTTCGGCCGGGAATGGCAGCGTTTCGATCAAAGCCGCGCTTCCAGTGCAGAGGTGCGGCGGACGTTCGAGGAGTATTTCGCGATCTTTCCCTGGGACAGTCTACCGCGCGAACCGGTAGGCTTTGATGCCGGTTGCGGGAGTGGACGGTGGGCTGCGCTTGTCGCCCCGCGCGTTGCCCGGCTCTACTGCATCGATGCAAGCGCCGACGCATTGGCCATCGCGCAAAAAAGGCTCGCCAGCCTGACCAACGTAGAGTTCCACGCGACCCCGCTCGACGCAATGCCTTTGGACGACCACAGCATGGATTTCGGTTACAGCCTTGGCGTCCTGCATCATCTGCCCGACCCTGCGGCTGGCCTTGCCGCGTGCGTGAGGAAACTCAAGCGCGGAGCACCGATGCTCGTCTACAT
>JBJMTU010000325.1:0-5888 GCA_045811545.1 Xanthobacteraceae bacterium | reverse complement strand
TTCTTTCGCCAGCGCGTCCGCAATCGGATCAGGCGGCTTTTCGGCTTGCTTCTTGTCCGGCTCGGATTCGGCGGGCTTTGTTTCCGGGGCGGGCGGCGGCTCGCGCGCGGCTTTAACTTCTTTCTTTTCCACCACTTTTGCGGTCGGGTCCTCGACCGGCTTTGCCTCTGCGACCTTTTCGACCAGCGGCTTTGCCGTCTCGGCCTTCGGCGCGCTCTTCGTGCCCGCCGTAATCTTGGAGAACTCTGATGCGGTCACCAGGTCGATCGGCAGACCCTCGTTCGACGATACCGGAAGCGGCTTCGCGGCAAGCGACCACACGCTCCACAGCAACACGGCTGCGTGCCCAATCGCCGATATGGTGTAGGCCGTCCTCATTCCCCTAATCACGCAATCAACGCGCAGCGGCCTGCTGCTCGCTCTCGGTCACCAAAGCCACGCGCCGGAAACCGGCGGCCGATATTTGCCCCATCACCTTCATCACGGTGCCGTAGTCGAGCTGCCGGTCGCCGCGCACGAAGATGCGCTCCTCAGCTCCCTGTCGCGCCTCGGTGATAGCCTTGAGCTTGGGGACCAGCTCCTCAGCCGCGATTTCGGTATTTTGGAGGTAGATCTGCCCGCTCGCGTTGACCGAGACCGTCAGCGGCTCCTTGTCCTGATCGAGGGTCTTGGCTTGGGTTTGCGGCAGCTCGAGCGGCACCCCCACGGTCAGGAGGGGGGCCGAAACCATGAAAATGATGAGCAGGACCAGCATGACGTCGACCATCGGCGTCACGTTGATCTCGGCCATGACCGGACGACGGCGATGCCGCCTGCCGGCGGACGCGGCAGTGCCGCCGTTCATCGCCATTTGCGTCCCCCTATCCCCGTTCGTCGATCTGCCGCGAGAGAATCGCGGCGAACTCGTCGGCGAACCCCTGCAGGCGCTGGGCCTGCTTGTTCACGTCGGACACGAACTTGTTATAGAAAATCGTCGCCGGTATGGCAGCGATGAGGCCGATTGCAGTCGCGAACAGGGCCTCGGCGATGCCGGGGGCAACCACTGACAGCGAGGTGGACTGCTGGCCGGCAATCGCCCGAAAGCTCGTCATGATGCCCCAGACGGTCCCGAACAGGCCGACAAAGGGGCCGGCGGAACCCACCGTCGCCAGCACCAGAAGATGACGCTCCAGGCGGGCGACCTCGCGCTGGATGGTCACCTCCATCACCTTTTCGATGCGCATCTGCAGGCCGGCAAAGGAGCGCGGCTGGCCCTCGATGCTGCGCTTCCACTCCCGCATGGCCGCCACGAACAGCGCCGCCATGGAATGGGTCGGGCGCGAGGCAAGCGTCCGGTAAAGCTCCTCCAAGGATTGGCCGGACCAGAACGCCTGCTCGAAGCTGTCCATGGCCCGCTGGGTGCGCGAATAAAGGACGAGCTTCTCGATCGCGATCGCCCAGACCATGACTGACGCGACCAGGAGCCCGACCATCACCAGCTTGACCACCAGATCCGCGTTCTGGAACAGATCCCAGATGGAAAGCGGCGCGGCGGACGGCATGGCATCTCCTTCCCTGCTGGTCCTTCGGCTGTCCCGCGAAAGGTGACCAAACTAGGGCGCAAGGCGCGTCATTGCGAAAGTTAGCTGGCGCCGAGTGCCTTAACGCCCGGTTACCACAGCGGACGGCAGCCGGTGCGACATCGAGGTTTGTCCCGGTGACGATTGCGGAACCGGCCGGTCAGCGGCGGATGTGGTCCCGATCGGCCCGCATGGCGGTGCGCAGCGCCTTGGGGATGGGCCGTGCGCGCCCGTGACAAACGAAGGCGACCCGCACATGCGCCTCCACGAGAAGCTCTTCCCCTCGCAGGATACGCTGATTGAGCGTGATTGAGGCGCCCTTGACGTCCTCCGGCCCGGTCACCACCGCCAGCACGTCGTCCATGCGGGCAGGCTTGAGGAACTCGATCTGCATCGAGCGCACCACGAACGCAAACCCCGGCGCTTCCGCGCTCGCCTCTTCGAACAGCGCGCGGTGATGCGTGCCGAGCAGGCGCAGATGATTGCTGCGGCCGCGCTCCATGAAACGCAAGTAGTTGGCGTGATAGACGATCCCGGAAAAGTCGGTGTCCTCGTAGTAGACTCGAACGGACATGATATGACGGCCGTCCCGCAATTCGCCGTCAAGCGCGTTCATCGCGGCGGCACGCGCGCGCGCATCGACGCCTCCCAGTTCCTGCCGTCGAACGGTTGCGGCGAGATGGCGGCAAGATCTATGTCGTCGATGCAACGCACATTCACGTCGATTTTGTCCGGATCGGAGCGCGGCACATAGAACGGATGAATTCCGCAGCGCTTACAGAACGTGTGCTTTGCGGTCCCGGTGTTGAACTCGTATGTGGTCAGCTCCTCCTTACCGCGCAGCAGCTCGAACCGTTCCGGCGGCACGATCAGATGCAGAATACCTTTCTTGGTGCATATGGAGCAGTTGCAATCGCTCACGGATGCAAGATCGGCCGTGACGCGAAACCGCACGCGGCCGCAGTGGCAGCCGCCTTCCATGGTCCTGAGCATCCTCGTCGCCTCCGAGATCATCCTCCTCCGCGCCCGAGATCTAACTCTCCGTTCCCTCTCCAAACAGGCCAAACTGCGCCAGATCGCGCGCGGGTTCTGCGAGCCCGAGATGACGGAACGCGTGCGACGTCAACAGCCGGCCGCGCGGAGTACGCTGCAGAAGGCCGCGCTGGATCAGGAACGGCTCGATGATCTCCTCAATCGCGTCGCGCGGCTCCGATAGCGCCGCCGCGATGGTTTCGATTCCAACGGGGCCGCCGCCGTAGTTCTCCGCGATTGTCGTGAGATAGCGCCGGTCCATGGCATCGAGCCCCACGGCATCGACTTCGAGTTCGACCAGCGCGCGGTCGGCGGCGGCGCGGTCGATCGCCGTTGCGCCCGCGACCAGCGCAAAGTCGCGCACCCGGCGCAACAGCCGCCCGGCGATGCGGGGCGTGCCGCGCGCGCGGCGCGCGATCTCGTTCGCCCCGTCGGCGGTCATGCCGATGCCGAGCACGCGCGCGCCGCGGTTGACGATCTCTTCGAGCTCGCTCTCGGAATAAAAGTTGAGCCGCACCGGAATCCCGAAGCGGTCGCGCAGCGGATTTGTGATGAGACCGGCGCGCGTGGTCGCGCCGATCAGAGTAAATCGCGCGAGATCGATCTTGACCGAACGTGCGGCTGGCCCTTCGCCGATAATGAGGTCGAGCTGGAAATCCTCCATAGCCGGATAGAGAATTTCCTCGACCGCCGGGTTGAGCCGGTGGATCTCGTCGATGAAAAGCACGTCGCGATCTTCGAGGTTGGTCAGCAGCGCCGCGAGATCCCCCGCCTTGGCGATCACCGGACCCGACGTCGCGCGGAAATTCACGCCAAGCTCGCGCGCCACGATTTGCGCGAGCGTGGTCTTGCCCAGCCCCGGCGGGCCGACGAACAGCACATGGTCGAGCGGCTCGCGCCGCGTACACGCCGCCTCGATGAACACGGAGAGGTTCGAGCGCGCCTGCTGCTGGCCGATGAATTCCGCCAGCCGCTGCGGCCGCAGCGAGACGTCCACGGTATCGTCGTCGCGGCGCTCGGCCGTCACCAAGCGGCGGGGAGTCGAGCTCACCGATGCGTCCTCACAGCGTGCGCTCCCGGCTGTATTTGTTCGGCAGCAACTCGCCAATCTCGGCCACTGCGGGACCGTTGGCGCTGGGCACGATGACGCGGGCGTTGCGATCGTAATCCCATATCAACTCGCGGCAACTCCCGCACGGCGACACCACGACGATCGCCTGATCCGCTTCGTAGGGATCCGGATGGCGCACCGCCACGATCGTCTCGATGCCAGTCTCGCCAACGTCGGTCACCGCCCGACCGAGCGCCACGGCCTCGGCGCACACCGCCATCCGGCCCAAATAGGCATCGAGATTGACGCCGGTATAAATGCGTCCATCACGCGTGCGCAACGCTGCGCCGACCTCTTGCCAGTCGTTACGATAACGCCGTCTGATCGCATCAGCGGCGGCGACGATCAGCTCCTGATCGCGCTCGCTCAGCATCGAACAGCGCTCGAATGAGTCATTTCGCGAGTTCCTTCAATCCGAGCCGGATCAGCCGCGCGGTGTCCGCTCCCTCGCCCGCGCTGCGCGCCGCGGCGGCGATGGCGGCCGCGGCCTGCGGCTGACCATAGCCGAGATTGATCAGCGCGGAGACCGCATCAACGATCGGCTGCGGCGCGCGTCTGTCCTCGACCGCACCGGACAGCCTGATCACGGCCGGGTCGAGGGCAGCGTAGGCCGGCGCCTTGTCCTTCAATTCCGTGACGATGCGCTCGGCGACCTTCGGGCCGACGCCGGGAGCGCGCGCGACCATCGCCTTGTCGCGCATGGCGATGGCGGAGGCGAGATCGGCAGGCTTGAGCGTGCCAAGCACGGAGAGCGCGACCTTGGCGCCAACGCCCTGCACGGTCTGCAAAAGGCGGAACCACTCGCGCTCGACGTCGGTGAGAAAGCCGAACAACCTGATCTGATCCTCGCGCACGTGCGTTTCGATCGAGAGCGCGGCGGGCTGTCCCACGCCCGGCAATTCCTGCAGCGTGCGCGCGGAGCATTGCACGAGGTAACCCACGCCATTGACGTCGAGAACGATGAAATCCTCGCCGTAACTGTCGATGATGCCCTTGAGCTTGCCGATCATGCGCGCGCCTCAGCCCGCCGCCACCTTGACCACGGCGCTGCGGCGATGGTGCGCATGGCACACCGCGATCGCGAGCGCGTCGGCGGCATCCTCCGATTGTGGATCGGCTTTCGGCAGCAGCACTCCGATCATCATGCGGATCTGCGCCTTCTCGCAATGACCGGCGCCGACGATGGTTTTTTTCACGAGATTCGGGGCGTATTCCGCAACCGGAAGCCCGGACATCGCCGGCACGAGCATGGCGATGCCGCGCGCCTGGCCGAGCTTGAGCGTCGCAGAGGCATCCTTGTTGACGAAGGTCGCCTCGACCGCGGCTTCGTGCGGCGCATGCTCTTCGACCACGCGGCGCAAGCCGTCGTGGATGGCGAGGAGCCGCGCTGCGAGTTCGGCTTTCTCGTCGGTCGCAAGCGACCCGCAGGCGAGAAAGCTTAACCGATTGCCGTCGAGGGTCACCACGCCCCAGCCGGTGCGGCGGAGACCGGGATCGATGCCGAGAATGCGAATCAGGCCGCGCATGACCGTCTCGTTGATAGCCCCGCCGGCGGCAACAGCCTAGGCCGTTCGCCATATTCTCCTCGCTTTCGCTCAATGCCACGCATCCTGCCGGCAACCGCGCTTATGCCGGGCACCCATATTCCAGAGGCGATCCACTTTCCGGGGACGACCGTGTACGAGTTGGTGAGCGGCGCTCGGAATGAGCCCCAAGCAGCGTTGATGCCAGCGCCCGTCAGCGCGCCGGCGCCGGCCGGCTCGCTGAAGTCTACGCACTCAGCTTCTGCATCAGCGCGTCCGAGACCTCAAAATTGGCGTAGACGTTCTGCACGTCATCGTGCTCGTTGAGCGTCTCGATCAGCCTGAAGAGTTTCTCGCCCTGTTCGTCGTTGACGGCAACGGTGTTCTGCGGCTTCCACACCAGCGCCGCCTTGCGCGCTTCGCCGAATTTTGCCTCAAGCACCTTCGCCACCTCGCGCAGCGATTCCTGCGTCGTATAGATTTCGTGTCCGCCCTCGCTCGACACGACGTCCTCGGCGCCGGCCTCGATCGCGGCCTCCAGCATGGCATCGGCGCTTGCGACCCTGGCATCGTACTCGACCACGCCGACACGATCGAACATGAAGGAGACCGCGCCGGTCTCGGCCAAATGGCCGCCTGATTTGGTGAAGCTCGCGCGCACTT
>JBJMTU010000324.1:0-5555 GCA_045811545.1 Xanthobacteraceae bacterium | reverse complement strand
GCGGATGCCGTTGTCGCCGCCGGTGAGATCGTTGGCGCGGTAGGCGATGCCCCAGACGATCTGCCCGAGCGCGAGCGTGATCATGATGAAGCCGAGTCCCGGCGCGCGCAGCGACAGCAGGCCGAAGAACGCCGCCGCCGCGGTCGAGAGCGCGATCGCGAAGATTGCCGCCGTGAGCTGGTCGTAGCCGGCGATGGTGGCGAGGATGCAGGCATAGCCGGCGATGCCGAGATAGCCGGCATGGCCGAGCGAGACCATTCCGCCATAGCCGAGCATCATGTTGATGGAGAGCGCGAACAGCGCGTAGATGAGCACCTGGCTCGCCATGTTGACGTAGAACTCGTTGCCGATGATCCAGGGCACGGCGAGCAGAGCCAGTGCACAGAGGACGAGCGCCAGGATGCGCGTCATATCTGCACGCGCCCGAACAGCCCCTGCGGCAGGAATACCAGCACCAGCACCATCGGCAGGAAGAGAACGAAATAGGCGAGGTCGGGCACCAGCGCGATCCCGAAATTATAGATGAAGCCGACAATGAAGCTGCCGACGAAGGCGCCGAGCAGGCTTCCCGCGCCGCCCAGGATCACCACAATGAGCGCGAGCGGCAGCATGTCGGTGTCGAGGCCGGGATAGGCGTTGAGGATCGGGCCGCCCAGCACGCCGCCCACTCCGGCGAGCGTCGCGCCGAGCAGGAAGACGGTGGTAAACAGCCGGGACACCGGGATGCCGACGCCGCGCGCCATCTCCATGTCGTCGACGCCGGCGCGGATCATGGCGCCAAGCCGCGTGCGCTCCATCAAAAGGTAGAGCGCCAACGCCGCAACGAGCGCAATCGCCAGCACCACGAGCCGATAAGTGGGAAACGCGAATCCGGCAAAGCGCAGCGGCGGGCGAAGCGTCGTCGGCGCCGGCAGCGGCATGGGATCGCCGGTCCATACCAAGAGACAAATATCGGCGATGATGAAGGAGACGCCGAGCGTGACCAGCACCTGACCCTGTTCATTGCCGGCGAGCCGGCGCAGCACCAACCGCTCCATCACGATGCCAAGCAGTCCGACGCCGAGCCCGCCGATGAGCGCCGCCAGCCAGAAATGCAGCTTGAGCTGCAGCAGCGTGAAGCCGAAATAGGCGCCGAGCATGAAGAACGCGCCGTGCGCCAGATTGGGGATGCGCATCAGCCCGAAGATCAGCGAGAAGCCCGACGACAACAGGAACAACAGGCCGCCGAAGGCCACGCTGTTGAGCGTCTGGATGATCCAGAACTGCCACTGCATCTTTCGGCTTCTGCTAGGTGGGCACATCCCCGGCCCACCATGCGGTCATTGCCGGGCTTGACACCGTAAGTCGGGCTTGCCCGACTTGCGCTGACTTTACAATCCGAAACTCGGGCAAGCCCGAGTTTCGTTGCAATCCATCCTTCTTCGAAAAGATGGACCCCCGGGTCAAGCCCGGGGGTGACGCGTGGTGGCGCGGATGAATCGAGAGCTACTGCTCGAGGTTCTTCGCCGGCGGGTAGTCGCGCGAATAGACCGGGTTCTTCAGGAACTCGTCCTGCTTATAGGTCCAGAACTGGCTGACGTCGGGATAAGTCTTGATCACCGCGTTGACGTAACGCCCGTCCTTCTTCTCGACTTTGCGGATGTAGATGTTGCCGACGACGTTGCCGAGCTCGTCGAACCGCACCGGGCCGCGCAAGGTGTTCGACACTTTCGCCTCTCGCAGCGCCTTCATGAAGGCCTCTTTGTCCTCGGCCTTGCCGCCGATGGTCTTGAGCGCGTGGTCGAGCACTTCGCCGCAGAGATAGGTCTCCGCGGCATAGACGCCGGGATCGACCTTATAGTCGCGACGGATCGCTTCGACGAATTTTTTGTTGATGGGGAAATCGAGCTCGGCCGAATACCAATTGCCGGTAATGGCGCCGAGCGCATCCTCGCCCATCTGCTGCAGCAGCGATTCGTCGACCGGCGTAAATCCGCCGAGGATCTGCACCCTGTTGCCGTACTCGCGCAGCTGGCGAATGAACTTGAAGCCGTTCGAGCCGGCGTGCCCGGTATAGACGGCGTCGAGGTTGGGTTTGAGCTGCGAGATGTAGGTGCCGTAGTCCGGCGCGTTGAGCGGCGTCCAAAGTTTCTGCACGACTTTGCCGCCGTTGTCCTCGAACACGCGCAGGAATCCGGCCACGTTTTCGTGGCCGAAGGCGAAATCGTCGGCGATCACCGCGACCCGTTTGTACTTGAGGTCCTTGGCGGCGTACTCGCCGAGCGGATGGCTCGGCTGCGCCGAGGTGGAGCTCGGCCGCACGAACCAGGGGTTGGGCTTGCGCTGGGTCATATCCTCCGCGCCGGCGACGGAGAGGATAGGCGTGCGCGAGGAGCGGATGTAGTCGTCGATCGCCAAGGCCTCGAAGGCAGCGAGCGGGCCGATCAGCACCGCGACATTGAGGCGCTCGACCAGCTCCTGCGTCTTGGTGCGCGCCTGAGCGGGATTGCCGGCGGTGTCGGCGGTGTGCAGCTCGACCGGCCGGCCCGCGAGCGTGTTGCTGCGCTCCTTGAAGAAGACGGTGAGGCCCTGCTCCATCTGCAGCCCGCCCGAGGCGAGCGGACCGGTCTTGATGGTCAGGAAGCCGACGCGCAGCGGCGCGGCCTGCGCCGGCGCAGCGGGCACTTTGAGCACTTGCGTCGCCGCGCCGGCGGCGAGCACTCCCTTGATCATGGTGCGGCGATTGACGGTCATGGCGTTTTCTCCCTGCCTGCTCTCTCAAGGACCAAGTCGCTGTTACCGCGTGGGCGGAACCTAGACCTTGCCCGTCGTGTTTCCGATAGGACAGAATCTCATTCTTACAATAGCAGCACCAACCTTGTCCCGCGGTTCGCGCCATGAGCGCGGCACGCGGCGATTAATTTCCTGTAAGGATTTTGCCAAATTCGATGCGGTTATCGGCGCGCTTGAGGCGACCCTCCCGTACCAGCGCGATCAGATACCCAAGTACTTGGATCTGATCTCGTCGTTGGCTCGCAGTTCTTCCGGACGTGCGGAATAGACGACTTGGCCCTTGCTCATCACGTGCACGTAGTCGACCAGCTCGAGCGCCAGCGCGGCGTTTTGCTCGACGAGCAGAATGGAATGACCTTGTTCCTTCAATTGTGCGATCGCCTTCCACAGCCCCTGGATGATGATGGGCGCGAGACCCTCGGATGGCTCGTCCATGATCAAACAGTCCGGATTGGTCATGAGCCCGCGGCCGATGGCGAGCATCTGCTGCTCACCGCCCGAGAGGGTCTTGGCGCGCTGGCTGCGCCTTTCGCGCAGGCGCGGAAACAGCGTGTAGACGCGTTCCATGTTCCAGCCGCGGCGGTCGACGCTGCGCTCGGCGACCATCAGATTCTCCTCGACGCTGAGCGTGGGAAACACGCGCCGTCCCTGGGGCACCAGTCCCATGCCGCTGCGCACCGTCTCGAAGGAGGAAACCGCGGTGATGTCCACGCCCTTAAAAAAGATCTTCCCCCGGCGCGGACGATTGAAGCCGACGATCGAGTTCACCAGCGTGGTCTTGCCTACGCCGTTGCGCCCGAGCAATCCCAGGATCTGTCCTTCCTCGAGCCGCAACGACAGTCCCTGCAGGACATAAGCGTCCCCGTAATAGGTGTGGATGTCCTGAACGTCCAAGATGGCCATGGATCAGCCGGTTCCGAGATAAACTTGCTGCACCTTCTCGCTGTGGCGGATTTGCTCCGCCGGTCCCGTTTCCAACACCTCACCGAAATGGAGCACGGAAATATGCTCGGCGACATCGAACACCACGTCCATGTCGTGCTCGATGAGGAGGATCGCGAGGCTGCGATCGAGCTGCGCGAGAAATCGGATCATCTCCGAGGATTCGCCCGAGGAGAGCCCGGCGGCCGGTTCATCCAGGAGCAGAATCCGTGGATCGCTGGCGAGACCGAGAACGATCTCGAGCTGGCGCTGCTCGCCATGCGATAGGTAGCGGACCTCGGTGTCCTTGCGGTCCAGGAATTGCGCGCGTTCCAGGAGCCCGTAAGCTTTGTCGTAGACGTCGCGGTAGGAGGACATAAACCGCCACATCACGAATTTCGACGGCCGCAGCCCCTGGATCGCCAACAGCACGTTGTCGAGAACGGTGAGCTTCGGGAACAGGCTGGTGATCTGGAACGTCCGCGCCATTCCCAGCGCGGTGCGCCGATGGCTCGGCCACTTGGTTACGTCCTGACCGAACAGCACGACTTGTCCGGAGCTGGCCGGAAGAATTCCCGTGATCAAATTGAACAGGGTGGTCTTGCCGGCGCCGTTCGGCCCGATAATGGCCTTGCGGTCGCCCGGCATGACGGTGAGCGTGACGCCGCGCACGGCCTGCAGGCCGCCGAAGCTTTTGCACAGGCCTCGCAGCTCGAGGGCGGGCCCGCCGCCGGTCGCGTTCACCACGGTCCTCTCGCCAAGTCGCAGGTGAAGAGGCCGGGGCTGCGAGTCTGCGCCCCGGCCAGCGAGCGCACTAATTGCAGAATTTGCAGGGTGGGAAGTCGCGGCTGTAGACCGGCGTCTTGAGGAACTCCTCCTTTTTGAACTGCCCGAACTGGTTGACGTTCGGGTAGGTCTTGATGACGGTGTTCCAGAGCTCGTCCTTGTCGTAGCCGAACATCTTCTTCTTCTCGACCTTCTTGATGTAGATGTTCTGCACCGGATTGCGCATGTCGTCGATGCTGACCGGACCGCGGATCGTATCCAACTTCACCGAGGCGAGTTGCTTTACGAATTCGTCGGTGCCGGAGAAGTTGCCTTTGTTGTTCTTGATGACCTCGTGGATCATCTGCGCCGACGTGTAGTTGGTCTCCGAGTAATACGACGGCACCTTGCCGTACTTCGCGCGATATTTCTTCACGAAGGCCTCGTTTTTCGGGGTTTCCAACGCGGCGCTGTATTGCAGCGCAGAGACGTGCCCGATCACTTCGTCACCCATGGACGGCAGCACAAACTCGTCGTAGCTCGTCCCGCCGCCGATCACCGGCTTCTTGTTGCCCGATGCCGCGAGCTGCTTGGGGAATTGCAGCGACATGGGTCCGACCATGAGGGTAAAAATCGCGTCGGCGTCCTGCCTGATGGTGGGGATGTAGGGGCCAAAGTCCTTGGTGCCGATCGGCGGCCAAATCTTCTGCACGATCTGTCCGCCGCAGGCCTCGAATGCGCGTTGGAAACCGCCGATGACCTCGTAGCCGAAGGCATAGTCGGCGCCGATCGCGGCGATCTTCTTGTAGCCCTGGTCGCAGGCCCATTGCCCGAACGGATGGCTCGGTTGCGAGCTGCTCCAGCCGGTGCGGACCATGTATGGATATTTGGCGAGATCGCGCTGAGTCAGGTCGTCGGCCGCGGAAACGGGCACGACGTAGACCGTTTTGTCGGAGGTGCTGACCGGCGCCAGCGCGTAGCCGCTCGAGGCTAACAGGCCGCCGACGAGCATGTGCACCTTGTCCTGCAAAATGAGCTTCTTGGCCCTGGTGACGGCGGTGTCCGGCTTGGCCTGTTCGTCCTCGACGATGAACTTC
>JBJMTU010000323.1:0-3852 GCA_045811545.1 Xanthobacteraceae bacterium | reverse complement strand
TGGCAACTGGCCGATCGTGTTCGGGTTTGGCCTCGGGAACGTGCCTTGGAAAGAAGGCCTCCATGATTGCGAGCCACAGGGAGATGGCCACCATCATGACCCAAAACAGCCAACTGGTCAGGAGCCGCTCAAAGAGTCGCTCAATCACGGTTTGCGGGCCTTAGTCATTCGGAAACATAGGACATCATCACTAAGATGCCCCCAGCGCGAGAGCCGAGTCCCGACAAGGCGGCCCCTCGTCCGCTTTGAGCTAGCTCAATGACGGCTGTGCCAAGGCGGTAGTAGGTTTGCCAAGCGCGCGCGGTTTACGGACGGTCTGGATTTCGCGACTGGATGCCAGCCGAGGCCGCCAAGACCCCCGACGTTTTCGCGAAGCGCCGGGGGTCTTTGTTTGAGATGCCTATCGTTCCGGGTTCGGGCCCAGTGCTGCTACCGTTTTGCTACCCAACTACCACACGCGGCGGTACGGGCCGACATCGCGGGCAGCCCCGAACGCTGAGTTAGCCCCAAAATCGTTGACTGACCGGCACGCCCCGGCACTGGGCGGCATGGCCGAATTTCAAGACCGCTGCCTTAAACCACTCGGCCACCCTTCCGGCTCAGCCCCCTGAATGGGTGAAGGGGCCCCCGATTGCAAGCCGCGGTGCCGCAGGCTTTGGCGGGTTGACGGACTTGCGCGGAGCGGAACACGCCTCAGGCCCGCAGAAAGAAACCCCGGCCGTGGGTGATATGACGGCCGGGGCTCTCTCTCGCAGGAGCATTCGTCACGGCCATGAGGGCGAACCGTAACCTTCAAAGGCTAATGCGCAAGCGCACCGCCGACAATCGCCGCCAGCTCAAATTCTGTCGCTGTGACATTTCTGCAGAAGGGGATTCCAGCCGATTGGCCGGGCATCAGTGCGAGCGGCGATGGGCGCGAGCCGACCGCTCGGACCGACGCGAGGACGTGGCGGGCTTCGCGGGCGGCGGCGAAGGCTCCGCGGCTACGGCTAAATCGGGCTCTGCCGGTTGCGCCTTCGGCGCGACGGTCGGTAGGGAGGAGCTCGTTGCGGAATGAACCACCGCTGGTGCCGTCGAGCCGGCAGGCAGGAGATGGGCATCAAGCGCGATGAGGCCCACCGTCAAAACGGCGCCGACGACCAAGAAATACTTCAGGATCAGCATCATTCCCCTCGGACAAACCCCGGCTGCATCAAGATTTAGTCGCGCGAAGCACTCCTGAGGTTCACGGCAGCCGTACCGCGATACCGAAGGCCTATCTCCGACTTGAAAAGGCCGCCCTGCCTCGAACGCGAGCCCGGCGGCGCCCAGCTGCGCATGGCCCTGAAAATGAAAACCCGCACGGAATTGCTCCCGGCGGGCCCGTGTCGTCCCGCAACCTTGCCGCCGCCGGTACATCCGCGGTCAGCAGCTCGGTCGCGAGCGACAGCCTTCATATAGGCCGCGATCATGAACATTCAATGACGGCGAATGACGTCTCCCGCGGCCGCTTGCACGGACGACCGCGGCCCGCTTGCCCCCTCCGCGCCCTTGGGCTAGCCCCTCCGCCATGGAAAACCCGGTACGAGAGCGCGCGCCGCGGGTGAGCTTCGTCTCACTCGGCTGCCCCAAGGCGCTGGTCGACAGCGAGCGCATCATCACGCGACTGCGTGCAGAGGGATATGAACTCGCCCGCTCGCATGCCGGCGCCGACCTGGCGGTCGTCAACACTTGCGGCTTTCTCGACAGTGCCCAGGCGGAATCGTTGGCCGCCATCGGCAAGGCGCTCAACGAGAACGGCAAGGTGATCGTGACCGGCTGCATGGGCGCCGAGCCCGAGAAGATTACGGCGCGCTACCCGCGCATCCTCGCCGTCACCGGGCCGCACCAATACGAGAGCGTGGTTGAGGCGGTGCATCGCGCGCTGCCGCCGCGCCACGACCCGTTCCTCGACTTGCTGCCGCCTGAAGGGATCAAGCTCACGCCGCGCCACTACGCGTACCTGAAGATTTCCGAAGGCTGCAATAACCGCTGCAGCTTCTGCATCATCCCCAAGCTGCGCGGCGACCTCGTTTCGCGCCCGGCCGCCGACGTATTGCGCGAAGCCGAACGCCTCGTCACCGCAGGCGTGAAGGAGCTACTGGTCATCTCGCAAGACACCTCCGCCTACGGGAGCGATCTCAAATATGCGGCGAGCGCGTGGAAGGGCCGCGAGGTGCGGGCGAAATTTCTCGATCTTGCCCGCGCGCTTGGCGAGCTCGGCGCCTGGGTGCGGCTGCACTACGTCTATCCGTACCCGCACGTGGACGAGATCATTCCGTTGATGGCGGACGGCAAGGTGCTGCCCTATCTCGACGTCCCGTTCCAGCACGCCGCGCCCGCCGTGCTGCGCCGCATGCGGCGGCCGGCTGCGCAGGAGAAGACGCTGCAGCGCATCGCCCGCTGGCGCGAGATCTGCCCGGACCTCGCGATCCGCTCGAGCTTCATCGTCGGCTTTCCCGGGGAGAGCGAAGACGACTTCAAGCTGCTGCTGGACTGGCTTGAGGAGGCCGAGCTCGATCGGGTCGGCTGCTTCCGCTACGAGCCGGTCGCGGGGGCGCGGGCCAACGAGCTAGCGGACGCCGTGCCCGAGGCCGTGAAGGAAGAGCGCTGGCATCGCTTGATGGCGCACCAACAGGCGATCTCGGCGCGACGTCTCAAGCGCAAGGTCGGCACCCGCCAACAGGTGATCATCGACGAGGTTGCAACTGGCGGCAGGTCGTGTGCAGACGTCGGCATGATGGCCAAGGGCCGCACGCGCAGCGATGCGCCGGAGATCGACGGCATGGTCCATCTGGCAAGCCGCCGGCCGCTGCGCCTCGGCGAGATTGCGACCGTGCGAATCGATCGCGCCGACGAATACGACCTGCACGGCACCGTGGTGGGATTTTGAGGTCCGTGGCGCGCCCCACTGGTACGAAGCTTGCGTCGCATTGCTAATCGCGTTTGTGCAGCACGTTCACGACCGCCTCCATCAATCTCGCAAGCTCCTCCGCGCTAATCGTGAAGGCCGGCGTGAGATAGATGATGGAGCCGAATGGGCGCAAGAATACCCCCTCCTCGATAAAGCGCGCGCGCAAGCCTTCGAGATCGTCGATGCGGTCGAGCTCCACCACGCCGATTGCGCCCTTCACCCGCACGTCCTTGACCCCGGGAAGGCCGCGGCACGGGGCCAGGCCGTGCTCGAGCGCCGTTGCGATATCCGCAACCTGCCGCAGGCGCGGTTCTCGCTCGAACAGGTCGAGGGACGCGTTGGCGGCGGCGCAGGCGAGCGCATTGGCCATGAAGGTCGGCCCGTGCGGCAGCGCGTCACCGGGTTCGTCCGACCAGAACGCGTCGAATACCTTGGCGCGAGCAACGGTAACGGCGAGCGGCAACGTGCCCGCGGTCAATGCTTTCGACAGAGTGATAATGTCCGGCACCACGCCGGCCGCTTCGCAGGCAAACAGGCTACCAGTGCGACCGAAGCCGGTGAAGATTTCATCGAAAATCAAAAGAAGCTCATAGCGGTTCGCGGCATCGCGCAGGCGCTGCAAGACCGAAGGTGAGTGGAACCGCATGCCTCCCGCGCCTTGCACTAGCGGCTCCACGATGATGCCTGCGAGTTCCTCGGCGTGGCGCTCGAGGCAGCGCGCAAAATTCGCGGTGCTCTCCTCGTTCTCCGGCAGCTCGACGACACAATGTTCGGGCAAGACGCCGCGGAACCGAGCGTGCATGCCTGCATCGGGATCGCAGACCGCCATCGCCCCGGTCGTATCGCCGTGATAGCCGCCCTTGAAAGCAAGGAATTTCCTTCGCCCGCGCATACCGCGGTTCAGCCAGAACTGCAGCGCC
>JBJMTU010000322.1:0-5067 GCA_045811545.1 Xanthobacteraceae bacterium | reverse complement strand
GTTGTACCAGAGTGCGCCCTTGGCAAAGACGATCCCGTAGGGCTGCGAGTTCGGTCCGCTCGGCGAGGGCCATTCCTTGTGCTCGCCGGTCGCGAGATCAAGCCGGCCGAGATAGCCGCGCGAGAAATCCGCATACCAGACCGCGTCGTCGGGCAAGAGCGCGAGCCGGCGCGGCCGCGATGCCGCGTTCGGCAAAGCGTATTCCTTGATCGCCATCGTGTTCGGATCGACGGTCGCGATCTTGTTGGTGCCGAACTCGACGAGGACTGGAATGCCCTTGGAATTGATCAGGAGGCCATAGGGCCGCGAATTCGGCGTAGGCGAGGTGACGAGCTTGATCTCGCCGCTTTTGGGATCGAGGCGTCCCACCATGTTGCCGTTCTGGACGGTGAACCAAACGATGCCGTGATCGTCGACGGCAAGGGTATGGGGATCCTTCGCCTTCGGATCGGGCATTTTGTATTCGGTGACGTTGCCGGTTTTGGGGTCGAGCTTGCCGATCAGGCTCAGGTGGTTGCCGGTGAACCAGATGTTGCCGTCCTTGTCTTCGACCAGGCCGTGCGGGCCGGTCTGCGGCGTCTTGAGCGGATATTCCTTGATCGCGCCGGTCTTGGGATCGACACGCCCGAGCTTGCCGGACAGCTGCCCAGTGTACCAGATGGCGCCGTCGCGGGTGGCGAGCGGGTCGTGCGGCCGCGAGCCCGGCGTCGGCACTTGCCAGAGCTTAATGGTGGCCTCGACCGGCCCGGGCACGACCACTGCAGCGGGGCGCGGCCGCTCGGGAAAATTCTTGATCAGGTACTGCGTCAGCGTCTCGACTTCGTCCTTGGGCACCGGCACGTCGAAATTGAGCATCATGCGCATGACGGTGCGCCAACCTTCGGGCGTGTAGCCGGCGCGGGATCGATTGATGTCGTGGCAGCCGCCGCAAGAATTGACGAAGGTCTGCTTGCCGGGTCCGTCGGGGAAGTCCGCTTGCTGCGCGCTCGCCGGCGACGCGGCGCAGAGGAAAGCCGCGATCGCGGCCAAGGGCGGATGCTTCGACATGGCGCCTCCGTGGAAGGACGTTTGCAGAGAGGGATTACGGGAACCCAGGCGCGGCTTGATCAGGCCGCCTTGGCCTGTGCGCGCTTGAGAAAGTCGACGAACACCGCGGCCATCTCGGCCTCCTTGGGCGCCCAGTCCTCGGGCGGGACGAGATCGACGTCGAGGTCGCCGGGGAACAGATCGTAGAGTTCGCTGCCTGCGATCATGCGATGCGCGGTCTCGGCGATGGCGTGATTGTGGGTCTTGTCGTTGCCGGGAATGATGCAGGTCGGCACCTTGATCGAGTTCAAGTCCTTCTCGCTGGCGCCGATGATCGGCAGCTCGGCGCCTTTGGCGAACTGCGCGCGCCAGCGCTCCATCGCGGCGATGAACCTTTGCGGATCCATCGCCATGAGGACCGCGCGGTTTTCCGGCCGCGCGTCGATGCGCTCCTTGAAATGATCGAGCTCGCACACCGCGGCCATGCCGCCCTCCTTCGCGGCCTGGATGTATTTGCCGTAGTAGTTCTCGGTCAGCCGCGCCGCGGCGAAGGGCCCGCCGGTGACGCGCCACAACAGCAGCGCGCGCACGGCGTGGGGATATTTCAGCGCGAACAGCACCGACAGCCGGCAGCCGGATGAGCCGCCGCCGACGATAGCGGGCAGTCCGTTGAGCTGCGAGAGCAGGTCGTAGAGATCTTCCGCCCACACTTCGTATTCAGAAAGGTCCGCGCCGATGGCGATATCGGAAAGGCCGCAGTTGCGCCGGTCGTGGATGAGCACGCGGTAGCCGGATTGCGCCACGTGCTGCGCCAGCGACTTTACGTTGTCGAGCGCGCGGCGGCCGCCGGGCGAGAGCGCGACCCAAGGGCCGCCGCTGCCGAGGACTTCGTAGTTGATGTTTACTCCGCGCACCTTGGCGATGGGCATCGGCTCTCTCCGTGTTGGTAGCGCCTCAAGTCTATACCGCTGGCTTCGCCGCGTCTCGGGCGCTCGCGCCGGGTGGGCAGAGGCGCGAACGCGCCGTGCCCAGGCGGCTGATTGTCGATAAAACGCTTGCACTGATGTATGCGATAGCGCGGGACCAGCGACTGCAGGGTGGGCAAAGGCGCGAAAGCAGCTGCGCAAAGCGCAACTGTTCGGGCGTGCGCCTTTGCCCACCCTACGTGGTGAGGTGAATCATGCGCTACGAGCTTTACTACTGGCCGACGATCCAAGGCCGCGGCGAATTCGTCCGCCTCGCCTTGGAGGAAGCGGGCGCCGACTATGTCGACGTGGCGCGCCGGGGAGGCAAGCGCGGCGTGCCCGCGATGATGAAGCTGATCGAAGGGCGAGGCATCGCGCGTCCGCCGTTTGCGCCGCCGTTCCTCAAGGCCGGCAAGCTTGTCGTCGCGCAGACCGCCAATATCTTGTTTTACCTCGGCCAGCGGCTCGGTCTTGCGCCGCGCGACGAGGCCGGACGGCTATGGGTGCATCAATTGCAGCTCACCATCACCGATCTCGTCGTGCTGATCCACGACACCCATCACCCGATCACCGGCTATCTCTATTACGAAGAGCAGCGCGCGGCCGCCAAGCTCGCCACCAAATACTTCTGGCGCCATCGCCTGCCAAAATTTCTGCGCTATTTCGAGCGCGTGCTCCAAAAGAGCGGTGGTCCCTATGTTCTCGGTCGCAAGCTCACCTATGTCGACCTCTCGCTGTTCCAGATCGTCGAGGGGCTGCGCTATGCATTTCCAAAACGGATGAAGCGGTTCGAGCGCAAGGTGCCGCGCATCATCGTGCTGCACGACCGCGTGGCCAAGCGGCCGCGCATTGCCGCCTACCTCGCCTCGCCTCGCCGCATCCCGTTCAGCCAGTGGGGCATCTACCGCTATTTCAAGGAGTTGGACGCGTAGTCTCCGTCGCGGGAAACCCGTTGCGGGGGCCCATAATCACAAATCGGCGGTTATGGGTTCCCGCTTGCGCGCGAACGACCCGAGAAGGATAGTGCGCCCATGAACGCCCATGCCGAGATCACCCCGCCCTACAAGCACACGCCGCTGTTCCCGCTCGGCGCCGACACGACGGCCTACCGCAAGCTCGGCGGCGACGGCGTGCGGGTGGAACGCGCCGGCAAGCACGAACTGGTCGTCATCGAGCGCGAGGCGCTGCGCATGCTCGCCGAGACGGCGTTCACGGATATCAACCATCTGCTGCGGCCAGGGCATCTTGCGCAGCTGCGTGCGATCCTCGAGGACCCGCAGGCGAGCGATAACGACAAGTTCGTCGCCTACGATTTCCTCAAGAACGCCAACATCGCGGCGGGCGGCGTGCTGCCCATGTGCCAGGACACCGGCACCGCCATCATCATGGGCAAGAAGGGCCGCCTCGTCTTCACCGACGGCGACGACGAAGCGGCGCTCGCCGAGGGCGCGCGCGACGCTTATCTCAAGCGCAACCTGCGCTATTCGCAGCTCACGCCGATCTCCATGTTCGAGGAGAAGAACACGAAGTCGAACATGCCGGCGCAAGTCGAGATCTATGCCGAAGGCGGCGGCGAGTACGACGGCGCCTACAAGTTCCTGTTCATCGCCAAGGGCGGCGGCTCCGCCAACAAATCGTTCCTGTTCCAGGCAACCCCTTCGATCCTGACCCATGACCGCATGCTCGCCTTCCTCAAGGAGAAGGTGCTCACGCTCGGCACCGCCGCCTGCCCGCCCTACCATCTCGCCATCGTCATCGGCGGCACGTCGGCCGAGCTGACCATGAAGACGGTGAAGCTCGCCTCCTGTCGTTATCTCGACGACCTTCCGACGCGCGGCTCCGAGGACGGCCACGCCTTCCGCGACCTCGAGATGGAACAAGAGGTGCATCGGCTCACGCAGTCGCTCGGCGTGGGTGCGCAGTTCGGCGGCAAATACTTCTGTCACGATGTGCGCGTGATCCGTCTGCCCCGCCACGGCGCCTCGCTGCCGGTCGGGCTCGGCGTCTCGTGCGCGGCCGATCGCCAAGCACTCGGCAAGATTACGCGCGAGGGCGTCTACCTCGAGGAGCTCGAGCGCAACCCGGCGAAGTACCTGCCCGAGGTCGATGCGGACAAACTTGGCGGCGAGGTCGTGCACATCGATCTGCGCCGGCCGGTGAATGAGATCCTCGCGCAGCTCTCCAAATATCCAATCAAGACGCGGCTCTCGCTCAGCGGACCTATGATCGTCGCGCGCGATCTCGCGCACTCCAAATTGCGCGAGCGGCTGGAGCGAGGGGAGGGGCTGCCCGACTATTTCAAGAATCACCCGGTCTATTACGCCGGTCCCGCGAAGACGCCGCAGGGCTACGCCTCGGGCGCGTTCGGCCCGACCACGGCGGGGCGGATGGATTCCTTCGTGCACGACTTCCAAGCCGCGGGCGGATCGATGATCATGCTGGCCAAGGGCAACCGCTCATCCGCAGTGCGCGAAGCTTGCCGCAAGCACGGCGGCTTTTATCTCGCCTCGATCGGCGGCGCGGCGGCAAACCTCGCCGAGCACTGCATCAAGAAGGTCGAGACCGTGGAGTATCCCGAGCTCGGCATGGAGGCGATCTGGAGGATCGAGGTGGAGAATTTTCCCGCCTTCATCGTGATCGACGACAAGGGCAACGATTTCTTCAAGGAATTGAATTTGGGATGAGCCCGACCCCCACGTCGTCATTGCCGGGCTTGACACCGCAAGTCGGATTTACCCAGACTTGCGGCGCTTATGACTTTCAGAACTCGGGCAAGCCCGAGTTCTGTTGCAATCACTTTCGAAATGATGGATCACCGGATCACGCGCTTCGTGCGGTCCGGTGATGACGCAGTCCTTTTTAAAGGATCACCCGCATGGCATGGATCAAGGCAACCGACATCGCTTACGGCCGGCTCAGGGTGCCTGACCTGGACGTGATGGAGGAGTTCCTCACGCGCTTCGGGATGATGCGCGCCGATCGCACCAACACCGCGCTCTACATGCGCGGCACCGATCCCCCTCACCACATCCATGTCACCGAGAAGGGCGAGCCGAAATTCGTCGGCTTTGCCTAC
>JBJMTU010000321.1:0-12939 GCA_045811545.1 Xanthobacteraceae bacterium | reverse complement strand
GCGTTCCACCTGTCGAAACCGTCGGACCTGCTTCCCGAACTGCAGGGGCGGTTGCCGATTCGGGTAGAGCTGCTGCCGCTCACCCGCGACGATTTCCGGCGCATTCTGACGGAGACCGAGGTGTCGCTGATCAAGCAATATATCGCGCTGCTGGCAACCGAAGGGGTAAAGCTCGAATTCACCGCCGACGCGATCGACGCAATCGCCGACGTGGCGGTCGCCGTCAATTCGAGCGTCGAGAATATCGGCGCGCGGCGGCTGCAGACGGTGATGGAGCGCGTGCTCGACGAGATCTCGTTCGCAGCCCCCGACCGCCCCGGCGACACGGTGGCAATCGACGCCGCCTATGTGGATAAGCATATCGGCGATCTGGCCAAGAACGCAGATTTGAGTCGGTTCATTCTTTGATGAGCTAAGCGAGCGAGCGCCGGCGGATCGATGAACACGATGAAAGCGGTCCGCCTGTTCGAGTTCGGCGGGCCCGAAAAACTGGTCTACGGCGACTATCCGCTGCCCGACGTCGGGCCAACCGACGTTCTCGTGAAGGTGCTCGCCACATCCGTCTCGCGCTGGGACATAAAGTACCGCACCGGCGAGGTGCACGAGTTCTACGGCAAATCCACCGGACATCATGGCGGCATCCAGGGCCGCCGCGTTTTTCCGATGCCGATGCAGCTCGGCCGCGACGCCGCCGGCGAAGTAGTGGCGGTAGGCACAAGCGTGACGACGCTCGTGCCGGGTGATTGCGTGCTCGGGATGACCAACCCCGAGAATCCGCTGTCGCTCGCAAGCATCCGCGGGCTGGGCAATCTCTCTGGGGGGTGTTGACCTTCCCGGCCACACCATGTTCGGAGGCTATGCGCAGTTCGTGTCTCGCCCGGAAAACTACTGGATCAAGACCAGCCCAGATCTCGATCTCGATCAGGCTGCCGCCGCCATGTGGCCGTGCGCGACGGCCCACCGCATCATCGTCAATCGACTCAACGTGCGGATGAACGACAACGTTCTCGTCACCGGCGCATCGGGCGGCATGGGCACGGCCACCATTGCCCTTGCCAAGTTCGCCGGCGCCACCGTCATCGCGACCATGCGCCATCCCGGTAAGGCCGCGAGCCTCAAGCGCTGGGGTGCGGATATCGTCGTCGACAGCGGCCGAGAGGATATTGTCAAAGTAATCCGTGCAGCCACTGGCGGCGAAGGCGCGGACGCTGCGGTGGAATATACCGGCGCGCCCGAATTGATGCGGCTGTGCATCGACGCCTTGCGCCTCGGCGGCACGTTCTGCCCGGTCGGTGGGGAACTGCGCGAGATTCCGTTGCGCGTCATCGACATGGTCAGCAAGGAGCTCAACGTCCACGGCATTCGCGGAGCAACGCGCAACGATCAGCGTGTGGTGGCGGAACTGCTGGAGAAAGGACGCCTTCGTATGCCAGTGCACGCGGTGCTGCCGCTGTCCAAAGCGGCGCGGGCGCACGCCATGCTGGAAGGCGGTGAGAACCTCGTGGGACGCATCGTACTGCATCCCTGGGACGATGTTTGACGCGTGTCGAGGGGCGCTGCCCTGCAGCGCTCAAAAGTCGGTGGCGATACCCCTGATCTCCCAGTCCCCGTAACGGACGGGATCGGGTTTACCGCTGCGACCTAGCTCTGGCGGCCGTTTCGCGGCCACGCGGTCGCGCTCGGCGCGGCGGGCCGCGGCCTCGGCGAGAGCTCGCTGCGCCGCCGCCGAAATCGGCTTTTTCGGCGAAGCGCCTGACGCGTGCTTCGGTTTCATCTCGGTCATAAGTTCCATGTCTCCCGGCGCGCCCAAGATCAAGACCCGCCGTGCGGCACGACGAAGCGGCCTCTGGCGAGCGGCCGGAAGCGACCCAACATCTTATGGCGCAATGTTGGGCCGGGGTGCGCCGCGAAGGCGTGCCGCCCCAAGGTCCAGGGAGGACGCGACGATGAACTATCTGCGTACCGCCATCCTACTGGCGGGGCTGACCGCCCTCTTCATGGGAGTCGGCTATCTGATCGGCGGCGCGAGCGGCGCCGTGATCGCGCTCATTGTCGCCGCCGCCATGAATCTTGCGAGCTACTGGAATGCCGACAAGCTCGTGTTGGCGATGCACGACGCCCACGAGGTCGACGAGAGCACTGCGCCCGACCTCGTGCACCTCGTGCAGGATCTTGCGCGCCGCGCCGGCCTGCCCATGCCGCGCGTGTATCTCATGGACAATCCACAGCCCAACGCGTTTGCCACCGGACGCAACCCCGAGCATGCGGCAGTGGCGGTGACGACCGGACTGTTGCAAATGCTCTCCCGCGAAGAAGTGGCCGGCGTAATCGCCCACGAGCTTGCCCATGTCAGAAATCGTGACACGCTGACGATGACAATCACCGCCACCATCGCCGGTGCAATTTCCATGTTGGCGCAGTTTGGGTTCTTTTTCGGCGGCCATCGCGACGGCAACAACGGCCCCGGCGTGATCGGTACCATCGCGATGGTGATCCTCGCGCCGATCGCGGCCATGCTCGTGCAGATGGCAATCAGCCGCACGCGGGAATATGCCGCCGACGAACTCGGCGCCCGCGTCACGGAGCGTCCGGACGCGCTCGCCTCCGCGCTGGCGAAGATCTCCTCCGCTGCGGCGTCCGTTGAGAACCCCACCGCCGAGCGCGCGCCGGCCACCGCGCATCTTTTCATCGTCAATCCGCTGACCGGCCACGGGATGGACAACCTGTTCTCCACCCATCCTTCGACCGAGAATCGCATCGCCGCACTGCAACGATTGGCGGCGGAAATCGGCTCCAGCGGTTGGGCGCGCCCGACTGCGCCCGCCTATCCCAGACGCTGGGGAAACCCGTGGGGCAGTGCGGGCAGCCGCGGAGAAAATCGCGGCCCCTGGGGCTGATACCCTCCGTCCTCGCTGCTCCTGCCGTTTTCGTGCCAAATGGCGGGCATGGTCCGTCCCGATCTCGCGGTTGACGCTCCCGGCTTGGCGGCGCGGCGGATCGCTGCCGACATTCTCGATGGAGTTCTGCGCCGCCGCCGCCCGCTCGACGACGAGCTGGAGGAACGGGCGGCACACCCCGATTTCGGAACTCTTGCCCTTCGCGACCGCGCCTTGGTGCGTACCTTGGTGGCCACGGTGCTGCGCAGGCTGGGCACGTTGCGCCACTTCCTCGCTCAACGGCTAAAACTTCCCGCCGGCGCGCCGCGGGTTGAAACCGCCTTGCTTCTCGGCGCGGCGCAAATCCTTTGGCTCGAGGTACCGGACCACGCGGCTGTGGACCTTGCGGTGCGCCTGGTGCAGGCCGACCGCCGCGCGGCGCGCTACGCCGGCCTGGTCAACGCCGTGCTCCGGCGTGTCACCCGCGAGGGCACGCAACTCCTCAGCACCGTCGACAGCGCCACGCTCGATACCCCGGAGTGGCTGATGGCGCGCTGGGAGAAGAATTATGGGGCAAAGACCGCACGTGCCATCGCCGTGGCCAACTCCCACGAACCGGCGCTCGATCTGATGGTGAAGAATGACCCCGAGCGTTGGGCGGACGCGCTCGGCGGACGCGTGCTCCCGACAAGGTCGGTACGCGCGATCGTGCATGGACCGATCTCGCAATTGCCCGGCTACGCCGAGGGTGCCTGGTGGATCCAAGACGCTGCCGCGGCACTCCCGGCGAAGCTTCTCGGTGACGTGCGCGGGCTTGCCGTCGCCGATCTCTGCGCCGCTCCGGGCGGCAAGACCGCTCAGCTCGCGGCCGCCGGCGCCCGCCTCGTCGCCGTCGACCGCGCGCCGGAAAGGCTCGAGCGGCTGCGACAGAACCTCACCCGGCTGCAGCTCACGGCAGAAATGGTGGCCGCCGATGTCACCGAATGGCAGGCCGGGCCGTTCGATGCCGTCCTCCTCGACGCGCCATGCTCGTCGACGGGGACCATCCGCCGTCATCCCGACATCCCCTGGCTCAAGCGCGCGGCCGACATCACTGCACTCGCAGCGCTGCAACGTCGCCTTGTGGCTCGGGCGGCGCAGCTGACCAAGCCAGGCAGCGTGCTGGTCTACTGCTCCTGCTCGCTCGAACCGGAGGAAGGAATCGAGATCATCCACGATCTGCTCAGTCACACCCCGAGCCTCGTTCGCCGGCCGATCTCGGCGGATGAAGTCCACGGCCACAGCGAATGGCTCACCGCGGACGGCGACCTGCGAACCTTGCCCTGTCACCTGCCAGACCCTGATTCGCGCATGGCCGGCCTGGACGGCTTCTACGCTGCCCGTCTGCAAAGGATTTGAAGGGGTTATCCGCGGTTGGCCGTTGCCGCACCCTTCGCTATGTTGCCGCCCTGCGGGGGTCGCCCGCACTGGAGGGGAGCCAGCGCCTCGATGTCGCGCGTTTCGGTCGCGGAAGGCACGAAATTGTCCGTGGTCCTGGCCCGCGGCCTCCTTGGCAGGCTCACCAGCCGCGTCGCGGCGCATCCGATCGTCAACTGGCCATTCTCCTTCGGCAAGTCGGACCGTATCGTCATCGCGCCGCAGGATCTGCGAACCAGCGATGCAACCCGGGCAAGCGAAATCTACGCAGGCCGCTTCGCGTTTGCGGGCAAGGTCGTTACCTGCGATTCCCGCTCCCCCTTCGAAATCTCACCGCCGTCCGAGGACTGGGCGGCGACGCTGTTCGGCTTCGGCTGGTTGCGCCATTTGCGCGCCGCCGGCTCCGGCATCAACCGCGCCAACGCGCGCGCGCTGGTGGACGAGTGGATCACCCTCAACAGTTCCCAAGACCGGATCGCTTGGCGTTCCGAGGTGGTCGCACGGCGAATTATCTCGTGGCTCAGCCAGGCGCCGCTGCTGCTCGACGATGCCGACGTCCACTTCTATCGCCGGTTCCTGCGCAGCCTGACGCGGCAGGTCCGGCATCTGCGTCATACAGCTTCGCAAACGCGCGACGGCGTGCCACGCCTGCAGGCGGCGATCGCGCTCAACTATGCGGCGTTGTGCATGGCGCGCCAACACCGTCATATCCGCGCCGCCAGCAAGCGACTTTCAGACGAGTTGGCGCGTCAGATCCTGCCCGACGGCGGTCATATCAGCCGTAATCCCGGTGCGCTTGTCCAATTGCTGATCGACCTCTTGCCGTTGCGGAGCGCGTTCACCGCCCGCAATCTCGTGCCGCCACCAGCGCTGCTCAATGCCATAGATCGCATGATGCCGATGCTGCGCTTCTTCCGGCACGGCGACGGCAACTTCGCGCTCTTCAACGGCATGGGGCCGACACCAACCGATCTCATCACCACCATTCTCGCGTACGACGACGCCCGCGGCGCGCCGCTCGCGAACGCGCCCCATTCCGGTTACCAGCGCCTGGAGAGTGCAGGCACGCTGGTGTTGATGGATGCCGGCCGCCCGCCGCCGATGGCGGTAAGCCAGCAAGCGCACGCCGGCTGCCTCTCGTTCGAGCTCTCGGCCAAGCAGAATCGCATCGTCGTCAATTGCGGATTGCCGGTGGCAAGTCGCGAAGGCTGGCGGCAAGTCGCGCGCACAACCGCCGCACATTCCACCGCCACGCTCAACGATACGTCCTCATGCCGCTTTATCGAGGCTGGTCCTGTGCGGCGCATGCTCTATGGCACGCCAATGATTGCCGGGCCACGCCAGGTGGCGGTCGCCCGCGAGGAGCAAGGGGACGTCACCCTGTTGCGCGCATCGCATGACGGATACGCCGACATCTTCAATGTTGTCCATGAGCGGGTGCTCATGCTCTCGGGCGACGGGCGCAGGCTCGACGGAGAGGATTCGTTCACGCCGGCACGCGGTGAGCTGGTGCCGGCGGACCGCGATCAATTCGCTCTGCGCTTCCACCTGCATCCAACGGTCAAGGCCAACCGGCTGTCCGACGGCCACGGCGCCATGCTGGCAATGCCCAACAAAGAAGTGTGGACGTTCACCGCCTACGGGGACCGCGTCGAGGTGGAAGAGAGCGTCTATCTCGCCGGCCCGGACGGACCGCGCCGCACCGTGCAGCTCGTCATTTATGGTCGCGCGCGCAACGTGCCGAGGGTGCGTTGGACGTTCGCGGCCCACGCCGCGCAGGCCGGACCGGGCGGGCCGCGGCGCGGCCGCGATGACGAACCGCGGCTGCCGCTGTGATCCCGCGGCGTCCAGCTTTGAATGTTGCTGTCGCTATGATACCCGCTAGTCGATCATGACCGATCGTCTCCGCCGCGTCTGCCGCGCTCTGATCTCTGTTTCCGACAAATCGGGCCTCGTCGAGTTCGCGCGTGCGCTCACGGCAGAAGGAATCGAGTTGATCTCGACCGGCGGCACCCGCAAAGCGCTGGCCGACGCCGGACTTCCAGTTCTCGACATTTCCGAGCTGACCGGTTTCCCCGAAATGATGGACGGTCGGGTGAAGACGCTCCACCCGAAGGTGCACGGTGGGCTGCTTGCGATACGCGAGAATGAGGAGCACGCCGCCGCCATGCGCTCGCACGGCATCCGGCCGATCGATCTGCTCGTCGTCACCCTTTATCCGTTCGAAGCGACGGTCGCGAAGGATGCAGATTTTGCGACCTGCATCGAAAACATCGACATTGGTGGCCCCGCCATGATCCGGGCCGCCGCCAAGAACCATGCCGACGTGATGGTGGTGATCGATCCAAGCGACTATGCGGTCGTGCTGACGGAGATCAGAGAGCACGGTGGGGCGACCACGCTCGCGCTACGCCGCAAGCTTGCCGCCAAGGCTTATGCTCGCACCGCGGTTTATGACGCGGCGATCGCCAATTGGTTTGCGGATCAGCTCTCGGACCCGGCGCCGGCTTGGCGTGCGATCGGTGGGTATCTCCTCGAGCCGCTGCGCTACGGCGAAAACCCGCATCAGTCGGCGGCGTTCTATCGCACCAGCGAACTGCGGCCCGGCGTCGCCACCGCGCGGCAGGTGCAGGGCAAAAAGCTCTCCTACAACAACATCAATGACACCGACGCGGCATACGAGTGCGTCGCCGAGTTCGACCCCCGACGCACCGCGGCCTGCGTGATCGTCAAGCACGCCAATCCGTGCGGCGCGGCCGAGGGTGCAAGCCTCGTCGAAGCCTATCACAAGGCACTGGCTTGTGATCCCGTGTCGGCCTTCGGCGGGATCGTGGCGGTGAACCGTAAGCTCGACGCTGAAGCCGCGCAGGCCATTACGGGCATCTTCACCGAGGTTATCATCGCGCCGGAAGCGAGCGAGGACGCCATCGCCATTGTGGGCGCGAAAAAGAATCTTCGCTTGCTGATCGCCGGCGGCCTGCCTGATCCGCGCGCGAGAGGCATGCTGGTGAAATCGGTTGCGGGCGGCTTACTCGTGCAGTCGCGTGACAACGCGGTCGTGGACGACATGACGCTCAAAGTCGTGACCAAGCGCGCGCCGACCAACGCCGAGCTTACCGATCTTGCTTTTGCTTTCCGTATCGCCAAGCACGTGAAATCGAACACTATCGTGTATGCCAAGGATTGCGCCACGGTCGGCATCGGCGCCGGCCAAATGAGCCGGATCGATTCTGCCCGTATCGCTGCGCGTAAGGCCGAGGAAGCGGCGACGGGCTTGCCCGCACCGCTAACGATAGGATCGGTCGTGGCGTCAGACGCCTTCTTTCCGTTTCCGGACGGGCTTCTGGTCGCGATCGAAGCGGGCGCAACGGCGGTGATCCAGCCCGGCGGATCAGTGCGCGATGACGAGGTGATCAAGGCTGCCGACGACCGCGGCGTTGCCATGGTATTCACGGGCACGCGGCATTTCCGGCATTGAACCGCCGACAATAGCAGCGCGCGTCAATTCTTCGCCAAATCTCCCAGCAGGCTCGCTGCCACCGAAAGCTTGGACAAGGTCAGCCCTGAATTGGCGATCTCGTCGACAGCCATGCGAATGCGATCGACCTCGGCTTTGCGTGGTGCGACCCAGGCCTCCACCGCGGCAGGTCCGGCCTCGCCGCTGCCCATCATGGCGGCGGTGAGCCGCCGCTCGGCATCGCCAATGGAATCGAGCGCGCGGTCGAGCGCCAGGCGGTCGAAATAGTCGGAAATGATGATGCCGCGCGCGCCATTGGTGATGTGATCGAGCCGAAAGAACGCGGCAGCCGCGAAATACGTCGCCGCGACCTCCGCAATAGCTCGCCGGGTGCGGTCGGCGACCATGACGATGTCGGGCGCTGCCACGAGCGCGGGCAGCGTTGAGAGCCGCCGCGCCAACGCTTCCGGCACGCCTTGCTTGCGCAGTTCGGCCTCACGTGCGTTTCGTGCGACGGCCGCTGCCTGCGGCAGCGCGGCGTCGACCGCGGCCTCAACCGCCGCAATCCCTTCGCGATAGTGGGCGACGAGGGCAGCCAGCCCCTGCGCGAGATCGACATTCCGCAGGAACCAGACCAGCCGGTCGAGCAACAGATCCTGGACCCCGAGGTAGAGCTCGATCTGCAGCCGGCCGGAAATCTCGTTATCGAGCGCGTCAATCTCCGAGTTGAGCACGGTCATGCCGTAGCTGTCGCGCACCGCAGCGAAGGCGGCAGCAATCTGCGCCGCCGATGCGCCGGTCTGATCGGCGATGCGGACCAAGAGCGAAGGACCGCCGCGATTGATCATGGAATTGGCGAGCTGCGTGGCGATGATCTCGCGCCGCAGCCGATGCTGCTCGAGCGCATCGGGAAATTTGTCTGCGAGCGCCCTGGGAAAATAGCGGCCGAGTTCACGGCCCAGATAGGGATCGTCCGGCACGGACGATTGGACGAGTTCGTGATTGAGCGCGAGCTTGGCATAGGCGAGCAGCACCGAAAGCTCGGGCCGAGTCAAAGCCTGCGAGCGCCGTCGACGCTCGGCGATCTCCACGTCGTTCGGCAGGAACTCCACGGCGCGATCGAGCTCGCCCTCCCGCTCCAGTGTTTGCATCAGCCGCTGCTCGAAGCCGAGATCATCCGTTCCCCGCCGCTCGGCGAGCGAGATCGCGAGCGTCTGCAGATAATTATTGCGCAGGACGAGCGCCGCCACCTCCTCAGTCATGTCGGCCAGGAGTGCGTTGCGCTTGTCGCGCGAGAGCCGCCCGTCGCGCATTGGCCGGGCCAACGCGATCTTGATGTTGACCTCGACGTCGGACGTGTTCACGCCGGCCGAATTATCGATGGCGTCGGTGTTGAGCCTGATGCCACGCAGCGATGCCTCGATGCGGCCGCGCTGCGTCATACCGAGGTTGGCGCCCTCGCCGATCACCTTGGCGCGGATCTCGGCGCCGGTGACGCGGACCCCATCATTGCCACGATCGCCGACCGCATCGTCCGCCTCCGACGGGGCGCGCACAAAGGTGCCGATACCGCCGAAGAAGAGAAGATCGACCGGCGACTTCAGTATGGCCCTGATTACGTCATCAGGCGTTGCCTTTTCCGCTGCGAAACCCAGCGCGGAGCGTGCCTCAGGCGAGAGCGCGATCTCCTTCGCCGCGCGGGAGAACACGCCGCCTCCTCTGGAGATGAGGCTACGATCGTAATCCTGCCAGCTCGAGCGCGGCAGATCGAACAGGCGTCGGCGTTCGCCGTAGCTTGTTTCCGGATTCGGTGCCGGGTCGATGAAAATGTCGCGATGATCGAAAGCGGCAATGAGCTTGATGGTTGGCGTCCGCAGCATGGCATTGCCGAACACGTCGCCCGACATATCGCCCACGCCGACGACCGTGAACGGCGTCTTGGCAATGTCGACATCCATCTCGCGAAAGTGGCGCTTGACCGATTCCCAGGCGCCGCGGGCGGTGATGCCCATCTTCTTGTGGTCGTAACCGGCCGAGCCGCCGGAAGCGAAGGCGTCGTCGAGCCAGAAGCGGTGCTCGCGGGCGATGGCATTGGCGAGATCGGAGAAAGTCGCCGTGCCCTTGTCGGCGGCGACGACAAGATAGGGGTCGTCATCGTCATGGCGCACGACATTGTCGGGCGCGATCACCCCCTCGTCGGCGAGATTATCGGTGATGTCGAGCAAAATTGAAATGAACAGCTTGTAAGCGGCCATTCCCTCGGCCTGTACCACCTCGCGCGTTCCTCCCTTGAGCACGAGCTTCGGCACGAAGCCGCCTTTGGCGCCAACCGGAACGATGACGGCGTTTTTGACCTGTTGCGCCTTGGCCAGGCCGAGAATTTCGGTGCGGAAGTCTTGCGGCCGGTCCGACCAGCGGATGCCGCCGCGGGCAATCTTACCGAATCGCAGGTGCAGACCTTCGACCCGAGGCGAATACACGAAGATCTCGTAGCGCGGTCGCGGCAGCGGCAAGGCGTCCAGCGCACGACTGGCGAACTTGAGGGCGATGAGCTGCTTTGGCTGCCCGTTGGCGTCGATCTGATAGAAATTGGTGCGAATGGCGGCGGTGATCGCATTGACGAAGCGGCGCAGGATACGGTCCTCGTCGAGACTTTCGACTCCTCTAAGCGCAGATTCGATGCGGCCTGCGATCTTGGCCCCGCGCGCCTTGCGCTCGTCCGCCGAGACATCGAGACGCGGGTCGAAGCGGGCAGCGAACAGGCGGACGAGATCGGCGGCAATGGACGCGTGCTTGATCAGGGTCGCCCACATGTAGCCCTGGGAATAGGGCACGCGGATTTGCCGCAAAAAGCGCGAGATCGTGCGAATGAGCGCCACGTCGCGCCACATCAGCCCTGCGGTCAGCACGAGCGCATTATAGCCGTCGTTCTCTGCGCCACCGCGCATCACCACCAGGAAAGCCGCCTCGAGACTATGCTTGTGCGCCTCGAGATCGACGTCGAGGCCGTCGGCGCGCTCGAGCAGCATGTCGTGAAACCAGACGTCGACCCCGTGTAGCACGGCGCCCTGAGCATCATGTTGCGTCGTCTCTTTGGCGTGGCGACCGATCTGATAGGTGCGCTCGTCAACCACCTTGAAGCCCATGTTCTCGAGCACAGGGACGCGCTCGGAAAGTGGGATCGGCCGCTTGTAGCTCCATACCTTCAGTCCAACGCAGTCGCTTGCGTCGCCGACACGCCGATGAAAGTCGACACCGAGCGGGCGGCTCGGCGAGAGCCCTTCGATGACCCGGATATCGGCGAGCGCCGTGGTGGGCGAATAACTCTCCCGATATCCCTCCGAGAAGGCGTCGCGGTAACGCTTGAACAGCGCGCGCGCCCTCGGCGCATCGTAGTTGCGCGCCAGTTCCTCGCCCAGCTCGTCGACCCAGGTGCGTACGATCGCCTCGACAGCGCGCTCGAGGCTGGCGCGATCCGGGCTCGGCGCCTCGGCGCCCGACGGAAGCCCGATGATGAAGTGAACGCGAACCAGCTGTCCCTCCGGGAAGAATGGATGGAACGCGCTCACGTGGCCCTTGTAGCTGTCGGCAAGATAATCGCCGATCGCCTTGCGCACGGCACTGCTGTAGCGCTCGCGCGGAACGTAAACCAAGACGGAGACGAAGCGATCGAAGCGGTCGCGCCGCGGTAGTACCCGCACGCGCGGCCGCTCATCGAGCTGCAGTACTGTCAGCGCGAACTGGTAGAGCGTATCCTCATCAAGCTGAAACAATTCGTCGCGCGGATAATTCTCCAGCACGTTGGCCAGCGCCTTGCCTGAGTGCCCGTCCGGATCGAAGCCGGCACGCGTCATGACCGCGTCCACTTTACGGCGCAAGTACGGGATCGAGCGGATCGAACGCGTATAGGCAGTGGACGTGAACAGCCCCACGATGCGGAATTCGCCCACGAGGTTGCCGTCGCGAGCGAAACGCTTCACGCCTACATAGTCCATGTGGACGCGCCGATGCACGCGCGAGCGCACTGCGGCCTTGGTAACGATGAGCAGCGTCGGCTGTTTGAGCAGCGCCCGGATCTGCGGCGTAATGACGAGCGGCTCGTTCCAGCGGCGCAGCACCGTCATATCGCGCGAACGCAATATCCCAAGCCCGCTGTCGAACACGGGCTCGAGCGCGTCCTGCGCGGCCGTGAACGTGTAGTTGCGAATGCCGAGAAACGTGAAATTGTTATCAGCGAGCCATTCCAGGAAGGCGATGGCCTCGGCGATCTCGGCCTCCGGCAATGGCGGCGGATTTGCCTTGAGCTCGGTGATCGCCTCGGCCACGCGCGCGGTCATTGCTCGCCAATCGCGAACGCAGAGGCGCACATCGGCGAGCACCTGCTCGATCGCCTCGACAATCTCCGCGCGACGCGCTTCTTCGTCGATACGCTCGATATGGATGTAGATGACGCTTTCGCGCAGCGCCCCGGCGGCGGCCTTCGTGCGCTTGAAGGCGGTGAGACGGCCGATATCGTCGCGTTCCACTGTCAGCACAGGATGCACGACGAAGCGCACATCGATGCCGCGCTCGGCGAGCTCGGCAAGGACCGAATCCACCAGGAACGGCATGTCGTCGTTGACGATTTCGAGTACCGAATCGGCGCGAAGCCGCTCGTGGCCAGGCAAGCCCGGCGTCTCGAGGCGAATCTTCGGCATGGCGGGCTTGCGTACGGTGAGCAGCGTCCACGCATCCGCGGCCAGGTCGGCAAGCTGGCGCGGATCGTAACGCATGAGGTCTTCGGGCATCGCATGGGCGAAGAGGGCGGCGACGAAATCCTCGGGCACCTCGCGATGGCTGCTGCGCAGGATTTTGCCGGCGGCGGCGATCAGCGCCGCTTCCGCGCGTTGTTCATCGCTGCCGGGAAGGTCGGCGGCTGCCATGGCGTTGTCCCTCGGCGCGCATTTTCAGGGATACCCTTAAGCCCCGCGTCGCTTAAGTGCCAAATGTTTAGATGCCAAGTGTGGAAAGGGTTGGGCGCCAGGACCCTTAATTCCCGCGGGCGCGCGAAGGCGCCGATCGCTTGTCGCGACGCATCTGCGGCGCGCCGACATCGCCCAGCGTCAGATACCCATCCCGCGTCTGCGGCAACTTGCGACCGAGAATAGAGGACGCAACCAGCGTGCGCAGCACCTGCGCCGTGCCGCCCGC
>JBJMTU010000320.1:0-22667 GCA_045811545.1 Xanthobacteraceae bacterium | reverse complement strand
GCGCCAGGCAATGATCTCGCCAAGCATTGCCTGATTGCCGCGGAATTCGTCGGCACCGGTGACGCGCAGTGCCTTGGCGACAAGGCCGACCATGAAGTCGAGCTTCACCGCAAAACGCGTGCATCCTTGGAATTGGAAACCGTTCACGAAACCCGAGCGCGGGTAGAAGGTCTTCAGCTTCTCCACGTCGCGATAGATCAAGACGTCTTCCCAGGGGATGAACACGTTGTCGAACACGAAGATCGCGTCGTTCTCGTCGAAGCGCGACGACAGCGGATAGTCGAACGGCGTGCCCATCACGCTCGCCATCATCTCGTAGGAGGTGCGGCAGAACAGTTTCACGCCCGGCGCATTCATCGGCGCGATGAACATGATGGCGAGGTCCGGATCATTCACCGGCATCGCGGCATTCTGGCCGAGGAAGTTGTAATGCGTGATCGCCGACGAGGTCGCCACCACCTTCGCGCCCGACACGTAGCAGCCCGCGTCGGTTTCTTTTTGAATGGTGATGAACACATCGCGCACCTGGTCGGCCGCTTTATTGCGATCGACCGGCGGATTGACGATAGCGTGGTTCATGAACAGCACGTATTCCTGCGCGCGCCGATACCACGCCCGAGCGTTGGCCGAGAACCGTCCGTAGAAGCGATGATTGGCCCCGAGCGTATTCATCAGCGAGGCCTTGTAGTCGGGCGAGCGCCCCATCCAGCCGTAGGACATGCGCGCCCATTGGGCGATGGCATCGCGCTGCACGATGAGTTCCTCGCGCGAGCGTGCAGCACGGAAGAATTTATGCGTGTATCCGCCCGAGCCGGTGTCGGTCGGCGAGGTGAGAACGTCTTTGGTCTTGGGGTCGTGCAGGGCGTCGTAGAGCCGCGCGATCGACCGCGCGGCGTTGCGGAACGCGGGATGCGTGGTCACGTCGTCGACGCGCTCTCCATAGACGTAGACGTCACGGCCATCCCGCAGGCTGGCGAGATATTCCGCGCCCGTGAACGGCCGTTCTTTGGCGGCAATGACGTCTTCGGATTTCATCCGGCTAGCTTCCCTTGCATCTCAGAGAACGCGTCCGCCGCTGGCGACGCACTGATCGATGGCGCCGACGGCAAATTTGTTCGGCAACACGCGCCGCCCCGGCCGATTGTACTGCAGGCCGGGTCGCCCGTAAGCCCGGAACACCGCACGGCGGCACTTTGCGTACAATTCATCCCGCGATTGCGCCGCAGCCTGCTCGATGAACGGGCCGCCGAGGGGTGCCAGCGACTAATGGAACAAAAATAGCGTAACGCCGAGCGCAGGCAGCGCCAGTACTCGCAGCACGAACATCCCCATTAACGGCATCAGGGGTCGCGACCATACCACGCCGGAACTTGGCGGGTCAGTCGTTTCTCGCGCACGCACTCGGTGCGATTCCGGCGCACCGGTCAGAACGTCGACGTCTGGCGGTCGGGCCACCGCTCCGATCAGGCCGCGCAACGAAAATCCGGGACTCTGCGAGGCACGAGGATAGGAACCAATGTTCCGCGCCTGGTCCGGTTCATGCTTCGTAATTGAGCCGCTCGCGGGCTTCAGCAAGGGGGCTGCTCAGTCCCGGCTATCTCGCTCCTGTCGTCCCGGCCGACCGCGCCGCGCGAGAGCGGGGTCGACAGGGGGGGAAGAGCGCGAGGGGCCACTCCCTTCTTCCCACAAGGCACATTCGCGACGCGATGCCGCCGTTGCTGGTCGTGCGGGCCCCTGGTAGAGCTTCATCGGTTGCCGGATCGTAAGGGACGCCTCGACCGAGGCGCGCGGGCATGGAAGTCTTCGTCCAGCAGCTCATCAACGGCATCACGCTCGGTTCCATCTACGGCCTTATCGCCATCGGCTACACGATGGTGTTCGGCATCATCGGCATGGTCAACTTCGCCCACGGCGACGTGTTCATGGTGTCCGCCTTCATCGCCCTTATTGCGCTGCTGATTTTGACGACCTGGCTCGGCATCGGCTCGTTCGTGCTCGCGCTGTTCATCGTGCTCATCATCGCCATGCTGTTTACCTCCCTCGTCAACTGGGCCATCGAGCGCGTCGCGTATCGCCCGCTGCGCGGCTCGTTCCGCCTCGCGCCGCTGATCTCGGCGATCGGCATGTCGATCTTTCTGTCGAATTTCGTCCAGGTCGCTCAGGGTCCGCGCGTCAAATCCATTCCGCCGTTCTTCAACGAGGTGATCGTACTGACGTCGGCCAGCAGCGGCTATGAAGTCGCGGTCTCCTACAAGCAGATCGTGGTCTGGGTGGTGACGGCGGCGCTGCTCGTCGTGTTCTGGTTCGTGGTGAGCAAGACCGCGCTCGGGCGCGCGCAACGCGCCTGCGAGCAGGATCAGAAGATGGCGGCGCTGCTCGGCATCGACGTCGACCGCACCGTCTCGATCACCTTCGTGATCGCGGCGGCGCTCGCCGCCGTCGCCGGCACCATGTATCTGATGTATTACGGCGTGGTGAGCTTCGCCGACGGCTTCGTGCCGGGCGTCAAGGCCTTCACGGCGGCGGTGCTGGGAGGCATCGGCTCGCTCCCGGGCGCGGTCATCGGCGGCTTGCTGATCGGCCTCATCGAGACCATGTGGTCGGCCTATTTCTCCATCGACTACAAGGATGTGGCCGCCTTCTCCGTCCTCGCCATCACCATGATCTTCCTGCCGCAGGGCATCCTCGGCCGACCTGATGTGGAGAAGGTATGAGATGACGCACGAGGCGTCAGCGCCCGCCTCCCGCGTCGATATCGTTCACGCGCTGCGTGAAACCGCAATCACCGCACTGATCGCATTCGGCCTGTTGCTGCCGCTGATCGGCTTCAACACCGTCCAGAACATTCACAACGAGCTCGTGCTCGAGACGCGTTGGCCGCTGCTGGTCGCCATGGTCGCCACCATCGCCGGCGGACGCTTTCTGCATGCGATCCTCCTTGCTCCCTGGCTCGCCCGTCACGCCGTGCGCAGCCGGCAGCACGGGGAGGCCGCGCACCCGGCCGCACGCGGGCGGATCACGCGCTTGCTCGTTCCGTTCACGCTCGGCTTCGCCGTCCTCTATCCGATCATCGCGCTGTCGCTGGCGGGCACTCAGGGCGCGGTGAAATGGATCGATAATTTCGGGGTACAAATTCTCATCTACGTGATGCTCGGCTGGGGGCTCAACATCGTAGTCGGTCTCGCCGGCCTGCTCGATCTCGGTTATGTCGCCTTCTACGCGGTCGGCGCGTACTCCTATGCGCTGCTCGCCAATGCCTTCGGTCTGTCGTTCTGGATCCTGCTTCCGGTCGCGGGCTGCTTGGCCGCGTTCTGGGGCATCCTGCTCGGCTTTCCGGTGCTGCGATTGCGCGGCGACTATCTCGCGATCGTCACGCTTGCCTTCGGCGAAATCATCCGGCTCATCCTGATCAACTGGGTGCCGGTGACCAACGGCTATGCCGGCATCAGCAGCATCCCGCGGCCGACCTTTTTCGGCATTCCGTTCAACGCCTCCGACGAGGGCTTTGCCGCCCGCTTCGGACTCGAGTTCAGCCCGATCTACCGCACCATCTTTCTTTATTACCTGATCCTCGGGCTCGCGATGCTCACCGCCGCCATGACGGTGCGCCTGCGGCGGCTGCCGATCGGGCGGGCATGGGAGGCCTTGCGCGAGGACGAGATCGCCTGCCGTTCGCTGGGCATCAACACCACCAACACCAAGCTCACCGCCTTTGCCATGGGCGCGATGTTCGCGGGCTTTGCCGGATCGTTCTTCGCGGCCCGGCAGGGATTCATTTCGCCGGAAAGCTTCACGTTCATGGAATCGGCGGTGATCGTCGCCATCGTCGTGCTCGGCGGCATGGGCAGCTTGCTCGGCGTGGCTATCGCCGCCGTGATCATGATCGGCGGCACCGAGATCATGCGCGAGCTCGACTTTCTCAAGCTCGTGTTCGGCAGCGATTTCGATCCGACCCAATATCGCATGCTGCTGTTCGGCTTCGGGATGGTGCTGATCATGGTCTGGAGGCCGCGCGGACTGATCGCAACCCGCGAACCCTCGACATTCCTCAACGCGCCGCGGTTCTCGCTCTTCGGCGAGCGGAAAACGCAGAGCGCGCAGCCGTCGCTCGGGCGGGAGCGCCCCGGATGAGCCTCGCAAGCCACGACATGACCGGTGCGAGCCCGAATGCGACGGCATCCTCGAGCTTCGCGCCTATCCTGCACGTCGAGCACCTCAGCATGCGCTTCGGCGGCCTGGTGGCGATTAACGATCTCTGCTTTGCCGCGCAAAGAGGCGATATCACCGCGCTGATCGGGCCCAACGGCGCCGGCAAGACCACCGTGTTCAACTGCATTACCGGCTTTTACAAACCGAGCGGGGGACGCATCGCGTTGCAGTTCGGCGATCCCGGCGTGTGGGACGAGCTGGATACGCTGACCGAGCGGGGCACGCGCAGCGCCAGCCGCGGCGACGGCGTTCTGTTTCTGCTCGAGCGCATGCCCGACTACCTGGTCACGCAGCGAGCCCGCGTCGTCCGCACGTTCCAGAACATCCGCTTGTTCCAGGGCATGACCGTTTTGGAAAATCTGCTCGTCGCCCAGCACAATCCGCTGATGTGGGCGTCCGGATATACCGTGCTCGGCGCGCTCGGCCTGCGCACTTATGCGCGGGCGGAGCGCGCCGCGATCGACAAGGCGCGCTATTGGCTGGATCGGATCGCACTCACCGAGCGTGCCGACGACTTGGCCGGCGAATTGCCCTATGGGGCGCAGCGGCGGCTCGAGATTGCCCGCGCGATGTGCACGAACCCGGTGCTGCTTTGCCTCGACGAACCGGCTGCCGGCCTCAACCCGAGCGAGAGCGCCGACCTCGGCCGCTATCTGCACGCCATCCGTGACGAACACGCCACCTCGATCCTTCTGATCGAGCACGACATGACGGTGGTGATGGAGATATCCGACCACATCATCGTGCTCGACCACGGGCAAAAGATCGCGGACGGCACGCCGGACGATATTCGCAACGACCCCAAGGTCATCGCCGCCTATCTCGGCGTCGAGGAGGAGGAGGTCGCGGAGGGCGAGGTGCAGTGATAGGCATCGCGCAGACGAGATGAAAACGCTGCCCGGATATGCGCTGCTGGCGCTGCTAGCGGTGGTCGCCGCAGGCGTAGGCGCGAATGCCGAGCCATATCCCACACGTCCCGTCACCTTTGTCGTGCCGTTTGCGCCCGGCGGCGGCACGGAATTCCTGGCGCGGATGTTGGGACAGCGCCTGGAGCAGCGGCTCGGCAAGCCATTCGTGATCGAGAACCGGCCGGGCGGCGGCGGAGTGATCGGGGCGCTTTCCGTCGCTCGCGCGGCACCCGACGGTTACACCATCCTCATGGCGCCTTCTCCGGTCATGGCGATCAACGTCGCCTTGCACAAGAAGCTTCCCTACGATCCGGCCGTCGACTTCGTGCCGCTCGCACTTGTTGTCGCCACTCCCTACGTGCTCGTGGTCACGCCGTCGTTGCCGGCCCCATCGGTGCCGGATCTCGTCGCGCTTGCCAAGGCCAAGCCCGGCCAGCTTGCCTTCGCTTCGGCCGGACTAGGCACGCCGCATCATCTCTTTGCCCAGCTGTTCAAGGGCTCAACCGGCATCGAGATGACGCATGTGCCCTACCGAGGCTCCGTGCCGGCGCTGACCGATGTGGCAGCCGGACACGTTTCGCTCATGTTTTGCGATATCCCGCCGGCGCTCAGCCTGATCAAGGAGGGCAAAGTGCGTGCGCTCGGCGTCTCCACGAAGGAGCGGGTGGCCGCGCTGCCACATCTTTCGCCCATTGCCGAGCAGGGCGTGACCGGCTTTGACGCGGCCTCGTGGCAGATGGTAGTGGCGCCGGCAGCCACGCCCAAGGACATCGTCGAGCGCCTGCATACCGAGATCAAGGAATTCATGCGGCAGGCGGAGATCAGGGAACATGCCTCCAGGATGGGCGTGCTCCCCATTGACACGCCCTCGGTCGCGAGCCTGCAGGTCTTCGTGCAGGCGGAGATCGCTCGTTGGGGCAAAGTCGTGGAACAGGCGGGGATCGCAGGCTCCCAATGACGTGCTTGGCGCACCGCTGGCTCCCGGTCGGCCGCCGCGCGCGCGGCGGCCCGTGTGCGCGAGGGCGCAAATGACCTCGCCGCTGCTGAGCGTGCGCGGGGTCAAGTCCTATTACGGCCATATCGCCGCGCTCAGGGGCGTGGATGTTGATGTGGGCGAGGGCGAGATCGTGACGCTCATCGGCGCGAACGGCGCTGGCAAATCGACGCTGATGATGACGATTTTCGGCAACCCCCGCGCCCGCGAAGGCCACATCGTCTTTGCGGGCCGCGACATCACGCAGCTACCCACGCACGAGATCGCACGGCTCAAGATCGCGCAGGCGCCCGAAGGCCGCCGCATCTTCCTGCGCATGAGCGTGCTAGAGAACCTGCAGATGGGCGCCGCCGTCGCCGACTCCGCGCATTTTCAAGCCGACGTGGAACGCGTCTTCGCGTTGTTTCCGCGTCTGAAAGAGCGCATCGATCAGCGCGGCGGCACGCTTTCGGGCGGCGAGCAGCAGATGCTGGCGATCGGACGCGCGCTGATGGGGCATCCGCGCCTTCTGCTCCTCGACGAACCTTCGCTGGGCTTGGCGCCGCTGGTCGCGCGCCAGATCTTCGATGCGATCAAGAAATTGAACAGCGAGGAAAAGCTCACCGTATTTCTGGTGGAGCAGAACGCCTTCCATGCCTTGAAGCTCGCGCATCGCGGCTATGTCATGGTCAACGGGCGGATCGCGCTTAGCGGCACCGGGCGCGAGCTTCTGGCGCGTCCGGAAGTGAAGGCGGCCTATCTCGAGGGTGGCAGGCACTGAGCGATGCACGTCTCGATCCCCGAACTTCTCTCCGACGAGCACTCGCTCGGCATCTTTCTCCTGGTGAGCGTGTTCATGGGCGGCAGCGCCGCTTGGCTCGCCGGCCGGGCGATCGCTGCGACCTGGCGACCGTGGTGGCACCTCGCGCTCTACATGCTGCCGCTGAGCCTTGCCGTGCGTTTCCTCCACTTCGCGCTGTTCGAGGGCAAGTTCTTGTCGCTGCACTATTATCTCGTCGATTACGCGGTCTGCGTCGCGTTCGGCTTGCTCGGCTTTCACCTCACGCGCGTCGCCCAGATGGTCACCCGCTACAAATGGATCAATGAGCGCGCCGGGCTGTTTCGCTGGCGCCGCCGCGACGATACGCCAGCCGCGGATACGCCAAAATCCGAGTGACATTTCCTTTGTTTGCAGGTTGAATCTCGCCACAAACGCGCGCGAGACTTAAGGCGCGCCTGACTGTCATTCAGAGGTGAACACGATGAAACACTGGCTCACGCTCGGCCTCGCCTTCGGCCTCGGCCTCGCTTTCGCGGACGGCGCTTCGGCGCAAGTCAAGTTGGGGGTTGCCGGACCGATCACCGGCGGCAGCGCCGCCTTCGGCGCGCAGCTCAAGAACGGCGTCGAGCAGGCGGTCGAGGACATCAACGCCGCGGGCGGCATTCTCGGACAGAAGATCCAAATTTTCCTCGGCGACGATCGTGCCGATCCGAAGGAAGGGGTCTCGGTTGCGAACAAGTTCGTCGGCGACGGCGTGAAATTCGTCGTCGGCCATTTCAATTCCGGCGTCACGATTCCGGCCTCCGAGGTCTATCAGGAGAACGGCATCCTCGAGATCACGCCCTCCGCCACCAATCCGCGGGTCACCGAGCGCAACATGTGGAACATCTTCCGCACCTGCGGGCGCGACGATCAGCAGGGCGCGGTCGCGGGCGATTACATTCTCAAGAATTTCAAAGGCAAGAAGATCGCCATCGTGCACGACAAGACGACCTATGGTCAGGGTCTCGCCGACGTGACCAGGGCGACCATCAACAAGGGCGGATTGAAGGAAGTGCTCTACGAGGGCGTCAACAAGGACGACAAGGACTTCTCCGCGCTTGTGTCCAAGATCAAGGCGTCCAATGCCGACCTCATCTATTGGGGCGGGCTGCATGACACCGGCGGCTTGATCTTGCGGCAGGTGCGCGCGCAGGGCGTCAAGGCGCCACTGATGGGCGGCGACGGCATCACCGACGACGAGTTCGCCGCGATCGCAGGTCCCGGCGCCGAGGGCACGCTGATGACCTATGGGCCCGATCCGCGCAAGCGGCCGGAGGCCAAGGACGTGGTGGCGAAATTCCGCGCCAAGAATTTTGAGCCGCAGGCCTACACACTCTACAGCTATGCCGCCGTGCAGATCATCAAGCAGGCGGCCGAGGCGGCGAAATCGCTCGATCCGAAAAAGGTGGCCGAACAGATCAAATCCGGCATGAAGTTCAAGACCGTGATCGGCGAACTGTCCTACGACAAGAAGGGGGATGTGACCCGCCTCGATTACACGGTCTATGTCTGGAAGAAGGATCCCAGCGGCAAGATCACCTACACCGAGATCGAATAGGGATTTCGATCTTCCTCGACTTAGGGGCCCGCCTCGCACCGAGGCGGGCTTTTGCTTGTACCCCGCTGAACCATCCGCCGTCATTACGGGGCGCGGGCGAAGCCCGCGAGCCCGGAATCCATAACTACGGCCTGTGATTATGGATTCCGGGCTCCCTCACTGCGCTCGGAACCCGGAATGACCACGATCTCAGCCGATGTTCTGCAGCGCCGGGAAGGTTTCGATCAGCCAGCTGTTCAATTGCGTGAACACACCGGCGAGAAAGGCGATGCCGGTGAGCACGAGCAAGCCGCCCATCACCCGCTCGACGTGGGCAAGATGGGCGCGAAAGCGCGCAAGAAACGCGGCAAATGGCTCGACCGCGAACGCGGCAATGACGAACGGCACGCCCAGCCCGAGCGAATAGACCGCGAGCAGGCCCGCACCCTTGGCGACCGTGGCCTTCGATGCCGCGACCGCCAGGATTGCGGCCAGGATCGGGCCGATGCACGGCGTCCAGCCGAGCGCAAAGGCAAGCCCCATTACATACGCGCCCCACAGCCCAACGGGTTTTGCCACGTGAAAGCGCGCTTGCCGGTGCAGGAGACCAATCGGCGTGAGGCCCAAAAAGTGCAGCCCCATGACGATGATGATGATGCCGGCGATGATGGCGAGCTCGTTCGAGTAAAAGCGCATCAACGCGCCGATCGCGCTGGCGCTGGCGCCGAGCGTCACGAACACGGTGGAGAAGCCGAGCACGAACAGGACCGCGGCAATGACCGTGTCGCGCCGCACCCGCGGCGGCGGCTCCGCCTCGGCCAGCCGCTCGAGCGAGGTGCCGGCGAGATAGACGAGATAGGGCGGCACCAGCGGCAGCACGCACGGCGACAGAAAGCTCACGAGACCGGCTAGGAGCGCGGCGAGGATGGTGACGTCGGCGGCCATGCGCCTTAATGCGTTGCGTTTGCGTCTTCGCGCAAGCCGCTAATTCCGCTCTCGCCCGGATGTGATGGCGCGGTGATCTGGCCCCGCAAGCCGACAGCGGCTAGGTTCGCGCGATTAAGGCGAGACATATGGCGCAGCGCAACCTCATCACCGACGTCGTGGGCATCCTCGTCGGACACGCCGACGATGCCCGGCTCGCCTCCGGCGTCACCGCCATCATCTTCGAGGAGCCTGCGGTGGCCGCGGTCGACGTGAGGGGCGGCGCGCCCGCCACGCGGGAAACCGATCTGCTCGAGCCGCACCGCACGGCGGAGCGCATCGACGCCGTGGTGCTCTCCGGCGGCTCGGCCTTCGGCTTGGACGCGGGCGCGGGCGTTCAGGCATTGCTGCACGAACGCGGGCGCGGCTTCGCCATCGGCGACATCCGCGTGCCGCTCGTTTGCGGCGCGTCGATGTTCGACCTCCTCAACGGCGGCGACAAGAACTGGGGCCGCTTTCCGCCCTATCGGGATCTCGGCTACAGCGCCGCAGCGAAGGCGGCGAGCACATTCGCGCTCGGGACGGCAGGCGCTGGCTTCGGCGCCACCACGGTCAACGTCCAGGGCGGGCTCGGCTCGGCCTCCGCCGTGACGCGCGACGGGCACACCGTCGGCGCGCTGGTCGCGGTCAACGCCTGCGGCAGCGTCAATGTCGGCGCTGGCCCGCATTTCTGGGCCGCCCCGTTCGAAGTGGATCGCGAGTTCGGCGGCCTCGGCTTTCCCAGTGAGGTGCCGGTCGCGGCGCTCACGCCGATCGCGAAAGGCCGGCCGGGCGAGAATACGACCATTGCCATTGTCGCGACCGACGCGGCCTTGACCAAGGCGCAGACGAAGGAACTCGCCGTCATCGCGCAAGATGGGCTCACCCGCGCCATCTACCCTGCGCACACCACGCTCGATGGCGACACCGTTTTCGCCGCCGCGACCGGCCGCCGGCCGCTCGCCGACCCCGTCAATGAGATCACCGAGCTTGGCGTGGTGGCCGCCAACACGCTGGCGCGGGCGGTCGCGCGGGGTGTCTTCGAAGCGAAATCATTGCCGGGCGGGCTCCCGAGCTGGCGGGATCGCTATGGGAAGTGAGACCAACCGTTCGGCCATTCCGTAACCACTGGCGCTGGTTATGGATTCCGGGCTCGCGGGCTTCACCCGCGCCTCCGAAGCCGGGGATTCAGAGCTCCGAAAAATTGCCGGCTTTTGTTGACTCCGCCTCGAATTGGCCACTTAAGGTTGGATTAACGACATGGGCCGAGACTTCGGTCCATTGCGTGGTGCATGGGGCTTCAGCGCCCCACTTTGGAGGTCGGACATGCGTCTGGCAGCGATAGCGTCCGCGCTGGCGATTGTGCTGTGCGTGGCGGTGTTTGGGGCGATTTTCTTACAACAAAGGCCCGATCTGTTATCGGCGCCGACGGCCCCCACCGAAGGGCGAGCCCCAGCGGGGGCTATGGACAACGCCGCCATGAGCAGCCCCGCCCGCGCCGCCGAGGCGCCGGTCGTCGTCGCCCAGGCGCCGGCAGCGCCCCTGCCCGCCGCCATGCCGGCCTCGTGCAGCAACCCCAATGCCTTGGGCATCGCGCGGGTGGTTGAGATCGATACCACCGGCGGCCCCGGTTTCGGCTTCGAGCATTTCAAGAGTCACGACTTCCTGCGCGAGGGCGAGGTCGTGCTCACCTTCGACGATGGTCCATGGCCCAAGAACACGCCCGCCGTGCTCGCCGCGCTTGCCGCACACTGCACCAAGGCGATCTTCTTCCCGATCGGCACCCATGCCACCTACGAGCCCAGCATTCTCAAGCAGGTGGCCGCCGCCGGACATGCCGTCGGCTCCCACACCTGGTGCCACCAAGATTTGTCGAAAACCAAGGGGAAGTGCCTGATCAACGGCAAGGTGCAAGCCGTGGACTACGACCCCAAGGACGAGATCGAGAAGGGGATCAGCGCCGTGCGCTGGGCGGTCGGCGGGCCGACCGCGCCCTATTTCCGCTTCCCGGCGCTGCGGCAGCCGCAAGAGCTCATCGACTATCTCGGCAAGCGCAACATCGCGATCTTCTCGACCGACTTCGATTCCTTCGACTTCAAGATGCGCAAGCCCGAGCAGGTGAGACAGGCGGTGATGGCAAAGTTGAAGAAGCACGGCAAAGGCATCGCGCTGATGCACGACTTCCAGCATGCCACCGCCGAGGCCGCCATGGATCTGCTCAACGATCTCAAGGCCGGCGGCTACAAGGTCGTCTTCATGAAGCCGAAGTTCCCGGTGACGACCATTGCCTCCTACGACGAGGAGATTCTCAAGCTCACCAAGGGCCCGGGCGGCGGCGACGCGCGGCCGACCTCGAGCGTGATCCGCACGATCGCGGAGTGACTTCGCGTAAATTCTCACGCGTCATTCCGGGACGCGGGCAGCGCAGGCAAGTGTACGCAGCCTGCGCAAGCTTGGCTGCGTGCGCCCGCGAGCCCGGAACCATAACCGCGGGGCGGCAGCGCCAGGGCCGCGGCTTCGGCGTCGCACGCTTGAGTTGCACGGTTCCCTGTAAAGAACAGGACGGAAACAGGCGAACCTCGCCGGCGGTCGTCTTCTACAGCCGCCGGTTGGTACCGCAGGCCGCCGGAGATCGCGATGACTCATCTCTCGTCGCGTCGTTTCCAACGAACATGCACGAATTCGTCGTCGATGCTTGCCCGGCCGGCCGCGATCACGCGTTGGCGCTTGGCCTCGATATCGGCGGGCGTGTCCCGCGCGTCCACCCACAGTGGATAGACCCGGCGTTTGCGGATGACCTGTTTCATCAATTCGTCTAGTTGCTTGGACCGCAGCATGAACGTGCTCCCTAAACGCGGGCATCGTCGTGCATTGCGCCTTCCCGGCCTAGGGCAGGCCGCGATTGCACGGCCTGTTCGACCGTGCTGAGGCGTTCGTCAAAGGCTTTCGTCTCGATCGCCCGCACATACACGTCGATCACTTTGGCCAATTGCCCTGCCTGGGACGGCGTGAGGTCGCCGGCCGCGACCCCCGCCACGATGCTTGCTGCCGCAGCGACGCTGTCTGCAGGCTTCTCCAGGGGCGGCAGTTCGATGTCGACCGGCTCATCCTTTGGCGCCGGCGCGAGCCGATCCATGCATAGGCGAATGGCGGCCATATCGCCGTCCTCCGCCAACTGAATCACCTTGCGCCCGATCGCCTCCGCGCGATCCGCCAGCAAAGCTTGCATGAGGATGGTTGTCCGATTGCGCGCCCCGCGCGGCCGGGCGGCCGGATTTCCGCTTTGGCCCTTTTGGAACTGCATGGCTTTTCTCCTACTCTGATGAAAAGAAACACGCCGCCCGCGGCCGCCTTGGCGGTCGCGCAGCAAAAAACCCGGTGCGGCATCCCGCCCGGGCTCTCGGCGCAGTTTCGGTGAATACTTTTTTCTGGAAGATTCTCGTTACACGAGTCAAGCGGAAACTGATTTCTTCGATTAAGTCACGGGAGGAAAAGAGATATCCGCCCTGCCTTTCGAGAGCGGACAAAACAGCGGCCGTTTCGTTAGGTGCGCTTGGGTCAGGTGATGCGACGGGTCGCTAAGTCGCGCCGCCGGCCGGTTCCGCCGCCGGCCTCGTCATGTTAGATTCCGCCGCATAACAACACGTCCAGAGATTTCCGTCCTGCCGCCGGCGCGGTCGTTGCGTTCTTCTCGGCGGCCTGATCTGTCGAAACGACAGGGGAACAGCGATGAAGGCCATCGGTGTCGCGGCCGTGCTGTCGGCGCTGGTGACGGCGGGCAACGCGTTTGCGCAGGAGAGCTATCCCGACAAGCCGCTGCGCATCCTGGTCGGCTTCGTGGCCGGCGGTCCCGCCGACATCATTGCGCGGGTGGTGGGCGACAAGCTTACCGAAGCCTGGGGCAAGCCGGTTGTGATCGAGAACGTGACCGGCTCGGGCGGCAACATGGCGACCGAGCGCGTCGCCAAGAGCGCGCCACCCGACGGATATACGCTCCTGCTCGGCACCTCCGGGCCATTCGTCATCCATCCGAGCCTCTACCCGAAGCTGCCGTTCGACCCGGTCAAGGATTTCGCGCCGATCACGCAGCTCTGCTTCACCGCCAACGTTCTGGTCGTCAACAACGATGTCCCGGCGAAGAGCGTGGCCGAGCTCACCGCGCTCGCCCGCGCGCAACCCGACAAGCTCACCTTCGGCTCCGCCGGCGTCGGCACCACGCAGCATCTCTCCGGCGAGATGTACAAGACCATGGCCAGCCTCGACATCCAGCATGTCCCCTACCGCGGCATCGCCGCGGTGATGCCGGACCTGCTCGGCGGTCGCCTGACCATGGTGTTCGCCAGTCCCGCCTCGGCGCTGCCGCTCGCGCGCGAAGGCAAGGTGCGCCCGCTCGCGGTCACTTCGCTCACGCGTGCGCCCTCGTCCCCCGACCTGCCGACCATGGTCGAAGCGGGCTTCCCGGGCTTCGATGCCATAGCCTGGTTCGCGCTGCTGGCACCGGTCGGCACGCCGGACGCCATCATTGCCAAGCTTCATCGCGAGGCGGTGCGAATCCTAGCGCTGCCCGATGTGCGCAAGCGCTTCGACGACCTCGGCATGGTGCCCATGGGCACCTCGCCCGCGCAGTTCGCTGCCGCTATGGCAGTGGAGGCTCCGCTCTGGGCCAAGGTCATCAAGGCCTCGGGTGCCAAGCTGGTGGATTGAGGGGCGAAGTTCGGTAGGCGCGGCCCGCGCCCGCCGCGTTTGCCTGGGCGGAGGGGGATTGCGGTCGTCGTGCCAACGGCCGAGGTATCGCAACATCAGATCAATTTCGACGTGACTGGAAGTCCGAGCAGCACCTGGCCAGCCACCTCGAAGTTGACGAACTGGGCCTGCACCTGCTGCGTCACCGCGTGCACATCGCGCAGCCGCCGTTCGAACGGCTGGTTTTCGAAAATTGCCGTGCCGCCGGCGAAGTGATAGGCGGTCTCGCTCACCTCCTTCGCCTGATGGCCGGCATGCACCGCGGCAAGCCGCAACGCGGCACGCTGCTGCAAGGTGAAATCCTCCCCGCGACAGGCGGTGTCCCACATGTCGCGCAACGCCTGCATCAGGAAGGCGCGCGACGACTGCCATTGCGCTTCGGCGACCGCCACCTTGGATTGAACCACCGGATTGTCGCGTAAAGGCTTCGAACCGAGCATCGGCGTCTTGGTGCCGGCGATCTGGATAAAAGCATCGAGCGTGGCGCGCGCGATCCCGAGCGCCACGCTGGCGAAGGCCGAGCCATACATCTGATAGGTGGTGAACCGATAGAGCGGGCCGCTCTCGCGGCGTTCGGCCGCCGATTCCCGGGTGAAGCTGTAGCGCGCCGGCACGAAAAGATCCGTCAGCGTGTAGCTGTCGCTTCCGGTGCCTTTGAGGCCCATGACCTGCCAGACGTCGCGAATGGTAGCCTGGCTTTTCGGAAACAGCATGGTGCGCTCAGTCGGCTTGCCATCGGGACCAAGGCACGGCTTACCTTCGGCGTCAACCAAGTGCGAATGTCCGCCGAGCCACTGCGCATGACGGCTGCCGCTCGCGTAGGACCACGTCCCTGTCGCGCGGTAGCCGCCTTCGACCGCCGTCGCTTTGACCGTGGGACCAAGCGGGCCCCAGGCGAGAACGGCATCCTTACCGCCGAAGATCTCCTGTGCCACGGCAGGTTCGAGGTAGGCGGCCGCCATCGAGCAGCCCGACGCCTGCGCAATGCACCAGGCGGTACTACCATCGGCTCTGGCGATTTCCTCGATCGCGGTGATGAACGTCAGCGGATCGATTTCCTCGCCGCTGACGCTCCGCGGCAGCAGCATCTTGAACAGGCGCGCGTCGTGCAACGCGGCCAGAAGCTTCGGCGTCAGCGCGCAGGCGCGCTCGCCCGCCGGCGCCTCTGCCTCGATCAGCGGACGCAACTGCCGCGCCCTCCGCACTGGGTCGGCGGTTTGGCTCTTGGCGGCCGGCGCGTCGATGTTCATCACGCGATGTGGAGTGGTGACATTCCAGATACCCTGCGCGATCTCCTCGCGGGTGGCGAACCAAACATGGTCGAACGAGGTCGCATAGGCAATCGTGCAGCGCGCGGATGCGCAACGCTGACCGAGCATGTGGCGGGCAGGCCGATGTTCATGAACCGGCCGCGGTCTCATACCGCCGTGTAGCCGCCGTCGATCAAGAGATCGGCGCCGGTCACGAAGGTGGAGTCCTCGCCGGCGAGGTAGACCGCGCCCGCGGCGATCTCGTCCGGCGAGCCGAGTCGGCCGAAGAGCGTGTGATGCGAGGCGCGCGCCGCCTCCAGCGTGTCGAAGTTGCGCAGGTAGCGCGCCGTCTCCACCGGTCCCGGCGACAGGCTGTTGACGCGAATATTCTGTCCGGCATGGTCGAGCGCCATCGCCTTGGCCAGCTGGATCAGCGCGCCCTTGGCGGCGCAGTACCACGGCCGCCCCGGACGCGCCACGCGTCCGAGCTGCGAGGCGATCAAGATGATGCTTCCGCCGCCGCCCGCTTCCATGGCCGGGATGGCGTGCTTGCAGAACAGGAAGGCGGCATCGAGATTGACCGCCATGGTGTGGCGCCAGTCGGCCAGCGTGAGGCCGGTCACCGGTCCGCGCGGCACATCGCACACCGCGTTCGACACCAGCACGTCGAGACGGCCGAACTCGCGACGCGCGCGCGCGACTGCCGCCTCGGCGGTCGCCTCTTCGGCGACGTCGGCGAGGAGCGTCGCCACGCGGGCGCCGCCTGCGCGCACCGACGTCGCCATCGATTCGAGCGCGGCGGCGGCGACGTCAACGCCGACCAGGGCCGCACCCTCGGCCGCGAAGCGTCGGCAGATCGCCGCCCCGATGTCGCCGCCCGCGCCGGTCACGATCGCCACCTTGCCCTGCAGACGCATTGCTCACTCCCTCGCGGCTCGCCTGACTATAAGGACGACGCCCAGTCGCGGCAAAATTGCTTGTCCGTAGGCTCGATCCGGATGGACACGCGCTCGCAAAACTCTCGAATTGTTTGCAGCGGGTGATACCCTGCCCCTGGCAAAGCCGATTTGGGGGACCACTGTGAAACTTCCGCGCCGTCGACTTCTGTCTCTGGCCGCGGGTGCTGCCGCGCTGCCGGCCCTCTCGCGGGTGACGCGGGCGCAGCTCTACCCGTCGCGCCCCATCACCATCATCGTGCCGGTGCCGCCCGGCGGAGTGGCGGACCCGATCGCACGTATCCTTGCCGACCATCTGACGGTCACGCTCGGTCAGCCCGTGGTGATCGAGAACGTCACCGGCGCGGGCGGCAGCATCGGGGTCGGCCGCGCCGCACGCGCGGCGCCGGACGGCTATACGCTGAGCATCGGCAATTGGCTCAGCCACGTCGGCGCCGGCGCCGTTTACCCGGTCCAATACGACGCGCTCAAGGATTTTGAAGCGGTATCGCTATTGACCAACAGCCCGATGCTCATCACCGCCCGTAAGGATTTTCCGGCGGACGACCTCAACGAATTGATCGCCTGGCTCAAGGCAAATCCCGACAAGGCAACGGCCGCAACCGTCGGAGCGGGCAGCGCGTCCCAGGTCAGCGCCGTCTACTTTCAACGCGCGACCGGCACCCGCTTCCAATTCGTGCCCTATCGAGGCGGCGGCCCCGCCATACAGGCCGAGGTCGCCGGCCATGTCGACCTGATGTTCAACGAGGCAACGGGCGCGCTGTCCTACGTGCTCAATCGTCAGATCAAGCCCTACGCCGTGTTGGCCAAGACCCGCTGGTTCGCGGCGCCGGACATCCCGACCGGCGAGGAGCTGGGTGTGCCCGGGATCAACATTTCATTCTGGCATGGGCTGTGGGTCCCAAAGGGCACGCCAAAGGAAATCGTGGTCAAGCTCAACCCCGCGGTGGCCAGCGCGCTCGCCGACCCAACGGTACGCAAGCGGCTCACCGACATTGGCCAGGAGATATTCCCGCCGGACAAGCAGACGCCGGAAGCGCTTCATGCCTTCCACAAGGCCGAGATCGACAAGTGGTGGCCGATCATCAAGGAAGCGGGCATCAAGGCCGAATAAACATCGCCGTTATTCCGAGAGGGACCGCCATGAAACTTCTCCGCCGACAATTTTTGTATTTGGGCGCGGGTGCTGCCGCGCTTTCGACGCTATCGCGGACTGCAAATGCGCAAGCCTATCCGACGCAGCCGGTGCGCATCATCGTGGGCTTCGCCCCCGGCAGTGGGTCTGACATCCTGGCCCGTCTGATGGCCCAATGGCTGACGGAGCGGCTCGGTCAGCCAATCGTCGTCGAGAACCGGCCGGGCGCCGGCGGCAATGTCGGGACCGAGGCCGTGGTGAAGGCGCCGCCGGACGGCTACACGCTGCTCAAGGTCGTTCCGGCGAACACGATCAACGACACGCTCTATGACAAGCTGAGCTTCAATTTCATTCGCGACATCGCACCGGTCGCGGGCATGGTCCGCGTGCCATACGTCCTGGTGATCAACGAGTCTCTCCCGGTCACGACCGTTCCCGAGTTCATCGCCTACGCGAAGGCCAATCCCGGCAAGCTCAACTTCGCTTCGGCTGGAGTGGGCACCGGCATTCACATGGCTGGCGAATTGTTCAAGCTGATGGCTGGCGTGCACATGGTGCATGTGCCGTATCGCGGCGCCGGCAATGCGATGAGCGACCTGATCGGCGGCCAAGTGCAGCTCATGTTCGACACCACGCAGGCCTCGATTCCGCACATCAAGGCCGGCAAGGTCCGCGCGCTGGCGGTGACAACGACAGCGCGCTCGGAGCTGCTGCCAGAGTTGCCGACAATCGGGGATTTCGTGCCCGGCTACGAGGCCAGCGGCTCGTTCGGCTTCGGCGCGCCCCGCAACACGCCCGCCGATATCGTCGACAAGCTCAACCGGGACATCAGCGCCGCGCTGGCCGATCCTAAGGGCAAGGCGCGCATTGCCGAGCTCGGCGGCGAGCCGCTTGCGGGCTCGCCGGCCGCCTACGGGAGGCTCCTGGCCGAAGAAGCCGAAAAGTGGGGCAAGGTGGTCCGAGCCGCCAACATCAAGGTGGAGTAGACCGCCTACCGGCGGACATTCCATAGAATGCGTTAAGCGAATCCCACCTTCCCACATCGATCATAAGATAAGCGAGGCGAGCGAGCGACACGTCCGCTCTGCCCGAAAAAGCGAACAAGAGCGAGGCCCTGGTAGGTCCGCGTCGCGCCAGAAGCAGCCGGGTGCAGGCAGAGTGCGCGTTCCGAGGTTGCGCAGTCGAGGGCAGGCCTTGATGGAGGAGATGAGGCCGCCCAAGCAGGCGGCCTCTGTGGCGTCATCCGACAAGGTCACCGTGTCGAAGGTGTGTCAGACGAAATTGTGCTGACTGAAAATGTGCCAGTCGCTCGGCACCGGAGCGTGCGCCACGGCACCTTCCGCAGTGATCTGCAAGCCATTCATCTCCCAGACGTAAACCTGCCCGCTATCGTTTCGCCAGAAAATGTCGCTCTTGGCATCCCCGTTGAAGTCGCCGACGTTCTGGATGTGCCAATCGTTGCCGACCGGAGCGTGGGCGGGGGCGCCTTCGGCTTTGATCGCCAGGCCATTCATCTCCCAGATGTAGACCTGCCCGCTGTCATTGCGCCATATAATGTCGCCATTGCCATCGCCGTTGAGGTCGCCGATGCCCTGGATGTGCCAGTCGCTCGTAACCGCAGCGTGCGCCACAGCGCCTTCCCCTTTGGTTCCCAGGCCATTCATCAACCAGAAATAGACCTGCCCATTATCGTGTTGCCATATAATGTCGCTATGGCTGTCGCCGTTGAAGTCGCCGATGCCCAAGATGTGCCAGTCATTGGGAACCGCAGCGTGCGTGGCAGGGCCCTCCGCTTTGATTTGCAAGCCATCCATCTCCCAGAAATAAACCTGCCCACTATCGTGTCGCCATAAAATGTCGCTGTTGCCATCGGCGTTAAAATCGCCGGTGCCCTGGATGTGCCAGTCATTGGGGACTGGAGCGTGTGCTACGCTGCCTTCGGCGTTGACCTGCAAACCATTCATCTCCCAGAAATAGACCTGGCCGCTGTCATGGCGCCAGAGAACGTCGTTGTTGCCGTCGCCGTCGAAGTCGCCGGCGCCCTGAATGTGCCAGTCACTGGTAACTGGAGCATGCGCCACGCCGCCTTCGGTTTTGACCCCCAGGCCATCCATCTCCCAGAACTGGACCTGCCCACTGTCGTGGCGCCAGAGAACGCCGCTCTTGCCGTCGCCATCGAAGTCGTGCGACACGTCGCGCGCGCGCCAGATCGACGTCATCACGTCGCTGTCGCTGGTCGCGAAGTCGCCGACGGCGTACGCGATGCGGCCGCCATCGGTCAGCAGGGCGGCCTCGGGGCTGTCGACGGGGGATGTCCCGTTCTTCACCGTGAACTCGGCGCCGATCTTGGTGCCGGCCGCGTCGAAACGCTGCGCGCGGACGAGATCGGCACTGTCGTCTTCCCAGGTCACCAGGAAGCCGCCGTCGGCCAACGCGACGACGCTTGCTTCGTTCTGGTCCCCGGCCGTCGTCGTGTTGACGAGAAAGTCGGATAGAATCGGAGTGCCGTTGCTGTTCAGGAGCGACGCCCGGATGTCGTTCGTGGCCAGATCGGGATCGGTCCACACGACCACGAAGCCGCCCTCTCGCAGCGCGGCGACGTCCGGATCGGTCTCCAATCCGACGCCATCGCCGCCAGGGACGATAGCCGGCCCCGCCACCGGCGCGCCGGCTGGAGAGAAGACCGCATACGAGATGCCCGTGTCCGTGCCGCTGCCGTTAACCTCGTCCACGTAGGTCACGACGAAGTTGCCGTTGGACAGCGTCGCGACCTCGGACATATCCCGATTGTCGGTTTGATTGTCGATATCGAACGGGGCGCCCACTGTCCCGCTGGAGCTCACGATGCGCGCCACGATGTCGGTGTCGGCCCCCTGACCGGTCGTGTAGGTGATCACGTAGCTGCCGTTGGCGAAGGCGGTGATCGACGGGGTGAACGTCACGTTTGTGCTCACGTCGATCGTGTCGGTCCTGACCAGACCCAGCGAGGCATCGAAAACGCGCACGTAGAGGTCTAGATTGCCCGCCGACGTATCGACAAACGCGATGGCGACGTTTCCGTTGGGCAGGGCCGTGATCGCGGGCGAGAGCTGGTCTCCCGAGGAGAATTGGCTGATCTTGACCTCGCCGCCGACCTTGTTGCCGAAAGAATCGTATCGTTGCGCGACGATGGCCGTGCCACTTGGGTTATACGTGAGGCTGCTGTCGGTCCAGACCACGACGTAGCCGCCATCGTTCAGGGATGCGACCTGGCCGTCGATCTGGACTAATGCGTCCGTAGTGTTGACTTGCGTCAGGGATTTTACGGATCGGGGGGTGGCGGTCATGGTGTCCTCCGCTCGCGTCTGGAGCTAGTATTCGAACTCAACAAATGTTCGATCTCGCTTCACCGAGCGCAGGCACGCGGCAGCCCCTCGTCGATAGTCATTGACTATTGGCATACCACCGGGGCCATGCGTGTTAAGCAACTCGGCGGACAACGTTCGGTTCCCGACATCTGGGTCAGTTTTTGAAATAATTCAGTCCCTTCGGCTGGCGGTCGATGGATCGTCGCGGGGTGGGAGGGCGCAAAAAATTCCTGGCTTGTTCGGCCGGCGGGTGCTGGCCGGTTTTCGGCGAAGTGGCCGCTCGTTGGATCTTGTCGCGGCGGGTTTTCAGGCGGCCCGCGTAGGCGCCTCATGCGCGGACATCGCAGCTGAACTCATGCACCGCAGCAAACAGCAGCTTCGTTCGATCACGTCGTCGGCGCGCGCGAGCAGCTTTGCCGAGATTTCAATGACCATCGCTTTGGCCGTCCGCCTTCGCTCTCACGCAGAATGCAGACGCTGTTGGATATTTGATCTGAGTCCGATCCTGACGCAGAATCGATGTTGCTTGCATCTTCCCGTCGTTCTTCCATCGTCGCGGGACAGATCTTTTCATTCGATGAACGAAGGAGAACAAGGCACATGTCGAAAGCGGCGTTTGCCTGGCCGCAGGGGAAGCGCATTGCCGTCGTGGTGAGCGTGCTGCTGGAAACATGGAGCGACGGCAAATCGCCAAGCTACTTCCCGCGCACCACTCCGCTCGCGCCAGGCCAAAAGGACGTGGCGGGCATCAACTGGTCGCGCTTCGGCGGCAACGAAGGCATCTGGCGGCTTGCCCGTATCCTCGGAGATACGGGCACGCCCGCAACGCTATTCTGCAACGGACGCAGCGCCGAGCTCTGGCCGCAAGCGGTCGCCGCCTTTGCCCGCGCCGGCCATGACGTGGCCGGCCACGGCTACCTGCAGGACCAGACTTTGTTTTCAATGACTCCTGACGGCGAGCGCGAGACCATCAAGAAGACGCTCGACATTCTGCAAAACACGACCGGCCGCAGACCGACTGGCTGGGTCACGCCGATCTACGGCTGGTCCGAGCACACCATCGAGTACCTCGTCGAGGCCAAGCTCACGTGGACCTCGGATTGCCTGGATTCCAGCGCGCCGCATCGGCAACAGACCACAAGCGGGACGATCGTCGTCATTCCCTGGAGCGATTTCGTCGACAATCGCGTTTTGCGCACCGCGCCGCAAATCTATTTCGACGTCTACAAGAATACGTTCGAGTATCTCTACGCCTGCGAGCCAGGCGCCTTGCTCAACCTCGGCATCCACAGCCATTTTGGCGGGCGACCGTTGATGGCGGCAATGTTTCGCAGGACGCTGGATTATCTCAAGAGCCAGGGCGGCGTTTGGTTCGCCCAGCATCACGAGGTGGCGCGATGGCTGATCGAGCAGAACGTCGAGGATATGTCCTACCGAAGCCGGTTCTTCGCTTGAGGGCGATCAGGGTAATCCGTGCCGGCGCCGTGGCGCTCATCGGCCTTGCGTCGTCCCCCATGCAGGCGGTGTCAGAACCGAGCTATCCATCGCGCCCGGTGCGCATCATCGTTCCATCGGAGGCCGGTGGCGGCACCGATATTTCCGCGCGCGTCCTGGCCGATCGGCTGGCGCAATCCACCGGCCAGCAATTCTATATCGAGAACCGTCCGGGTGCCGCAGGGATGCTCGGCATCGAGATAGCGGGCCCGTGCACCGAACGATGGATATACGCTGCTGATCGCGGCGAGCACCATCACCATCGTGCCTTCGACCAACAGCAACGTGAAGTACGATATCTTGCGCGATTTCGTGCCGATCACCCAATT
>JBJMTU010000319.1:0-3358 GCA_045811545.1 Xanthobacteraceae bacterium | reverse complement strand
TAATGCGGGCGCGGGAACGAGATGGGCTGTTTGACATCGTGGGATTTGCAAATGCACGCGCGGTCGCGCCTGTCTGGTCGTTCCCGCGAAAGCGGGAACCCAGGATCACTGGCCGGTGATCATGGCTCCCGGCTCTCGCTGCGTTCGGCCGGGACGACAATCGTGTTGGATCGCGCGAAGGACCAACCTGTGGCTGTGGGAAACGATGTCTGGGTGGGTCTCCCTGTTTCCGGCCTGTTCTTTACAGGGAACCGCGCAACCGCAACGTGCCGTCAGTCGTCCAGCCGGACCCGTGCGGCTACGCCTGCGCTAGTAGCTCAACCGCACCGGAACGTGGAGAGCCCCGCCGCTGTACGTGAATGCCGCGCTGTCGAAGCTCGGCGGCCCGAACATCGAGGAGGGATTGTTCGAGAAGCCATAGCCCTGCTTGGGCTTGCCGAACAGGCCGGTCTCCATCTGCGTCTCGTTGTGCTCGGCGTGGAAAACCGCGACCGCATAAGTCCCTGCCGGAACGCCGGTGAACACGCAGGTGGCGTGCCCGTCCTTGATCGGCGCGACCGCACCGCGCATTTCGCGCCCCGGTTCGCGGAAGCCGTTAGCGGAGGCGTAGAGCCCGCAGCGCACCGATCCGCTGTCGTTGCGCACCCCCTCGACCGAGACGCTCAGTCTTGCATGCGATTGCGCGCTCGCCGCGGTCGCCGAGCCGAGAACAACCGCGATGAGAACGGCGGAAAGCGCGGTTCGCATCCGAAGTCTCCTAATCTTCGTGCGTTATTTGGCCTTGTCGAAGGCGAGGCCGAAGCCGAGCAGCGGCAGGCTCACTTCGACCGGCTTCTTGTTGGCGTCCTGCACCGTGATGTTCAGGTTACCGCCGGTGCGCATCGCGGCAATGAGCTTGTCGGTGAGCGTCATCGCGACGAAGCATCCCACATTGGTGCAGGTCTGGATCGCCTGCCGTTCCGGCGTGCCGTTGTCGACCTTGACCAACACCGGCTCGGTGAGATTGAGGCCGAGCGGCAGCGTCATCACCATCGCGCCGCTCTTGCCGTCGGCCGCAGGCCGCACCGCGACGGAGACCAGCAACTGGCGGCTCTCGCGGTGAAACACCTGCTGCACGGCGCGGCAGTCGAGCGTCTTGCCGTCGCCCGAGCATTCGACCCGCCAGGCGGCGGGCGGGCTTTCGGGGGCCTGTTGCGCCGGCGCCGCGTTGGCTGCGACCGCGACGATCAACGCCGCTGCTGCTATCGCCGCGCCGCGCTTGCTCGCCGATGAGGGACGACAACTCGCAGGCATGGGCTCACTCCTCGCGACGGACACGCACGCGTGGTTGCGCTTAAAGCATGCCCGCTACGCAAGCGCTACATTCATGAATCCAACAAGGGGCCGTAAACAACGGGATAACTGCGATCGAAACAGCGCCGGGTGTCTCGGCACTTATCCGCCATCAATGGTGGAACGACGTTGCGCCGCGTCGGTTAGGCCCATAAACTACTCGGTAAATGCCGGAACCGATGAATCGGAGTAATGCCGGCCCCATCAACGCAGGGTGGAAACATGAATATCCGCGAAACCGCGCCCCGGATTACCGAGCTCGAGAAAATTTCCACGCGCACCGACACCCGCGACTATCTCGCCAAGGCCGCGCCGACGAAGGAGAAGCTCAAGGACTGGCTCATCGTCGACGTCGATGCCCACGTCAATGAAACCGCGTTCTGGTCGGAAGTCACCGACCGCATCGACAACGAGGTTCTGCGCTACATCGCCGAGGCGTTCCGCGACCGCGGCCCGGCGCCCGGCTTGTTGAATGCCAACGGCCCGCTCTACCAGGACGTGGCCGGCCGCATCATGCACCAGCAGAAGCTGGCCGAGCCGACGCCGCCCGGGCTGCATCGCCAGGTGCAGCTTACGCAGCGCGCCATGGATGCGCTGGGCATCGATTACATGGTGGTATTTCCCACCCCGATGCTGTCGCTCGGCATGCATCCGCAGGTCGACGTCGAGGTCGCTCTCGGCAACGCTTACAATCGCTGGCTGATCGAGGAGATTCTGCCCCAGGACAAACGGCAGAAGGCGTTGCTGTATCTACCGTTCAACGATCCCGAGGCCTGCGTGGAGACGGTCGAGCGCTTCGCCGACGCGCCCGGCGTGGTCGGCTTCTCCGTGACCTCGACGCGTCACAAACCGGTCTGGCACAATTCTTACATGCGGCTCTACGCGGCGCTGCAGGAGGCGGGCAAGCCGCTCGGATTCCACGCCGGCTTCACCTGGGGCGATCCGTCGTTCCAGCAGCTCAACCGCTTCATCGGCATGCACTCGCTCTCGTTCGCGCACTTCAACATGGTGCATATGACCAATTGGGTGCTCAACGGGCTGCCCGAGCGCTTTCCCAAGCTCAAGGTGATCTGGATCGAGAGCGGGCTTGCCTGGGTTCCGTTCGTCATGCAGCGGCTCGATTCCGAATACATGATGCGCACCTCGGAGTGCCCGCTGCTCAAGCGCAAGCCGAGCGAGTACATCGAGGAGATGTACTTCACCAGCCAGCCGCTCGAACGCAGCAATATGAAGCTCACGCAAGCGACATTCGAAGCGATCAGGGCCGAGACCCAGCTGCTCTACGCATCGGATTGGCCGCATTGGGATTTCGACGCGCCGAGCTCGATCACCAACCTGCCGTTCCTCAAGGAAGGGGCCAAGCGCAACATTCTCGGCCTCAACGCCGCGCAACTGTTCGGGCTCGAAGTGCCGCCGGCAAAGTCGGGCGTGAAGGTATCCCCACAGCCGGTCGCCGTCCCGGCCGAATGAGCGCGCCGCCACTGCGTGAGGTCGGCATGAGTTCATCCGCGGCCACGGGCGACACTGCCGATTGCGGCGCGGGGTTCTGCGCATCGGTCGACGACGCGCTCAAGAACGGCACCCCTGATGCCGTGCCGGATGAAAATCTGCAGCGCGTGCTTTCGGCCGCCGTGCGGCTCTATGCCGCCAAATCGGAGGACCGCGCGCTTGCGCCGTTCGGCGACAGGCCGGTGAACGCAACCGAAGCGGTGACGGCGATCTGTGCGATCATGCGCGCGGCCGACCTCAACTTCTTCGACCTGCAAATGTGGTACCGCCGCGGCGATCGCGAATGATGAAACATGCGGCCAATCAACTGTCGTCCCCGCGCAAGCGGGGAGGTGGATTCACATTCGAACTGCAACAGTTTTTGGAACATCTCCGAGGGGGTTGCGAAGTCAAGGCACTTTCTCGGGGTGTTGTTGTATGCGCTAAGAAGGGTCTGGAACCGTGGCTCGCTCAGCGTGGCGAGATCGGTCCGACGCGGGATGAAGCGGCGCATACGACCAATGGCATTTTCGATGCC
>JBJMTU010000318.1:0-12239 GCA_045811545.1 Xanthobacteraceae bacterium | reverse complement strand
TATGCGCCGCTTCATCCCGCGTCGGACCGATCTCGCCACGCTGAGCGAGCCACGGTTCCAGACCCTTCTTAGCGCATACAACAACACCCCGAGAAAGTGCCTTGACTTCGCAACCCCCTCGGAGATGTTCCAAAAACTGTTGCAGTTCGAATGTGAATCCACCTCCCCGCTTGCGCGGGGACGACAGTTCCGCAAACTGGGTAAGCGGATTTCGTGCCGGCTTAGCGCGGCGCAGCAATAAAGGGCAACACTGAAATGGCGCAACAACGGCTCGGCATCATCATGAACGGCGTCACCGGGCGCATGGGCATGAACCAGCATTTGATCCGCTCGATCCTTGCCATTCGCGCGCAGGGCGGAGTTGCGTTGCGCAACGGCGACACGGTGATGCCCGATCCGATCCTGGTCGGCCGCAACGAAGCCAAGCTTGCGCAACTGGCGAAGGCGCACGGGATCGCGCGCTGGACCACCGATCTCAATGCGGCGCTCAAGAGCCGCGAGGACACGCTGTTCTTCGATGCCGCCACCACCAAACTGCGCGCCAAGCTCTTGCGCCGGGCGATCGCCGCCGGCAAGGACATCTATTGCGAGAAGCCGGTGGCCGAGACGCTCGCGGACGCGCTCGAGGTGGCGCGCGCGGCAAAAGAGGCCGGCATCAAGCACGGCGTCGTGCAGGACAAGCTCTTTCTTCCCGGCCTGCTCAAGCTCAAGATGCTGATCGATTCCGGTTTCTTCGGCCGCATCCTCGCCGTGCGCGGCGAATTCGGCTATTGGGTGTTCGAGGGCGACTGGCAGCCGGCGCAGCGGCCGTCGTGGAACTATCGCAAGAAGGACGGCGGCGGCATCATCCTCGACATGCTCTGCCACTGGCGTTACGTGCTCGACAACCTGTTCGGCGAAGTCAAAAGCGTGTCCTGCCTCGGCGCGACCCATATTCCCAAGCGCTGGGACGAGAACGGCAAGCCGTACAAGGCCGACGTGGATGACGCCGCCTATGCCACCTTCCAGCTCGAAGGCGGCGTCGTTGCCCATATCAACAGCTCCTGGTGCACGCGCGTGCGGCGCGACGATCTCGTCACCTTCCACGTGGACGGCACCTTGGGCTCGGCGGTCGCTGGCTTGCAGAAATGCTGGAGCCAGGCGCGCGTGAACACGCCGCGGCCGGTGTGGAACCCGGACGTGCCGCAGCCGATCAATTTTTTCGCGACCTGGAGCGAGGTGCCGGGCGATACTTACGACAACGGCTTCAAGGCGGAATGGGAGATGTTCATCCGCCATCTCTTCGAGGGCGCGCCGTTCAAATGGACGCTGCTCGAAGGCGCCAAGGGCGTACAGCTCGCCGAGGCCGGGCTCAAGAGCTGGAAGGAACGGCGCTGGATCGACATTCCGCAGCTGGAGGTGTGATCAACTCATGTAGCTGTCGTCCCCGCGCAAGCGGGAACCCATGACCACGGGGTCTGTAATATGGGTCCCCGCTTGCGCGGGGACGACCGGAACAATGGACGCTAATCGCAAATCACAAAAGGACCACACGTGCTCACGCTCAATCTCCCCGTCGCCGGCGGCAAGCTCAAGCCCTACACGATGCAGCCGCCGCGCGAATTTCCCGCGGCGAAGCCGCCGTTCAGCCGCATCGCCTATGCGGCGGCGCATGTGGTCGCCGATCCGCTCGCGGACGCCGATCCCTGGCTCGACGCCGCCATCGACTGGGAGTGCACCGTCGCCTTCCGCCGCCATCTGTGGTCGCTCGGGCTTGGCGTCGCCGAGGCGATGGACACTGCGCAGCGCGGCATGGGGCTCGACTGGCCGACCTCGCTCGAACTGATCCGCCGCACGCTGGACGCGGCGCGCGATTGTCCCGGCGCGCTCATCGGCTGCGGCGCCGGCACCGATCAGCTCGCGGCGAACGGCGCGAGCCTCGATGACGTCGTCCGCGCCTACGAGGAGCAATGCGCGGCGATCGAGAAGCTCGGCGGCCGCATCGTGCTGATGGCGAGCCGCGCGCTGGTCAAGGCGGCGCGTTCTCCCGACGACTATGCCAAGGTCTATGGCCGCATCCTCGCGCAGGTGAAGGAACCGGTGATCATCCATTGGCTCGGCGAGATGTTCGATCCCGCGCTCGACGGATATTGGGGTCACAGGGATCACTACGCGGCGATGGAGGTCGCCGTCGATGTGATCGCCGCGCATCCCGAGAAAGTCGACGGCGTCAAGGTCTCGCTGCTCGACAAGGACAAGGAGATCGCCATGCGACGGCGTTTGCCGCAGGGCGTGCGCATGTATACGGGCGACGATTTCAATTACGCCGAGCTCATAGCCGGCGACACGCAAAGCTATTCCGACGCGCTGCTCGGCATTTTCGACGCCATCGCGCCGGCGGCCGCCGCCGCGCTCGGCGCGTTGACGCGCGGCGAGCCCGAGACGTTCCACGATATTCTCGCGCCGACGGTGCCGCTCTCGCGCCACATCTTCATGGCGCCGACGCGCTTCTATAAGAGCGGCGTGGTGTTCATGGCCTATCTCAACGGCCTGCAGGATCATTTCACCATGGTCGGCGGCCAGGAGAGCGCGCGCTCGACCTTGCATCTTGCCGAGCTGTTCCGGCTTGCCGACGCGGCCGGCGTGCTCGCCGATCCCGACCGCGCGGCGGCGCGCATGCGCTGCGTGCTCGCCACGCGCGGCATCGCGGCGTGATGCGCGCGCCCTCGAGTATGCGGAGCACGACCGTATTTGGTAATTGCGACGAGACGCCAGGCCATGCGGTCATCGCGTGGCTCCTGGGTCCCGGACCTTCGCTCGCTAGCGCTCGCTCGTCCGGGACACGCATTCTCGTGTCCCGGGTGAGTGCAGCGAGCGCACTCGCGCGAGCGCAACGAGACCGGGACCCAGCGCAAGAATCGCGAAGCACATTGTCATACAGAGCCGAGAGCCCGCGACGTGGAGCGCAGTGTGATGCGTGACCTGTCGCACGATCGCGCGCTCCTTTCCATCAATTCGATGACGGTCAAGGCGTGGTCGCTGGAGCAGCTGATCGAAGGCTGCGCGCGCGTGGGCATCTCGGCGATCTCGCCCTGGCGCGACATCGTGCAAGCGTGCGGGCCGGAGCGCGCGGGCAAGCTCATCCGAGCGCATGACATGACCGTCACCGGGCTGTGCCGCGGCGGCATGTTTCCCGCCGCCGACGACGCCGGACGCCGCGCTGCGCTCGACGACAACCGCCGCGCCATCGACGAAGCCGCCGCGATCGGCGCGCAATGCCTCGTCCTCGTGGTCGGCGGATTGCCGAAAGGCTCGCGCGACATCGCCGGCGCGCGCATGCAGGTGCGCGACGCGCTGCATGCGCTCCTGCCTTACGCGCGAGAAGCGCGCGTGCCACTCGCGATCGAGCCGCTGCACCCGATGTATGCGGCGGACCGCGCCTGCGTGAACACGCTCGCGCAGGCGAACGACCTCTGCGAGGAATTGGGCGAAGGCGCCGGCGTCGTGGTCGACACCTACCACGTCTGGTGGGATCCCGACCTTGAGAAGGAGATCGCGCGCGCCGGGAAAAACATCCTCGCCTATCACGTCAACGACTGGCTCGTCCCGACCACCGATCTGTTGCTCGACCGCGGCATGATGGGCGACGGCGTGATCGATCTGCGCGCGATCCGCGCGATGGTTGAGCGCGCCGGCTATCGCGGCCATTGCGAAGTCGAGATTCTCTCCGCCGCCAACTGGTGGAAGCGCGACCCCGACGAGGTGCTGCGCATCTGCATCGAGCGGCACCAGACCGTGGTGTAGTGCGATTGAATGAGCGAGCCGCAAACTCGGTCAGCTCCCTCTCCCCGTTGGGGAGAGGGTTGGGGTGAGGGGGTTCGGAACCATCGAGAGAGCATAACCCCTCACCCCACCCCTCTCCCTATGGGAGAGGGAGCCCATTGAGCCTGTCGACAGATCATACAAAGAGCCGCACCCTTCACATGAGCACCTACGACGCGATCATTCTCGGCGCCGGGCACAACGGGCTCATCCTGCAGGCCTATCTCGGCAAGGCCGGGATGACGACGGTGGCCGTCGAACGCCGCGCGGTGGCCGGCGGCGGCTTGAGCACGATCGAACACCCGCGCCAGCCCGGGTTCCTGCACAACACGCACGCGTTCTTCTTGCGCGCCATCACCGCCATGCCGTGGTACGCGGATCTGGCGCTCGCGCGCCACGGCGCGCAGCTGATCGAGCCCGAGCTCAACGTCGCGCTGATCACCGGCGACGGCCGCGCGCTCGAATGGTGGACCGACATCGGCAAGACTGTCGATTCGTTCGCGGCCTTCAGCGCCCGCGACGCCGACACACTCGCCCGCTGGCACGATGAGTTCGTGCCCATCGTCGCGCAGATCCTCAGCCCCGAGGCGCGCTCGCCGCCGCTGCCGCCGGACGAGCGCCGCGCGCTGCTTGAGCGCACCAGCGCCGGCCGGCGGCTCCTTGCCGTGAGCGCGCTCTCCCCGCTCGAATTCGTCGAGCGGGAGTTCGAGCATCCCACCATCAAGGCGGGCTTGCTGTTCTTCAACGGCCTGCGCGAGGTCGACCTACGGTTACCCGGCTTCGGCCATCACATCGCCGCGCTGCTCGCCAGCCCGGCGAAGGCGCAGATGGCGCGCGGCGGCTCGGCGGCGCTGGCGCGCGCGCTCGAAGCGGCGGCGCGCGAATCGGGAGGCGAGATTCGCCTCAACACCGAGCCCAAGCGCATCGTGGTCGAAGGCGGCCGCGCGGTCGGCATCGAAACGCGCGACGGCGAATTGATCCGCGCCCGGCATCTCGTCGCCTCCTCGCTCAATCCGCATCAGACCTTTCTCGATCTCCTCGGCGAGGATCTCCTCCCGCGCGAGACCCGCGAGCGCGCGCAACGCTTCCGCTACAATCTGCTGGCGCCGCTCTTTGCGCTGCATCTCGATCTCAGCGAGCCGCCGCGCTACCGCGCCTGCGACGATCATCCCGAGCTTGCGCGCGCGTTCATGGTGATCCTCGGCCTCGATCACGTCGAAAAATTCGGCGACATCGTGCGCCATCACGAGGCCGGCACCATTCCTCCCACCGTGATGTGGGGCGCCTGCCCGACGCTGTTCGATGCGAGCCAAGCGCCGGCAGGACGCCACACCGCGCTCATGTGGGAGAAACTGCCGTATCGCGTGCATGGCCATGCCGCGAACTGGGACCGGCTGCGCGAGGAGCACGCGCGCGCGATGCTCACGTTCTGGCAAGCGCACGCGCCCAACCTCGCCGACGCGATCCTCGATTCGTTCGCGCGCACGCCACTCGACACGGAGCGCGATCTCCCCAACATGCGCGAGGGCGATCTTCTTGTCGGCGCTTTCGCTAACGACCAGGTCGGCTATCACCGGCCGTTTCTCGGCGCTGGCGCCTACCGCACGCATCTTCCCGGGCTTTATCTCTGCGGCGCCAGCAGCCATCCCGGCGGCAACATCACCGGTCTTCCCGCCTACAACGCGGCGCAGGTGATCCTCGCCGACTTCGGCCTTGCCGCCGACTGGATGCCCTCCCCCCTCGCCGCGCAGCTCAACGCGGTGTAGCGCGGCGCGTTCGTGCCTGATTCACAATGACGCCGCGGACTCGGTGCGCTCCCCTCCCCCTTGCGGGGAGGGTAAGACCGAGTCTGCTGCTTGCGCTGAACTCAGAACGGAGTTGGCGTCGCGCGACTATGCTCGAACCGGCAGCGCCGGATGTCGCCATAGCGCGTCCATAAGGGCGTTCACGCCCGTCTCCGACGGACTATGGACGCGCGTAAACGCGCTTATGCCTCCATCCGGGCTAGGCGGGCTGCGCCCGCTCCTCAGGATGAGGCGACTCCCGCTGCGGCTGGCGCGCGCGCATGGCACAGATGAATCTGCCGGCATGAGGCCGGCATGAGTTACGGCAATTCGATAATCTTGTTCACGCTCTCGACGCCGTCGTAGATCGCGACCTGCAGGATCGGATGCTCTTTCTTGATTCCCAGTCCTACTTTTTCCGCCGCTTCATAGGTCGCATACGAAGCTTTCGTTTGCCGATCCACCTGCAGGCGAAATCGGCCGTCCGCCGGCTTGCGCTGCGTGACCGGCTCCGGGACCGATTCCTCCGGTGCGGCTGGCATGGTTATGGTCTTGGTCGCTGGTCGTGGCGTCGTCGCCATTTGATGATCTCCCTCGTGTTGTCGCTGTGTCGTGGTCGCTGTCGCGATGCGGCAGCGTTTTAACTGCAGCGTTTCGTCAAATTTGAATCATTGGCGAGTCGCGAACTCGGTCCGTTCCCGCCTCTGTTTGGGAGGCTTGGGGACATACACGCTAAGCAACGTGTCCCGGATGCGATGCAGCGCGAGCGTCAGCGAAGCCTTAAGCGCGTTCATGTGCGTCTTCGACGCGCTATGGCATCGCTGATCCGGGACCGCCACAGACCGGGACGCTCCACGCAAGTCGGGTTTACCCGACTTGCGCACATCTAATAAGCGCCGATCTCGGATAAACCCGAGATCGGTGTCTGCAGCGCACCACAACGCAATCAAGTGTACGCAGATTGCGTAAACTTATCTGCGTTGCTGCGCTGCGCCCACGCCCCCTCAACGTGTTTCGCAGCAAACTCAGTACCTAGGTGGCGCGCGGCGCGGCGCAGGCTCCTTGCGCTTGGGCATGGGGATTAAGCCTTCGCGCTGCGCCAGTTTCCGCGCCGCTTTGCGCGCGCGCCGGACCGCTTCCGCCTTTTCGCGGGTCTTGCGCTCCGACGGTTTTTCATACGCCTTGCGGCGCTTCATCTCACGAAAGATGCCCTCGCGTTGCAGCTTCTTTTTGAGCACCCTGAGGGCTTGATCGACGTTGTTGTCGCGGACGAGTACCTGCAAAATGTTTCCAATCTGCTCTCAAGCGCTGCACGCGCCGTCAAGCTGTTGATGAAGTTGCGCGGTCAGCGCGTTTTGAGATTCTCCGCCGCCTGCTTGCCGCGGTTGCTGACCACCTCATACTCGAGCACTTGACCCTCGTTGAGCGAGGTCAGGCCGGCGCGCTCGACCGCCGAGATGTGGACGAATACGTCTTTGCCGCCGTCCTGCGGCGCAATGAACCCATAACCTTTCGACGGGTTGAACCACTTTACGGTGCCGGTAGCCATCTTGGCCTCCTTTGTCTGCACGAAGTCTGCACGAATTTGATAGCGGCCGCATCGTGCGACCGCCCATCCGAAGTTAGCGCCTATTGGGAAGACACACCCGAAGGTGCTTCGACAAACAAGGCCAAGATCGAATATCGGGACTTTACGCGGTTCCCGCAAGGGGCGCAACCGTATGATGCGATGGAGAATAAACCTCGACAATCGCACGGATAAGGCGCACTCTCGCTTCATCACCGGTCATAATACATAACAAGACCAGGCGCCGGTGGCCGAGAGACCGGTCGCGCTCTCGCCTGTGACCGGCGGAGCGTGACGTGTGGACGGTCCTGTTTGGCTTGGCGTTGACCGCGGCCGTCTGCTTCGGCGTGGCAGCCGTCGTTCTGGCGTACAGCAAACATCCGGCACCCTCGGGCGAATGATGCGCACCGCGTGGCCTCGTCAGGCTCGCGCCATCGGAGACCGCGCACGGTCGCGGCGCAGACAGTAGCAAGGATCGAGTCATGCGGATTTACATTTTCAAGTCGGAGGCGAGGAAAGGTTTGCAGGCCTTCGCCGGCGATCTCGCCGGCAGCAAACTTCCAGCCCAGCATGGCCCGTGGACCGCCACCGGCGCCATCGGCCCCGAGAAAGCTCCTCCCTACAAATTCTCCCGCGCGGCGATCGAAGAAGCAATCGATGCGCAGGGATTTCAACTCTGGCGCTTGGCCAAGTAACGCGAAGCGCGAACCCGAGGCTGCGCATGCCGGCATCTCCCGCAGAACTCCGCGAGTTCGCGCAAGAGTGTTTGCGTTGGGCCGGCGAGACCAAATCGCAACGGCACCGCCAAGTCCTGCTGGAAATGGCCAGAACCTGGCTGCAGGCGGCCGTGGAGCTCGAAGGCGGCCTGAGTCCCGAACCGGCACCGCTGCGCAGCGCGAAAGCGAGGCCGGCAAAATAACGGCACTCAGGCGCCTGACGGGCTTCAAGCATGCTCTAGCGGCTCCTGTAAATAACAGGAGAAAAACAGGAGCGCGGGTACAAACCTGCCGCCCGTGGTTTTGCCTGTAAGCTGCCGGAAGAGAACTGGAAACGGGCTCGAGCTCGCTTCCGTTTCGCGCCGCTGGCGTCCTCCAAATAACAGGACGTAACAGGACGAAAACAGGAGACAGGCGCAACCAGCGCTTTCCACCCCTTCTCATCACCCTCGTGCGCAGCGCTCGCGGACGGCCTACACGTTTGAGTTGGTATTTTCATTGTAAATAACAATCCGCAAACAATGAACGCCGCCGGCCACACGTGCAGGTTGGTTCTTCACGGTCCATCGATCACGCGCACGCAGCGTGGCTTCGTTTCGCCAAAATGCACCGCCCTCTCCTGCCCTCATGCTGAGGAGCCGCGCCTTCAGCCCGCGCGCGCGGACCTGCAACACGCTCCAGCGCGGCGTCTCGAAGCATGAGGGCCGCCTCATCCTTCGAGACGGCGGCTTCGCCGCCTCCTCAGGATGAGGCAACTCAGGGCATGCCAAGTCCGCGGCTCGTCGCCGAGCCGGGTTCGTAGTCCATCTCACGATGTCAAACAGCGCACACCTACTCGTTCCCGCGCCCGCATTGCTGCGTCCAGGCTTTGCCTTTTTGCTTCACTCCCCCCATCGAGGGGTGGGCGGAGCGCCGAGAGACGTTCGGGTGCTCGGCGGAACACCCGTGGGCGTGCACGTAACGCGGCACGCCAGGCGCCTAGCGAGGCGCCTTGCGTCCCATGACGCGGGACGCTCGCCTCCCGGCGCTCCACCGTGGCGATTTTGGGCTCCCGGGGCCGCGCTTCTCTCCCCGCTACCGCCCCTAGGCTTGCGCTTCGGCCGGCAGCGGATCGGTCACAGCGAGCTCCTCGCAGCCAGGTCGTAGTGCCTGGCGGGCGGGGTCCCTACCTCCCGGGGCAGTGGTTACAAGCCGCTACCGCAGGACGCCACTCCCCGCTCCGCCTTCAGGATCGCCTCCGGAGACGCCCCTCAATGAGCGAGGATGCGAATCTTGTAGCATGGCCTCATTTTGCGGTCAAGTTCGAAATTCATTATGTAGCTACTGGCAACTTGGGGGTTCGACTTGAAAAAGCGTACACACTGATACACATTATCACGTCCACCGCGCCGAGTGTGTGTATCCTATACACATCAGCAGCGATGGGCATCATGGGCAGGGCCGAACATTCGAATAAGACAAGGGATGTCGCGGCTCGTCTCAGGCAAGACGGTTGGATAATCGCGCGGAAAGGACCTGGCGACCACGTCCAGTACAAGCATCCTATCCGGTCCGGCCGCGTCACAATCGACGGGCGCGCCCGCGAAATCCCAACTGGGACGCTACGCTCTATATACCGGCAAGCGGGATGGGAATGGTGAGGCGAGATCATGCATGTCGTTGCAATGATTCATAACGAAGGCGGCGCCTATGGCGTTTCGTTTCCCGATTTCCCCGGGTGTACGACTGTAGCCAACGATCTCGACAGCGCCGTTGCTAAGGCAGGCGAGGTGTTGGCGTTCCACGCTGAGGGACTCGCCGAGGACGGTCCTCTTCCCCGTCCGCGCAGCCTGAGCGAACTCAAGAGCGATCCTGATTTCTGCGAAGACGCGAAGGATGCCGTACTGGTCCTTGTGCCGTACGAACCGCCCAGTCGTGCCGTGCGCATTAACATCACCCTTGAGGAATCCCTGCTCGCGAGGATCGATCGCTCGGCCGATGCCGCTAGCGAGACCCGGTCAGGATACCTTGCGGAAGCAGCACGACTCCGGATGGGCATGTTGGGCGAGCGCCCTATCAGCAAATCAAGCCGATCCTCCTCAACAGACGATGTGGCAGGCGGCATTGGGCCGGCCGATCGGTTTGGGGCGCACTGGAAGGGTTATCTAAAGCTCTCACTAGTTTCTTGTCCGATCTCTTTGCACCCCGCCTCGAGCCACGAGCGGGTCTCCTTTGTGCAACTTAACCGGAAGACCGGCAACCGCCTCAAGTATCAGCTCGTCGATTCCGAAACGGGCCATGTCGTCGATTCAGCTGATCGCGCGCGCGGGTACGAGATCGGCAAAGAAGAATTTCTTCTCGTCGAAGACGATGACCTTGCGGCGCTGGAAATCGAATCGAAGCACACCATCGATATCGACGCATTCGTGCCCCGCAGACAGATCGACCTTCGCTACGTAGATAGCCCCTACTACATTATGCCCAGTGATCCAGTCGGCCAGGAAGCTTTTGCGGTAATCCGCGAGGCTATGCGCAGCACGGACATGGTGGCGATTGCCCGCGTGGTACTAACCAGTCGGGAGCGGCTTATCGCACTCGAGCCGTTGGGCAAGGGCTTGCGTGCGGTGACGCTTCGCTACGCCTCTGAAGTGCGCAAAGCCGAGGAATATTTCGAAGGCATCCAAGACATCAAGGTGCCTGGCGAGATGCTCAAGCTCGCCCAGCACATCCTCGAAACCAAGAAGGGCGATTTTGATCCGTCGGCGTTCCAGGACCGCTACGAACGGGCGGTGGTCGAAATGCTCAGGCGCAAGCAGGCAGGCCTCTCGGCGAAATCTGCGGCGCCTGGCCGCTCCCCAAGCAATGTAATCAACTTGATGGACGCCCTCAGGCGCTCAGTCGAAACAGAGCGGAAGCGGTCGGCGCGGCGCTCAAGCCGAAATGAGCGTGCTGGAGGTTCGACGAAATAGTCGGCCAGAGTTGCGGCTGAGTATCGTCGGCGTTAATCCAAGCGGTATATTCCAAGCTGGGGGCCTCCCGCGGATATCTTTGGAACGGCAACAGCCGATGTTGATTGTAGCAAGCGTAGCGCTATTCGGCGTGTTCCGATCATTGGCTACGACCCATCCACGTCGTCATGGCCGGGCTCGTCCGGCCCCATCCACGTCTTTGATGTTGCATGGTTTGTAAGACGTGGATGCCCGCGACAAGCGCGGGCATCACGAGTGAGATTTGCTCCGCGTGCGACGCGCGAGCGCAGGGCGCGCGGTTGCTTGCGCGCCCCGATTGGGAGCATCATACGCACGAAGGCGGACGGCTGGCCGAGATCGGGGGGCGGCTCGGCGCGCCAGCCAACGTCACAACGAAGTCGATAAGAACTTCGACATTCCAGGAGGAGGTTTTGATGTCATTCCGCACTGCATGCGCCGCGGGCGCCGCCCTCATCACCCTCGCGCCGGCTGCGCTGGCGCAGGATTGGCCCAACCGCTCGATCGTGGCCGTGAGCACGGTCAGCGCAGGGAACGCCGCCGATACCGTCGCGCGCATCGTGCTCGATCAGGTGTCGAAGCAGATCGGCCAGTCGTTCGTGATCGAGAACCGCACCGGCGCCGGCGGCACGATCGGCTCCGCCTCGGCGGCCAAGGCTGAGCCCGACGGCTACACCCTCCTGCTGTTGACGGCCTCGCAGGGTTCCGCCGCGGCGCTCTACAAGACGCTGCCCTACGACCCGGTCAACGATTTCATTCCCGTCGCCATGTTCGGCGTGCAGCCGAGCGTGCTGGTCGCCGCGCCCTCGAAAGGCTGGAAGTCCGTCGGCGACCTCGTCGCCGCCGCCAAGGCGAGCCCGGGCGTGTTGAACTTCGCCTCCGCCGGGCTGGGCGCCGCCTCGCATTGGGCCGGCGAGCGGCTGCGGGTCGCCGCCGGCATCAACGTCCAGCATATTCCGTTCCGCGGTCCGGTCGAGGCCTTCACCGAGGTGATGACCGGACGCGTCGACTTCTATTACCTGCCGATCGCGCCGGCGCTGCCCAACATCAGGGACGGCAAGGTGCTGGCGCTGGCGGTGAGCACGGCGAAACGCGCGCCGGCGCTGCCGGACGTGCCGAGCGTGGTGGAGGCCGGCTATCCCAACGCGGAATATCTGTTCTGGGGCGGTATCGCCGTCCCGGCGAAGACCCCGCGCGCCATCGTCGACCGGCTGCACGCCGAAACGCAGAAGGCGCTGGCGGTGCCGGCGGTGCAGGAGCGATTGGCGACATTGGGCGTCGAGCCGAAGCCGATGACGGTGGACGAGTTCGGCAAGTTCTACCGCGACGACGTCGCGGCGATCGTCAAGCTCGCGCGGGACGTCAACCTCGCGCCGACCAATTGACGCGTTACAGGCGTCGTAGC
>JBJMTU010000317.1:0-11851 GCA_045811545.1 Xanthobacteraceae bacterium | reverse complement strand
TGGGCGAGGCCCCCAAGATAGGTATCCACGTCCTGGCGCAGGCCCTCCGGAAAGTCCTCCCAGGCTGGCCCCGCCTTGGCTTTGATCGACGGCTCGTTGAGCCGCTGCATTGGCCAGCCTTGAATCGCGTCCGCGCAGGCGTTCCAGGTCCGAGCAATTGAACGACGGGCGGCGTTGTCAAACGCGAGCGCCGTCGTCTCGGCGCGGTACCTCAAATAGTGGTCGAGGATTGTATCGTCGACCGAACCGGGCGAGACGCCGCGCCCGGAGCAGTAGCGCATTAGGCCATAGAGCCGAGCCCGTCGTCCGCGATCCTCTGTCTTGTCACGCAAGGTCGCCCACTCAGCCGACAATGGCACGCCGCGCACGGGCACCTCGTGCTCCTTGGCAAACCAGCGAAGCGCGGCGCGGACATTGGATTTGTGGTTCGCCAGAGTCTTCGCGGTGACGCCAACCCGAGCATGATGCAATTGATCCATCGAGATCCGCAGCGAGCTCAAGCGGGCAGCAACGACCGCGGCCGGGCGGTCGAGCCATTTGACGATCTGGCGTGACGAGCAAACCCAGTGGCGCCGGGTCTGCTCCGGCAGATCGACCGCGTGCTCGATGGCGGTGATGGCGTCGGCGATGGATGGTTCAAGCAGCGTGATCGTGGTGGTCATGGGGATCGCGCCTCCTGGGACGCTGATGCATGGGGATGCGTCGTAATGTATTCTAATGTAGTCTGGGAATAGATCAACAGCATAACGATACAGTGTACTCCTATCTTCGTTCCTAATCTTGGTTCTACTTCATTCCTCTTGATGTATTCTGATGTATAGCGATGGACCATTATTACGGATGATCTCGGCAAAGCTGTTGCTCTTGTGCCAGCACATCTTCTACTGGGCCTACGCCGCCCGTGACTACTGCTCGCTCGTCGACAGGCGCTGGCGCGACTTCATCCACTGGATGAGGGCGGTCTCGGCGTAGCGGATGGACCGGCCGACCTTGACGTAGGTCGGGCCGTCGCCGCGCATGCGCGCCTTGGCCAACCAGGAGAGGCTGACCTTAAGAGTCTTGGCGGCTTCCTTCGCGGTGAGCAGCACGACGATCGGCGTGGTCGGCTTCTGCGCCGCCGCCCCGGTGAGAGAAGATTGCGAAGTCATTTCTTAGTCCCATCGGTTGGTGGTGAGCGCGCCCACGAGGCGCAACGACCCGGACTTCCGGGCTATCACCCCACCAAAGTAGGGAAGGTTCACGGACAGATCACATCGGCAAAAGTCGTCAGCGCGCGCACCTATTTTGCCGTGGACGTCGCCGTAGGCGCCTCCTGCTGCGGTCTAGGCGGGAGCCACACGCCTCTGCGCTTGGAGAGCGCATCTCGGGGTATAGGAAGACTTCAAGAGCCTGAGCGGCTTCAAATAGCCAGCCGCTTCGGACGCCGGTGATCCTGTCTTTACTCAAGGTCGGCTCGAGATCGGCCCTCTCGGCGATCTGCAATAGCAGCGCGGTGAATGCGTCGTACCAATGCAATGCCCGCCGTCCGAGTTTCTCGGGTCGATTGGGAAGATCAGCACGAGCCACCATGCAAACGTGAGCCATCCGAGCGGCGTCCCGCTGAAACGCAGAAACGAGCTCTCGCGCTTTGTCGAAAGAACCAACGGTGGGGTCCATTGCCAGGTATTCGGCCGTACGGGACGCTACAGCTATCTCGAGGTCTGAATGAATGCCTGTCTCAAGACCGGCTAAGAGTGAGGAAACCTCGTTCAGGCTCTTTGACATGGATAGGAGGGCCTTCCCCACCGGAAAAACTTCCAGCCGTTGCTGCTCTGACATCCATTGCCCAATAATCTCGCCGAGCTTCCAGTATAGTTCGTGCACGGCCGGCGCGTCGAACGTATGCCCGACCTGGAGATCTGAAAGGATCCGTTGCAGCTCCCCTTCGCCTCGATAAGGAGTGGCTAACGTCGTACCGGTGGTTGGCAGTCGCGCCATATTTATCAATGGCTCAACGGCACGGCCTATACAGCCGATCAGTCTGGAAATTGCCCTATCGCGTGATCAGGAACGGGCCGCTTTCCAAGATGGTGGCGGTGCTCGACGTCGAGCCGACCGTCAACAGCGAGGTGTATGGCCCTGATGGGAATAGGGGGCGATCGCGGTGCGGACCGTGCGGCAGCTCGGCTGTGAACTTAGTGCAGTACACTCCGCTCCGATCGAACTGGCCGCAAAGGCTTTGGTGGTGAACCGTGGCGAACGCGCAGGCGCAGGCAATGCCGGCAACTACTCCGCACTGAGCACAACGAGGAAATACCATTTTCAATAGCTCCAGGTAGCAAGCGGTCGAATCACCGCCGGTTACACCAGTATACCGCCACGCTGCCATACGGCACGGAGATCCACATGGGCTGCCCATGGCTCTTTTCTTTCTTACAGCATGTCCAGAGTTGGCTCCGGAGCATGGCAGCGGGCGGTGAGTTCGGGGAAATGGCGGTTGTCGATAAATCCTGCATGGAATGCCGCGGCCATATTCAAGATCGCGGTCCTGGCGTGGCCCTGATCCCAGTGGTGATCGTTATGCCCATCTACCCCGGCTGCAAAACGGATTTGGTGTTTCACGGCTCCCTGCGGCGCGAGGAGCTGGGTGAGGTCGTCCAATATCCGTTTGGCAGTACACCGGTCATGCAACGACCTTTAGCTCCGTTCGATGCTCGTGACACACCTCGTTCAGAATCCCTCCGATGTGGGCTACCCACAGGTCTAGTGCTTGCCGACGCTCCGCAATGAAGTCGTGCCTTTGATATACGGCCGCGACCCCTGAGATCGTGCCGGCCTGATGATTAAGGATTTTGTCCGCGACATGTGGCGCAACCCCAAGCCGGGCCATCCCGGAGACGCAGGTCCGGCGCAAATCGTGGAGGCGCCATCCGGCTACACCCGACAACTGATCCAACCGGCGTTTCGCTCGACTGAATTCTTGGAACGGCTTGGCTCCCAGCAGAGAAAAGACATATGACCCCCTTTGGTCCGCGCGTTTGAGCACGGCCATTGATTGATTGGACAGGTGTACGACATGGGGCTTGGCGTTCTTGGTCCGTGATTTCGGGAGCGTCCAAACTCGCTGGGCAAGATCGAGCTCCTCTCTCTGCAGACCGGCGACTTCTTCGCGGCGCTGTCCGGTAAGCGCCAAAAGCTCGACGATCCCGCCGTACGGCCCACCGATTTTTCGCGCGGCGAGGATAATGTGGGCGAGCTCATTATCGTCCAGCACTCGGTCGCGAGCGACTTCCTTCGAAGGCAGTGGCACGCCTTCGGCTGGGGATTGATCGAGGACGGCTCGGCCCACGCACCACCGCAGGAATGTCTTGGTCGCCTTCAAAGCTTTGTTCGCGGCGACCGGCGCCCCCCGCTGCTCGATGGCGGTGACGACCTCGACGACATCGCGCTTGCTAATCTCGTGGATGCTCCTGCCGGCCCAGGTCTTGCCGACCTCCCGGCGAAGAAGCCTACCGATCTCCCCTCCGGAGCGGTTTTGCGACAAACGCTGCGCTATGAAGGTCTCCAACAGTTCTTCGACCCGGTCTGCCACGATACGTCGCCTCGAAGCCCGCTTCTCGGCCGCCGGATCGCGACCCTCGAGCTTCGCCGCGAACACCTTCTGCGCCGCCACGCGCGCCTGATGAAGGGTCACACGCCCATACGGCCCGATGGTGTACTTGCGCAGCTTCGAGCCGGCACCACCGGTGCGGTAGAGAACGATGAACACCTTGCGGCCTTTCGGCGTGACCTTGACGCCGAAGCCGGGGTATCCGGCATCCCAGTACACTACGTCTGATTTGGAGGTCGGCAGCGTGTCGATCACGCTCTTGGTCAACTTGATGCGGGGCATGGAAGGCACCTGTCGGGCGGTGCTACCTTCACTTCACATAGGTAGCACCGCAAATGAAATGACAGGATCGAACGTGATATGCCGTCCGCATTCGCGCAAGAAAATCAATCTGTTATGAACTGTCAGCCATCAACTTCCATCTCGGGGAAACACCACCCCGAGAACGCAAGGGGAGAGGGTTACGGATCCGCTGCTGCAGAAACGCCAATTCGAATTTTTGGGATCTGCAAGAGCCGATACTAAGCCCGCCGGTCCTCCAGGATCATGGCTGCGCCTTTCTCCGCGATCATCATGGTCGGCGCGTTGGTGTTGCCCGACGTGATCGTCGGCATCACCGAGGCATCGATCACACGCAGCCGCTCGAGCCCGATCAGGCGCAGGCGCTCGTCCACGACCGCCGTCGGATCCGTCGGCCGGCCCATCTTGGCGGTGCCGACCGGGTGAAAGATCGTGGTGCCGATGTCGCCCGCGGCCTTGATCAGCGCCGCGTCGTCGTCGCCCACGGCGCCGCCCGGCAGGTATTCGACCGGCTTGTACTTGGCGAGCGCGGGCTGCGCCAGGATCCTGCGCGTGACGCGGATGCAATCCGCGGCGACGCGGCGATCTTCGTCGGTCGAGAGATAGTTCGGCTTGATCACGGGCTTGTCGGCGGCGGCGGCGGAGCGCAGCCGCACGAAGCCGCGACTCGTCGGCTGCACGTTGCACACGCTCGCGGTGAGCGCGGGAAATTCGTGCAGCGGATCGCCGAATTTGTCGAGCGACAGCGGCTGCACGTGAAATTGGATGTTGGCGCGCTCGCGCGTGGTGTCCGAGCGCGTGAACAGCCCGAGCTGCGAGGGCGCCATGGTGAGCGGGCCGCGGCGCAACAGCGCGTAGTCGAGTCCCATGCGCGCGCGGCCAAAGAGCGAGCGATAGATCTCGTTGAGGGTCTTGGCGCCTGCGATCTTGTAGATGAGACGAAGCTGCAGGTGGTCCTGCAGGTTCTCGCCGACGCCGGGCTTGTCGAGCACGACCGGAATGCCGAGGCGGGTGAGCTCGTCGCCGCCGCCGACGCCGGAGAGCTTGAGAATCTGGACCGAGCCGATCGAGCCGGCGGCGAGGATCACCTCACCGCGGGCGCGCGCGGATCTGCTCGCGCCGTTCTGCCGCCAGCGCAGACCCACAGCGCGCGTGCCGTTGAACTCGATCCTCTCGACCAGACAGTGCAGCTCGAGCCGCAGATTGGCGCGTTTGAGTACCGGTTTGAGAAAGGCGCGCGCCGCCGACCAGCGCCGCCCGCGCTTTTGGTTCACGTGGAAGACGCAACTGCCCTCGTTGTCGCCGGTGTTGAAGTCGGGGATGCGCTTGATGCCGGCCTCCTCCGCCGCCGCGCAGAACGCGTCGAGGATGTCCCAGCGCACGCGTGGAGCCTCGATGCGCAATTCGCCGCCGACCGCGTGCGCCTCGCTCTCGCCGAGGAAATGATCCTCGTGGCGGCGGAAGAACGGCAGCACGTCGTCGGAACCCCAACCGGTCAGCCCGAGCTGGCGCCAGTGATCGTAATCGGCCGCTTGGCCGCGCATGTAGATCATCGCGTTGATGGACGAGGAGCCGCCGATCACCTTGCCGCGCGGATAATTGAGGCTGCGGCCGTTGAGCCCCTCCTCCGGCTCGGTCTTGAACATCCAGTCCGAGCGCGGATTGCCGATGGCAAACAGGTAGCCGACGGGAATGTGGAACCAGATCCAGTCGTCCTTGCCGCCGGCCTCAAGCAGCAGCACGCGCGTTGCCGGATCGGCGGAAAGACGGTTCGCCAGCAGGCAGCCGGCCGAGCCCGCGCCGACGATGATGTAGTCGTACTCGCCTTCGAGTGACGCTGTCATGCGGTTCCCACGGTTGTCTTGGTTTGCCGCAGGCTCGGTGCGCTCCCTCTCCCCGGCGGGGAGAGGGCTGGGGTGAGGGGGTTCGGATCTATCGAGAGACCTTAACCCCTCACCCCACCCCTCTCCCAGCCGAAGTCGGATTTATCCGACTTCGGCCGGCTTGATGTGCCGAACTCGGGTAGACCCGAGTTCGGTGGGAGAGGGAGCACACCGAGGTAGCGGCACGAACAGTGATTCAAGGCAAACACGCATCGGTCAAGTCTAAGCCATTAGCGCCGCGGCCCGCCTTTGCCTTCGAGTCCGATCCTGCTACCATTGTGCTACGGCCCACGGCGCGCCGTAAGCACGCCTTTTGTCCCGGAACGGCGCTTCCGGGTTGGCCGCTTCCCGACAAACGATTCCGCCGGACGACGGCGCGCACCCGCACGGTCGCGCCGCGCAGTAAAGGAGCGCCAGAATGCTCGGTCGCATGTCTTCGTTTCTCACTGCCCTCGCGCTCGTCATAGCGACAGCTAACCCCCTGACCGGTGCGCTTGCACAGGAGAGGGCCATCACGGTTTTCGCCGCAGCCTCGATGAAGAACGCGCTCGATGACGTCAATGCCGCCTTCACCAGGGCGACCGGCAGCAAACTGGTGGCGAGCTATGCGGCGAGCTCCGCGCTGATCAAGCAGATCGAGAATGGCGCGCCCGCCGACGTCTTCGCGTCGGCCGACCTCGACTGGATGGACTATGGCGCGCAGAAGAAGGTCATCAAGGACGACACGCGCGTCAATCTTCTCGGCAACCGGCTGGTGCTGATCGCACCGAAGGACTCGAAGCTCGGCAACGTCACCATCGCCCCCGGCTTCGACGTGGCGAAGCTCGCCGGCGACGGCCGCATCGTCACTGGCGACGTGCGCGCCGTGCCGGTCGGCAAATACGCCAAGGCCGCGCTGGAGAAGCTCGGCGCGTGGGCCGCCGCCGAACCGAAATTCGCCATGACCGAGAACGTGCGCGCCGCGCTTACGCTCGTCGCGCGCGGGGAGGCGGCGCTCGGCATCGTCTACGAGACCGACGCCAAGGTCGAGCCGAATGTGAAAATCATCGGCGCTTTTCCCGCGGACTCACATCCCCCGATCGTCTATCCCGTGGCGCTGACGGTGAACGCCAAGCCTGATGCCGGGCAGTACCTCGCCTTCCTGCGCTCGCAGGCGGCGAAGGTAGTGTTCGAGACTTATGGCTTTACCTTCCTGGTGAGGCCGACGTCGTGATCGCGGCAGATGATAGCGGCTCGCTTTACTCGACTGTCGGTGAGCAAGCGTTCTTGCATCACTGATTAGCCATGCTCGACCTCTCCCCCGACGAATGGATCGCGATCCGGCTGTCGCTCAAGATTGCGTTCGTGGCGACAGCGGTGGCGCTCCCGTTCGGCATCGCGCTCGCTTGGCTCCTCGCGCGCAAGAATTTCTGGGGCAAGACGCTGCTCGACGGCCTGGTGCACATGCCGCTGGTGCTGCCGCCGGTGGTCACCGGCTATTTGCTTCTGATCTCGTTCGGCCGGCGTGGACCGATCGGCGCGTTTCTCGCCGATCACTTCGGCATCGTGTTCTCGTTCCGTTGGACCGGGGCGGCGCTTTCCTGCGGGGTCATGGGATTTCCGCTGCTGGTGCGTCCGATCAGGCTCGCGATCGAGGCGATTGACCGCAAGCTGGAAGATGCCGCCACCACGCTCGGCGCTGACCGCCTCTGGGTGTTTCTCACCGTCACCCTGCCCCTAGCAATGCCTGGGCTGATCGCAGGTATGGTGCTCTGCTTCGCCAAGGCGCTCGGCGAGTTCGGCGCGACCATCACCTTCGTCTCCAACATTCCGGGCGAGACGCAGACCATTTCGGCGGCGATCTATACCTTAACCCAGGTCCCCGGCGGCGACGCGGCCGCGAGCCGCCTGGTCCTGGTCGCAATCGCGATCTCGCTGGCGGCGCTCGTCGCCGCCGAATGGCTCGCACGCCGGGCCGGCACGCGCTTCCACGGTGAATGAACATGCTGGCGATCGACGTGGAGAAGCGGCTGGGCGACTTCTCGCTTGCAGCGCGGTTCGAGACCGCGGGGGGCGTCACCGCCTTGTTCGGCGCGTCGGGTGCGGGCAAGACCACGCTCGTCAACATGATCGCCGGGCTCATCGTGCCCGACCGGGGGCACGTCCGGCTCGACGATGCGGTGTTGTTCGACTCCGTTGCCCGCATCGACGTGCCCGCGCACCGCCGCCGCATCGGCTATGTGTTCCAGGAAGGGCGGCTGTTCCCGCATCTCAGCGTGGCGGCGAACCTCGACTACGGGCGTCGCATGTGCGGCCTTGCGCGCGACGGCGCCGAAATGGCCCGGATCGTGAATTTGCTGGACATCGGCCACTTGCTCGATCGGCGGCCGGGAAAACTCTCGGGCGGCGAGCGCCAACGCGTCGCCGTCGGCCGGGCGCTGCTGATGCGCCCTCGCCTGCTTCTGCTCGACGAGCCGCTCGCCTCGCTCGATGCGGCGCGGAAGCGCGAGATCTTGCCCTATCTCGAAAGGCTCCGCGCCGAAGTGCCCATGGTTTATGTCAGCCACCACGCGGGAGAATTGAAACGCATCGCGACCTCGGTGGTGCTGCTCGACGCAGGGCGCGTGGCAGGGACCGGCGGCCTCGAGGTGCTCGATGCGGCGACGGCGGAGCTGATGGCATAGAGCACGTTCGTTTCTGTTTGAAGAAGGCGCCGCGCACTCGGTGCATTCCCTCCCCCGCTTGCGGGGGAGGGATAGGGAGGGGGCATGCAGGAACGTTGAGGCGGCGTGCAAAGTAATGATGTATGCGACTCACCCGCTCCCCCACCCTCCCCCGCAAGCGGGGGAGGGGGCACACCGAGCTTAGCGCTGGCCCTGAATTCCACTTGGGCGAATGCCTTCAGCCCGGCGCCATCCCTTTGTCCCGAAGCTCCTTGATGGCCTTCTTATTCTTCGATAGATGCGCGAGGCCCATTCCGCGCAGCACGTTCGGCGCCTTGGTGAACTGGATATTGTCATAGCCGACGATCTCGATTCGGTTGCCCCAGGGGTCAAGGAAATCGAGAAACGGGCCAGGCAGCGGCTTGATGCCCGCGGCCAAGAGCGCGCGGCGCACGGCGTCCTTGTCGTCGACCACGAGACCAAAATGACGACCGTCGTCCGATGGCTGCGTGCGGCCCTTCTGCAAGGCCAGGAACTGGTCGCCCAGATCGATGAACGCCGAGGTCTTGCTCTTGCCGCGCAGCTTGAAGTCGAACAGGCGGCCGTAGAAGGCGAGCGCCTCCTCGATATCGCCGACCTCGAGAGCGACATGGTTGAAACCGACGGCGCGCGCTTTCCTTGCTTTCGGCATGGGAGCCTCCGAAAATCGGATGGTCATCATGTGGTGATGTCGCCGTCGCCGGCCAATAGGGGCCAGCGCCTTGCCGATTCAAGACCCAATCTCGCCGCGATGTTTCCGCCCGAGCGCATCGTCTGTCTCACCGAAGAGACCGTGGAGACGCTCTATCTCCTCGGCGAGGAGCGGCGCATCGTCGGCGTCTCGGGCTACGCGGTGCGGCCGGCACGGGTGCGCCGAGAGAAGCCGCGGGTCTCGGCCTTCATCTCCGCCGATTTTGCAAAGATTCTGGCGCTCGAACCCGACCTCGTTCTCGCCTTCTCCGACCTGCAGGCCGACATCGCCGCCGAGCTGATCCGCCGCAACGTCGCGGTGCACGCCTTCAATCAGCGCGATATCGCCGGCATTCTCGACATGATCCGCACGCTCGGTGCGTTGGTCGGCGCGGCCGCGAAGGCCGATGTGCTCGCGGCGGATCTGGAGCAGCGGCTGGCACAAGCGCGCGAGCGCGCCGCTGCGCTCAAGCGACATCCGCGGGTCTATTTCGAGGAATGGGACGAGCCGATGATCTCCGGCATCCGCTGGGTGACCGAGCTCATCGAGATTGCCGGCGGCATCGACGTGTTTCCCGCGCTGTCGCGGCGCAAGAACGCCAAGGACCGCATCGTATCGGCCGAGGATCTGATCGCCGCTAACCCCGACATCATCGTCGGCTCCTGGTGCGGCAAGAAGTTCGTGCCGGCGAAGGTCGCCGCGCGGCCGGGCTTTGCCGACGTTGCCGCGGTGCGCGACGGCTTCCTGCGCGAGATCAAGTCGCCGCTCATTTTGCAGCCGGGGCCGGCGGCGTTGACCGACGGCCTCGACGCCCTCGCCGGTATCATCGAGGAATGGGTGGCGCAGCCTGTATTCACTGACAAGTTTCCCTGACGAAATAGAAATGATCTTCCATCTTTTTGACCTCGATGAAACAATTGCCTCCGGGATGCACGACAGAATACATCTTCCGTTCAACCCGACGCTTCCATTGCTCGGAACGCTGTTCCGGTGATAGTGCGAGTTCGTCGCTTTCTTCAAAAATCAAATGATAAAAGATATTTGCCGCCGGGACCCCACCCGTGCTTCCCCAATCGAACGCCGCGAACAGCGGCTCGCCGTCTTCGCGCGCTAATTGAGCGGTTCGTTTCATGTACTCGGATTTTGTAAGTTCAAACCGTAACCGATCCACGTTGATGCCCAGGTCGGCTGCGAGTGAGAGGACCGCGTACGCGACGACGGGACCCACTATTACCGACGCGCATCGCCGCCATCTTCGCATGAAGGCGTTCCAGATTAAGATTGCCAGCAGGCTGACTGCTAGGATGATGGTCGGAAGCAGCACCAAAGGAATAACCAGAAGATAGAGATGAAAAAGTCGATCGAGATAATCGATCAAAGTATAAAAGAGAAACAGAGCGCCGACCCACAAGCCGTAGATCGATGTGAATTTATCGGGTTTGAGCGGCTCCACCGTCATGAGCTACTCGCATGCAGCAAAGGCTGGTCGCAAATCGAAGGTTATATCGCCAAGTCAAATACGCAACTACCGCGAGAGATGGCACAATGAGAGGGAGCTGCAATCCCCTCACCCGGCGCGCGGCCGCAATTCTGCTGGCAGCGCTCGTGCTCGCTCCCACGTCGGGCGATCGGGCGCAAGCGCAAAGCGCAAGCGTTCGCCTAGTGGTCGACTACGGCGATGGCGTGATCAAGACCATCACCGATATTCCCTGGGCCAAGGGCAGCACGGTGCTCGATGTGATGAACGCGGCCAAGAGCCGGCCGCATGGCATAAGCTTCAGCTACACCGGCTCCAGCGCCTCCGCGTTTCTCACGCGAATCGATGACGTCGCCAACGAGGGCGGGTCCAAGAAAAATTGGCAGCTGTGGGTCAATACGAGCTATGCTGACAAGAGCTTCGGCGTGTATGAACTGCAGCCGTTGGACGTTGTGTTCTGGCGCTTTACGATGCAAGAAGGAAAATGATCGCAATGGCTCTGATGGCAAGGCTCGGCCGCGCGTTATGCGCGCGCGGAATGGACCTGTCGTTCGCGGATCTCACGCTGGCGATGGGTCTCGTGGGGCTCGACGTTGTTGCGCGCTTGGCGCCGCATGCCCCGAATTTCACGCCCGTCGCTGCCAGCGCGCTGTTTGCCGGCGCAGTGTTGCGAAGCCGGACCTTGGCCTTGGCCGTGCCGCTGGCGGCGATGCTCGCGAGCGATCTTATCCTCGGTGGCTACGATTGGCGCGTCATGGGCGTGGTCTATGCCGCGCTTGCGCTTCCTGCGCTGCTGGGCAGATGGGGACGCGCGCGAGGCGCGATCGTGCTCGTTCCGCTCGCCCTGTCTTCGTCCCTGTTCTTCTTCGCGACCACGAACTTTGCGGTGTGGGCGTTCAGCGGCATGTACGCGCACGATCTCGCTGGTCTCATGCATTGTTACGTGGCGGCGCTGCCGTTCCTCCAGAACACCATTATCGGCGATATGTTCTGGACCACCCTTCTGTTCGGCGGCTGGTGGATCGCACGACTTGTCGCGGACTTCACCCCAATCGCGCCCATAGATCGCGCGCGGCCTTCTTGAGCTTGGCCACGAGCGTCGCCGGCTCCTCGTCTTCCGCCAACCGCAGACCGACGCTGACGAGGCGGCCGTTCGTCACCCGATGCGCCACCAGCGCGATCGGCCCGAGCGGCACGACGTCGCCCTGCTTCGGGCGGCGCTTGATTTCG
>JBJMTU010000316.1:0-14426 GCA_045811545.1 Xanthobacteraceae bacterium | reverse complement strand
GTCCGGCGAAGTCATTCTCATGACCTTGGTGGGCGGGCTGGGCACCCTATTCGGGCCGGTCGTTGGCGCCTTTTTCATGGTGACGCTCGAAAACTACCTGACGACGATCGGCCAATGGGTCTTCGTCGTCCAAGGCGTCATCTTCGTCATTTGCGTGCTGCTGTTCCGCCGCGGCATCATCGGCGAGCTTGCGCATGTCCTGCGCGTCAAGTTGTGAAAGCTCGCAAGACGAACAACGATGCGGCCAAGTGCCTCCAAAGCCGCGGTTGCGCTCCTTCCCGCGCCTTGCTAGTCGTCAACCGCCAAGCAATCGACCGGCAAACCACCTGCGCCGAATCTGCCCACCACGGGAGCTGGTTCGCTCAGCCCCCCGCGGATTGTTTATTGGCAGGCAGACCTAACGGCGCGCTCAAGAGGGAAACCATGCGAACTGATTTGCTGCTGCACCGCTACGTCTATGCAACGCTGACTGCAATCACATTGGCCGGGCTGGGCACCGCGGCCAAAGCCCAAGACATGCCGTCGTTTATGGCGCCAATCTCCGGTCGCGCCGTCTCCACCCCAGCCGAGACCGCGACCCAAAACGTCCTGGCGCTGAATACCGGCATGTTCCAGCTCTACGACGATGCCGCGAAGATCTTCCAGAAAAACATCCTCAGCAAGCACCCCGTTATCCTCGGCCTGTTCACGGGGGCGGGCGGGCGGTTCATCCTCTATCGGCCGGGGATGGCGCCGCTCGAGGCGCCGTCGGTTCCCATCTGGTATCAATTGATGAAATCGATCGGCCACAGCACGATGGCACTGACGCAGGTGGTCGGTCCCTATCTCGACAATCCGACCGATCAATCCTGGCGTGGCCCCATGCTCGCTTATCGTAGCCGCATGAAATCCGCGCTCGACGGGTTGAACCTGACGGCGATGCCGCGGGAATGGCTCGATGACAATCGCATCATCCTGGAGAACAACATCGCTTTCATGGACGATTGCCTGGAAAAGGGCACCGTCTCCTTCGCCGCGCTGGAGGCATTCGCCAAGAAGCAGGGGCCCTACCTCAAGCGAGACATCGCTTGGGCGGCGGAGACCCAGGTCGCTCACTGGATGAACGTCATCGGCGAGTGGAAGACGATGCTCGGCAGCGATTGGGACAAGACCTACGGAGCCAGCAACACCATTTTTGTGGCGCGTCAAAACAATGTGCTTTTCAGCGTCTTGGCACAGTTTTTCGGCCCGGACGCCATCAACGACCGACTGCTCCTGATCGAGACCATCTCGTTCACCACGACGCCGGAGGACATGATGGAGGCTCTGACGCGCGTCATCGCCGACCGTTCGGTCGGGGCACTGTTTTTCGGCAACTATCGGCTGATGGATTACGAACTGATGGGCGGCAACGCGCGCACCGCGATCAATGCGGAAAGCGAGAAGCGCGGCATGAAGGCGTTCCTTCCGCCAGCAGTCCCGTTCGGCTCAAAACAATGGCCGACGCTGATCACGCCGGGCCCCGGGCCGACCTCGCTCGCCGACCTGCCGTGAACCGGCCGACTGGCCCCGAATCCGTCGATGGTACGGCGAAGGATGTTGGCCGTCTCCTCAACTAGCGCTCGCAGGTGCGCGGCATGAACCTCAATACGATCACCGAGGTGAAGCGCCCGTCCTCGGCGGATGCGATCACGCAATGGCGTGACGGATACGCTTGGCTCGCAGGCGGCACCTGGCTGTTTTCGGAGCCGCAGCTCTCTACCGACACGCTGATCGACCTCGAAGATCTGAATTGGCCGGCATTGACGCCGTCTCCGGCCGGGCTCGAGATCGCCGCGACTTGCCGCATCGCGGAGCTCTATCGCTGCACCGGTCCGGCGGAATGGCGCGCAATGCCGCTCGTGCGCCAGTGCTGCGACGCATTTCTGGCTTCGTTCAAAATCTGGAACGCGGCCACTGTCGGCGGAAACATCTGCATGTCGCTGCCGGCAGGCCCGATGATCTCCCTGACTGTCGCGCTCGAAGCGACCTATACTTTGTGGCCGCGCAATGCACCACCGCGCGATATGCGCTCGATTGATTTCGTCACTGGAAATCACGCGAATATTCTGCAGCCCGGCGAGTTGCTCCGCAGCATCCATCTCCCCGCGTCGGCCCTGTCGAAGCGATTCGCGTTTCGTCACGCTTCGCTGACTCAACTCGGACGGTCGGCGGCGCTGCTGATCGGCACGCAAAACACCGCCGGCGACGATCTGCTGATTACGATCACCGCGGCCACGCCGCGGCCGATTCAGCTTCGGTTCAAGAAGGCGCCGTCAGCCGTGGAGCTGCGGCACGGGCTCGATGAACGCATATCGGCCGATGGATATTTCGACGACGTCCACGGCTCCGCCGCCTATAAGCGCCACCTCACCTATTATTTCTGCGAGCAGATCCGCGCCGAATTGGCGCAAGCGCGCACATGAAGGACAGCGCCGTTGCAGATGCCGGTCCGGCCGGCGGCATGAACTACACCGTGAATGGCAAGCTGTTCTCGGCCGCGCCGCAGCCCGGACAATGCCTGCGGACCTTTCTGCGCGAACTCGGCGCCTTTGGCGTCAAGAAAGGTTGCGACGCAGGCGATTGCGGCGCCTGTACCGTATGGCTCGACGGCACCCCCATTCACTCCTGTCTGATGCCGGCCTTCCGCGCCGCCGGACGCGCGGTGACCACAATCGAAGGACTCGCGCAAGACGGCGCGCTGCATCCGATGCAGCAGGCCTTCCTCAATGCGCAAGCGTTTCAATGCGGCTACTGCGCGGCGGGCATGATCATGACGGCCGCCGCTCTCGACGAGAAGCAACGGGCGGATCTGCCGCATGCCCTCAAGGGCAACCTGTGCCGGTGCACCGGCTACCGCTCGATCAGCGACGCGCTTGCCGGCGTCGCCGCCGCCGAGGCTGACGTTGCCGGCAAGGCCTGCGGCGCGAGCCTGGCGAACCCGTTTAGCGAGGGCATCGTCACCGGCCGGGCGCGCTACACCATGGACGTCGCCATGGATGGGGTCTTGCATCTCAAGGTGCTGCGCTCGCCGCACGCGCACGCGCGCATCCTCGCCATCCGCCGCGACAAGGCGCTGGCGGTGCCGGGGGTGGTCGAGGTCTTCACCTGGGAGGACGTCCCGCGGCGGCTCTATAGCACCGCGACCCACGAGGACCATCTGGTCGATCCCGACGACACCTATGTTCTAGACAACGTCGTGCGCTTCGTCGGTCAGCGCATCGCCGCGGTCGTCGCCGAAACCGAGGCCGCGGCCGAGCAGGGGTGCCGGCTGCTCGAGGTCAGCTACGAGGTATTGCCCGCGGTATTCGATCCGGTCGCGGCGATGGAACCGGGCGCGCCCGTCCTGCACGACAAGGGCATAGCCGAGAAAGGCAACATCTACGTCGATATCCAGGGCGAGGTCGGCGGCGTGGCGGAGGGCTTCAAGGTCGCTGATGCCGTGCACGAGATGACATATTCCACGTCGCGCGTTCAGCACGTGCATTTGGAAACGCATGGATCGATTGCCTGGCGAGGCGACGACGGACGCCTGCATGTGCGCACCAGCACGCAGGCGCCCTTCATCGCGCAGCAGAAGCTCTGCCATATCTTCGGTCTGCGCGCGCGCGACCTCCATGTCTTCACCGAACGCGTCGGCGGCGGCTTCGGCGGCAAGCAGGAGATGATCTCCGAAGATCTCTGCCTGCTGGCCACGCTCAAGACCGGCCGGCCGGTGAAGTGGGAATTCACCCGCGAGGAACAGTTCATCGGCGCGACGACGCGCCATCAGATGACGACCCGGGTGAAGCTCGGGGCCAAGCGCGACGGCACGCTCACCGCGATCGACGTCCATGTCGTCTCGAATACGGGTGGCTATGGCGGCCATGCCGGCGAGACGCTCGCCGCTTCCCTCGGCAGCCCGCTCATGGCCTATCGCTGCGCCAACAAAAAGGCGATCGGGTACGCGGTCTATACCAACATGGTGCCGGGCGGCGGCTTCCGCGGCTACGGTTCGTCGCAGACAACATTTGCGATCGAATGCGCGATCGACGAATTGGCGCGGCTCCTCGGGATGGACCCATTCGAGATCCGCCGCAAGAACATGATCCAGCCCGGTGACTGGATGGAATCGGTGTGGAAGGACCCCTCCGACGTCGACTTTGGCAGCTACGGGCTCGACCAATGCCTCGACCTGGTCGAGGAGGCATTAGCCGCCGGACGCGGTCTGCCGAAGCCCGCGGGGGATGAATGGGCAGAGGGCACAGGCATCGCGCTGACAATGCTGGAATCCGGTCCCCCGACGGAGCACCGCTCCGGGGCGCAGATGGCGCTGTTGCCCGATGGCACCTATCACCTCGCGGTCGGATCGACCGAGATGGGGAACGGATCGGTGACGTCGCACCGGCAGATCGCGGCCTCGATCCTCGGCGCGCGCGCGAGCAGCATCGCCATCATCAATGCCGACACCGATCTGGCGCCCTTTGACACCGGCACGTTCGCGAGCACCGGAACCGTCGTCGCCGGCCAAGCGGTGGCGCTGACAGCCAGCACCATGCGCGACAACATCCTCGATTTCGCCAGCCGCCACAGCGGCGCCGCTCCCGCCGCCTGCCGCCTCGATGGCAACACGGTGGTCTGCGGCAACCAGCAGATCGCGCTGACGGACCTTCACGCCGCCGGGAGCAAGGCCGGGCACCGTTTCGAGGCCAAGCGCAAGGCCTATCTGTCGCCGCGTACCGTCGCATTCAACGTTCAGGGCATCCGGCTGGCGGTGCACTGCATGACCGGCGAGATCCGCATCCTGCACAGCGTGCACGCCGCCGATATCGGCCGCCTCATCAACCCGATGCAGTGCCGCGGCCAGATCGAGGGCGCGGTCGCCATGGGCTTCGGCTGGGCGCTCACGGAAAACATGGTCTACGACGGCGGCAAAATGGTGAATCCAACCCTGCGCAATTATCGCATCCCCGCTTTCGCCGACGTGCCACCCACCGAGGTCTACTTCGCCGACACTCATGACACGATCGGCCCGCTTGGCGCGAAGGCGCAGGGCGAGTGTGCGATCAATCCCATCGCCCCGGCCATCGCGAACGCGCTCGCTGATGCGACGGGCGTGCGCTTTGCCCATCTGCCATTCACGCCGGACCGCATTTTCGGCAAGCTCTCCGGTCAGCCATGATCGGCATGGACGGCGCAAGCGCCGGACAAGCGAAGGGTGCCGTCACCATCGTGACGCAGACCCGGGTGCGGCCCGAGAGCGCCGACGCCTTCGCCCGCTGGCAAGAAGAGACCAGCGCCATCGTCGCCACCTTTCCCGGGTTCATTAAGCAGACGGTTATGCCGCCGAGCCCTCCGGCCCAAGTCGACTGGGTCATTCTCCAGCGCTTCGGCAGCACCGAGGCGGCGGTGGCTTGGCTCAACTCCGAGCAACGGCTCAAGCGGGTCGCCGCCGTGGCGCCCATGCTGGTTGGCGGCGACGACATCAACATGGTTCATGACGGCGGAAGTGGCGTGCTGCCGTCGCCCGTCTCTGCGGTGATTTCGACCCGCATCAAGCCGTGCCAGGAGCGCGCGTATCGAGCGTGGGAGCAACGTATCGCGGCCGCGCAGTCGAGGGCGCCGGGTTTTCAAGGTTATCGCTTCGAGCCGCCCATCGCCGGCGTGCAGGACCATTGGCTCGCCATTCTGCGTTTCGACACGGAAGCAAACCTTCAAGCCTGGCTCGATTCGCCGGAACGCCGGAAGCTGTTGCAGGAGGCAGCGCCATTCACCGAGGAATTCCACGCTCGGATCGTCCGTACCGGCTTCGACCAGTGGTTTCCCGTGCCGACCCCCGGAGCGCCGCCCCTGGCGGTTTGGAAGCAGAACATGCTCGTTCTGCTGATCATCTATCCGGTGGTCTTCTTGTTCGGTGTCTTCGTGCAAACCCCACTCCTGACGGGTCGCGCCGCCCTGCCCTTTGCGGTCGCACTCTTTATCGGCAACGTCGCGAGCGTCCTGCTGCTGAATTATCTGGTGCCGTGGACCAGCGACCGCTTCGCATGGTGGCTGCAGCCCGTGGGCGCAAAGGTCTGGCGCATCGATGTCGCCGGAACCGCGCTGGTGGTCGCGCTCTACGCGGCCATGGTGCTCGCGTTCTGGCGGCTGTTCTGACTCATCGAACGCGGCGCACCATCCATCGGCGACGGCCTCGAATTCGAACGAGCATGTCGCCGCGAGGTCAGCACTCTCCCACAAGTTCCGAACGAGGCAGGCCTGCGCGAATTGCATTCTCTGCAGGGCCGATAAATACGCGCCTGTTAAACGTTAATTAACCACGGAGCGCGCTAATCGGATTAGCCCACCGGCAAATCCTCGAGGACCGTGGTGACCAACGCGATTGCCGTTCGACCGCAAGGAGCGATGCGACTGCATGGCCGCTCGATCATGGCGTTCGTGCTCACCCCGACTGCCCCGATCACCGAGTGGCTGACGGCACTGGACAAGCGCAGCGGGACCTCACCCGCGTTTTTCGTTGGCCGGCCGATCATTCTCGATCTCGCGGCGGTTGCACTCAATGAATCGCAAATCGCCGAACTGATCAAGGAATTGGCCGAGCGCGGTATTCGGGTCATGGCTCTCGAGGGCCCCGAGCCGGACCAGCTCGGCTCCTCGCTGCCGCCCGTGCTCAAACGGGGGCGCTCGAGCGCCAGTGAGGCGCTCGCGCCGCCGCCCCCCGGTAAAGGCGCCGCGCGGCCGTCCCGACGTCAGGAGCCAAGCTCGCTCTTGATCGAAACCCCGATCCGCTCGGGTCAATCGGTGATTTTCCCGAACGGCGATATCACCGTGCTCGGCTCGGTGGCTTCGGGAGCCGAAGTCGTTGCCGGCGGATCGATCCACATCTACGGCGCGCTGCGCGGCCGGGCTCTTGCCGGGTCTATGGGCAACGCGCGAGCACGAATCTTTTGCAGCAAGAACGAGGCTGAGCTGGTCTCGATCGATGGTTATTACCGGACGGCCGAGGAAATGGACGCAAGCCTCCGCAGTCGTCCGGCGCAGTGCTGGCTCGAAAACCGCGTCCTTTCAATAGCAGCATTGGATTGAAAGATGGGGGAGACCGCAAGTATGTCCAAGGTCCTCGTGGTCACGTCGGGCAAGGGCGGCGTCGGAAAGACGACGTCGACCGCCGCGCTCGGCGCTGCGTTGGCGCAAGCCGGGCAGAAGGTGGTGGTAGTCGATTTCGACGTCGGGCTGCGCAACCTCGATCTGGTGATGGGGGCGGAGCGCCGCGTGGTCTTCGACCTCGTCAATGTCATCCAAGGCGTCGCGAAGCTGTCGCAGGCGCTCATTCGCGACAAGCGCCTCGAGACGCTGTCGTTGCTGCCGGCGTCGCAGACCCGCGACAAGGATGCTCTGACCGAGGACGGCGTCGCGGAAGTCATCAACGAGCTGCGTGGGAAGTTCGACTGGGTGATCTGCGATAGCCCGGCCGGCATCGAGCGCGGCGCAACACTCGCGATGCGATTTTCCGACGTCGCCGTCATCGTCACCAATCCGGAAGTGTCATCGGTTCGCGATTCCGACCGCATCATTGGGCTGCTCGATTCCAAGACCGAGAAGGCCGAAAAGGGTCAACGCATCGAGAAGCACGTGCTGATCACGCGCTACGACGCCCAACGCGCCGCGCGCGGCGAGATGCTCAATATCGAAGACGTGCTCGACATCCTTTCCACGCCCCTCTTGGGCATCATTCCCGAAAGCGAGGAGGTGCTTCGCGCCTCCAATCTGGGCACGCCGGTGACGATCAATAATACGACGAGCGCTCCGGCGCGCGCTTATCTCGATGCCGCCCGCAGGCTCAAGGGCGACGACGTGCCGATGAGCATCCCCAGCGACCGCAAGGGCTTGTTCGACAAGCTGTTCGGACGGAGAGCGGCATGAACGTGTTCAACCTGTTCCGCCGTCGCGGTTCTGCCCCGGTCGCGAAGGAACGGCTCCAGATCCTCTTGTCCTACGAACGGGCGGCGCGCGGTCAGTCCGACCTGCTCGCCGTTCTACGCGAAGATATCCTCGCCGCACTCACCAAGCACATCACCGTCGAGCGCGAGAACGTTCAAGTGCGGATGGATCGCGGCGAGAATGTCTCGACTCTCGAAATCGAGGTTGAAATCCCGAATTCGGCCGGCATGCTGCTGGCAACCGGAACATAGACCGGCCAACGCAGCTGACGTGATCGCCGCTATCCCGCCGACTCTGTCGGCGGGATAGCGGTGCCATCGACGTCTGCATTCGAAGCGGCAAGCCACAATAAAGACGCGGACGCCCGCGACGATCCCCGGATCAAGTCCGGGGACGGGCATGGCGGGTGAGGAAAGACAATCCAATCTGATCAGCATAGGCGCTGGGTTTTTGCAGGGCCTGCGCAGCGGGCGAGATAAGCTGCGAGCAGGTTTTTTAACCAGGACCGTTCCCGACCTGCTGTCCGCTCAGATCGATTGTTCCACGTTGGGCGCGAGATCGCGCGGCGCGCTCCTTGCCTTTGCCTGGCTTGCGCTCGCAACCGGGCCCGCGGACGCCATTGTCGGAGGCGCACCTTTCGCCGACCAGGCCATTGCCCGGCACGTGGTCATCATTGTAGGCGCGCGCAACCTGTGCACCGGCGTCGCGATCGCGCCGGATCTCGTTTTGACGGCTGCGCACTGCGTGCCGAGTGCCGGCAAGTATCGACTGGTGACGTTCGAGGGCCGCCGCCCCGAAGTGAAGGATGTCGCCAGCGTCGCTGCGCATCCACAGTTCTCGCCGCGCGCCGACGCGCCCGATTTAGCTCTCGTCAAGCTTGCGGCGCCAGTTGCGAACCTCACTCCGGTCGCGCTCAGCGAACGCCGCGTACCGCCGGCGGTCGGCGACCGATTCATCGTCGCCGGCTTCGGTGTTGGGGTGCAAGGGGACCGCAAGACGGCCGGCAAGTTGCGTGCGGTCACGCTGGTCGCGACCGACCGGCCAAGCTCGCAACAGTTCAGCCTCATTGATCCGCAGAAACTCGGCGAGGCCGCCGGCTTCGGCGTCTGTAACGGCGATTCCGGCGGTCCGGTATTCGACGAAAGAGATCGCGCCCTGGTCGGCATTGTGAGCTGGTCGGCGCACACCGATGGCGAGCCCACTTGCGGATTCGTGAGCGGCGTCATACCGCTCGCGCGCTATCGCTACTGGATCGCGGAGACGGCAGCCAGATTGGGCTCGTCCCTGGAGCCATGATCCGGATCGCGCTCGCTCTCACGTGCATCTGCACGCTAGGTACTTCCGTCTCGGCGCTCGTGGGCGGCGCGCCGCCTGCCGGAGAGGCCGCGGGAGGCGCCGTAGTCATGCTCACCGGATCACAGGCCACATTCTGCTCGGGCGTGGCGCTTGCGCGCGATCTCGTGCTCACGGCGGCGCATTGCGTGTTGCCGGGCGCCGCCTACAAGTTGGTCGAGTTCGATGGTGCGCGGCAGCCCGTGCTCAAAGATCTCCGAGCCATTGCGCGGCATCCCGACTTCGACGTCAATGCAGTGCTGCGCCATCGCGTCACCGCTGACGTTGCGCTGATCAAGCTCGCCGCGCCGCTCAAGATCTCTCCCGCGCCGCTGATGCCGGCGGGCGCTTCGGTCGCCGCCGGCGATCGCCTCGTCGTCGCCGGCTACGGCGTTGCGGTTCGCGGCGATGGCAAGAGCGGCGGCACAGTACGCGCGGCGACCCTCGTCACCACCGGACAGCCTGGAACATTGCAAATAAGGCTGGCCGATCCCGCCACCAAGGGCGAACGCGCCGGCCTCGGCGCCTGTACCGGGGATTCCGGTGCGCCGGTCTATCGAGAGGTCGGCGGCGCATTGGCGGTGATCGGCGTCGTGAGTTGGTCCACCGGACCGGCCTTGAGCGATGGCTGCGGCGGCCTTACCGGCGTCACGCCGCTTGCGCGCTATCGCGCGTGGATCGTGGAGCAAGCGGCGAAAATGGGCTCGCCACTGGCGCCCTAAACCGAGCCGTCATCCTACCGGACTGTATTCGCGATAGCGTGGACATCGGCTGCAACCGACGGATATCTCGCCGCCAGTTCATCGACATTGCCGATTTCGACGTCGGCGGGAACGACTCCAGGCCATTCGGTGCTCGCGCCGAGGAACCAACGGCGCCGACCGATGACCCGCGCTGTATGGAACGTGTTACCTGGGATGAAGAGCTGTATGCGTTCCCCGCCGCGCACGTTCGGACCGACGATGACGCGCTGGCTCGTGCCATCGCTGCGCAGCAGTAAGACCTCGAGCGGATCACCGAGGTAATAGTGGTACAGCTGATCATTGCGGATGCGGTGGAGCCGAACCGGTGCGGTTGGCGTGACCATGAAGTAGAGCGCGGATCCAATCGGCCGTCCGTCGCTAAACGGTGGCGGCAAGCCGCCAGCCGCGATCGACTGCGAACTCAAATACGTAATCCGAACGAACCCACAGGTGGCGTTCGGCTCGAGCTCGAGTAAGGTGCAAATCTCGTCGGCAGTGAGCTCATCGGCCATACGCGTATCATAAGGAGACGACTTGCCATCGGCTAGCTTGAGGCGCGTCCCTCTCGACGATCCAAGCGGCGACACAAACCAGGCGGTCAAAGTCCATCCTTCGATACAATGCGCGTCCTAACCATCTGGTCCGTTGTGACGGAATGAATTTCAGGGCATAACGTCGTTCGATCTTGGTTCAATGCCCTCAGGTGTGCCATGGCCCGCACGATCCGTGTACAAAGCGACAGCAACGCCCATGACCGTCCCTGGCGGGTAGCCGTGGAGCAAGGCTTCTTTGCCGAAGAGGGCCTCGATGTCGTCTATCACGAGGACAATCCCAAGGGCACCGAAGGCCGGGTGAAAGATTTCGCCCATCGCTGGAAGGAGACTCAGCTTCAGCAGGGCGCGCTCGAAGTGTATCCCGTCTGCGAATGGGGAGCGATCGAGCGCGTGCAACGGCTGGGTAAAGGTAAGATCATCGGGCTTGATGCCACGGTGCGCACCGGCGCGATCATGGTCAGGAAGGGCTCGTCCGTTCAGAGCCTTGCCGACCTGCGCAACGTGCCGATTGCGGTCACCTGGCATGCAGGCACATTCTATGCCGCGATCGAGGTCATGGAGGCGGCTGGCATCCCGTTCGCGGAGATCAAGCTCGAGCATGCGGCGGACCGACTGGACGCTTTGCTCAATGGCCGCAACGAAGCCGCAGCGCTCATGGAGCCGCTGGTGAGCCGCGCTATCGCGGCAGGCTGCCGCAAGATCGCCGACCTGCGATGGCGCGGCGGCATCGTCGCCGGGCAGGATATTGATGCGGAAACCGCGGAGAAGTTGCGGCGCGCACTCAACCGCGCGACCGCCTGGCTGCGGGAGGACGAGGAACGCTCGCGAGCGGAACTCTTGCGCGACCTACCACCCGAGCTGCGCAAGGATGGCCTGCTTCCCGAACTGACCGGCGTCAAGGCGTACCAACCGGCCGAGTTCAAAGCGAAAGTCGACTGGATGCTCAAGCGCGGATTTTTGCACGAGGCTCCCAGCTACGACGATAGCGTGCACGCCAGGTAGCATCGCCTGTTGCCCTTCAAAGCTGTCGCATCTGCGGAAAGAGTCCGACCGCCACCGCGCTGCGCAGATTTAGTTGAAAGTTATTTCGCAGCCGTTGCCGGCATTGCGCTGTTTGCAACAGCGCCACTTGACTACTCCGCCGGCGCGGGCGGCGCTTCCGCCGAGGCCGGTCCGCTCGCGGGCCCCCGCAGCGGACGTTCTTCCATGAGCAACACGGCGGCAAGGGCCGCAACCAAAAAGGCATCGACAGCGACGAACACAAAGCGGAACAGCACCGCGATATCGAGCCCAGCTGCCCTGGCAGTCTCGACCAGGAGTTCCACGCCGGTGCCGCGCTCGGGCGTGGCGCCCAGGGCAGCCAGAAGGATCGCGCCCATGATTGCGACTGCAAGCGCGCTTGCTAGCGCACGGAAGAAATTCATGGCCCCGGTCGCCGTCCCCACCTGGTACGCCGGCACGGCGTTTTGGATCGACACGGTTGCCACCGGATAGACGGTACCTGCACCGAAGCCGATGAGCGTGAGCGCAATGATCACGCCCAGGAGCGGCATGGCGGGCTCGATGGCGAGCGCCGTGACGCTCACGATCGCTATCGTCGCACCGCAGATCGCCGATACCTTGTAATGGCGCAGATACATCATCGACCGGCCCGACAGCATCGATCCCGGTGTCGTCATCAGCACGATCGGAATGAGCGCGAGACCGGCTTCCGTCGCGGAGAGCCCGTGCACAACTTGGAAATAGAGGGGCATATACACGGTGAGGCCCAGTACCGCTCCGAGCATCCACGAAGTGGCGGCCGTCCCGGCACGCATCACCGGATTCCCGAGCACAGTCAGCGGTAGAAAAGGCTCCGCAGCGAGCCTGAGCCACCACACGAACGCTAGGCTGAGCCCCAGCGAAACGAGAACCAGCGCGAAAATCGTCGACGATAGCCACGGCACGCGGGTACCGCCCGATGTGAGGGCAATGAGGAAGATGGTGGCGGCCGAGGTCATTAGCGCGGCGCCAATCACGTCGAGCCGGTGCGGCCGTTCGTGGCGCGGCAGGCGCTTCATCGCGTGATACACGAGCAGCGTCGCGACGAGCCCAAGAGGCAGGTTGAGCCAGAAGATGAGCGACCAATGCAGGTACTCGGCAATGGCGCCGCCGAGGGCCGGCCCGGCGAGGCCAGCCACGATCCATGACGTGCCCATATAGGCTTGGTAGCGACCGCGCTCGCGCGGCGTGATCATGTCGGCGATAGTCGTCTGGGTCAGCGGCACGATCCCGCCGCCGCCGATTCCCTGCAGGGTACGGCCAGCGATCAATATCGCCATGTTGGGCGCCGCTGCGGATACCACCGAGCCTGCGAGGAACAAGCCGATTGCCAGCAACATCATGACGCGTCGGCCGTGGATGTCGGAGAGCTTGCCGTAGAGCGGCGACACCACGGTCGACGACAGCAGATAGGCAATGATGACCCAGGACAGGTTCTCGAAATCACCGAACTCGCGGCCGATGGTAGGCAACGCGGTGACGACGATGGTCTGATTGAGCGCCGACAGGAACATGCCCAGCATCAGGCCGTAGAAGATGTTGCGCATCTCGGCTGCGGACAGCGGCGAGTACGGCACGGGCTCGGAAGGGTTCATCGACTTTCGGCTCGAGGACGTCGTTCGAATCGGAAATGAGTCAATTTGATCACTGCGCATTGTCGATATCGCTTCGTATGACGCGTGGGCACGGTCAAGGCAATGGGCTCACGCACAGAGCAGGTATGACGCTCGGCGCGCGGGAGGACCGTGTTACGTCTGGCACTCAATAGGGATCAGAATCGGGTCTTAGTCCGCTCGCGTCGATCGATGCGCGGAGCCGCGCAACGGCCGTTCCTCGAGCGCGAGAATGGATGCAAGCGCCACCACGAGACAGCCGATGGTGGCTGCGAAGACCCAGCCGAAGGCTTCCGCCGCATCGACTCCTGCCAGCACTGCGCCCGCCGAGAGCCCACGAACCACCGGCGCGCCTGCGAGCACAATTGCGCCGAAACAGGAGACGATGAACGTCGAACCGAGCGCGCGAAAGAAGTTCATGGTTCCGGTCGCGACGCCGAGCTGATGCAACGCTACCGCATTCTGCACCACCACGACCGTGAACGGGAAGGCTGGTCCCAATCCGAGCCCTACAAGTGCGATCAGGCCGAGCGCGGCCCAAGATGAAAGCCCGGTCGGCGCGATTGCGAGCGGCACCAGCGCCGCTATCGAGAGCAACAGGCCGACCAGCGGAATTCGCTTGTAGTGGGTGAAGCGGACCAGGAGGCGCCCGCCGACGACCGACGTGACGGTGGCAGCACCTTGCAGCGCAATGATCGCCCATGCCGATTCGCTGACTGAGAGTCCAAGCGCAAGCTGCGCATACAGCGGCAGGACGATCGTCAGCGCAATGACGACACCGACCGCGAAGAAAGCGGTCATGGTGCCTACGCGCGTGGCGCCGTCACGCAGCACCGACAACGGAATGAACGGCTCCTCCGCGGCCATGACCCGCCATGCGAACAAGGCCCATAGCGTAGTGGAGGCAACAAGGAGTGCCAGGATCTGCGGCGACCCCCAGGCGTAGCGCCGTCCGCCCCAGGTCAGCGCAAGCATCAGCGCGACCGCGGCTCCCACCATCAGCACCATGCCCAGTACGTCGAGGCTGTGCCAGCGATCGTGGCGCGGCAGCCGCTGCAATACGTTGTGGGTGAACAGAAAGGCCAGTCCGCAGAGCGGCAGGTTGAACCAGAAAATCCACGACCAATGCAGATGCTCCGCAATGAAACCGCCGAGGATGGGACCGCCCACGGTCGATACGATGAAGGTCGAAGACGTGTATGCCT
>JBJMTU010000315.1:0-5106 GCA_045811545.1 Xanthobacteraceae bacterium | reverse complement strand
GCGCGCTCGTCTTGGCCGATCCCAAGAGCATCGAGAATCCGTTCTTTCTGCTTTATCCGGACTGGGCGTTGCTGCCGATGGTGGTCTTGGCGACCGCGGCGACAGTGATTGCGAGCCAAGCGGTCATCACCGGCGCCTATTCATTGACCCGACAGGCGATCCAACTCGGGCTGCTGCCACGCCTCGAAATTCGCCACACGTCGGAGGCGCTGCTCGGCCAAATCTATATGCCGCGGGTCAACACGGTCCTGCTGATCGGCGTGCTGCTGCTCGTGGCGTTGTTCCGTTCATCGAGCGCGCTCGCCTCCGCCTACGGCATCGCCGTGACGGGCACCATGGTGGTCACCGTCACCATGGCTTTTGTCGTGGTGTGGAAGGTCTGGCGCTGGCCCGCGCTCGCGGCGGCCGCGCTGATCCTGCCGTTCCTGTTCATCGATCTGACCTTTCTCGGCGCCAATCTGCTCAAAGTGGTCGAGGGTGGCTGGGTGCCGCTCGCATTCGGCGGCCTGGTCATGGTGGTGATGTACACGTGGCGGCGCGGCAGCCGCCTGTTGTTGGAGAAGACCCGGCGCCAGGAAATTTCCCTCGATGACCTCGTGCGCATGCTCGAGAAAAAACCCCCGACGCGCGTGCCGGGCACCGCGGTGTTTCTTACCAGCACCCCCAACGCCGCACCGACCGCGCTCATGCACAGTCTCAAGCACTACAAGGTGCTGCACGAGCACAACGTCATCTTGACGATCGAGACTGTTACTACGCCGCGGGTGGATCCGGCCGAGCGCGTGCGCATCAAGAAGCTGGGCGAGACCTTCACCTGCGTGGTGCTGCGCTTCGGCTTCATGGAAACGCCCAACGTTCCCAGGGCGCTCGCCATCGCGCGCAAGCTCGGCTGGACGTTCGACATCATGTCGACGTCGTTCTTCTTGTCGCGGCGTTCGCTCAAGCCGGCCGCCCATTCCGGGATGCCGCGCTGGCAGGATCGCCTGTTCATCATGCTCACCCGCATCGCCAACGACGCCACCGATTATTTCCAGATCCCCACCGGGCGGGTGGTCGAGGTGGGAACACAGGTGACGATCTGACGCCGGCCGGCACCAACTCTCTTGATTCTTGCACGCTGACGCGCGACTTGTTTGGCATACGCGCCGGAATGAGGGAGTTTCCATGTCCGCCCAGCTTGGCCGAGAGAACGTGCAGGATCTGCCGCCGGAGGAGGTGGCGCGGGGGCTCGCCGAAGGCAAAGTTCTGTTGGTCGACGTGCGCGAGCCGAACGAAACCGAGGTCGAGCGCTATCCGGAGGCGTTTTATCTGCCGATGTCAGAGTTCGATCCGGCCGCCATTCCCGACCCGGAGGGCCGCCGCGTCGTGTTCGCCTGCCGCTCCGGGAACCGATCGGTCACCGCCTCGCTGATGGCGCAGGCCGCAGGCCTGCCTTACGACGCGCATCTCGCCGGTGGCATGAAAGCGTGGAAAGAGCTCGGCTTGCCGACCGAAAGCTGACCGCCCCGGCGGCGTACTCCCGCCTGCCCCTCCCTCGATCCCAGGCTCCGCTCATGCGCCAACCCATCGGATTCCTCGTCGTTGCCGTCGCGTGCGCCGCGATCGTGCCTGCTGCCGGGCAAACCAAGGGCGAGCGTGTCGTCAACGTCTATAATTGGTCGGACTATATCGCTCCGACGGTCGTCGAGGACTTCAGCAAGGAGAGCGGAATCAAGGTCCGCTACGACACGTTCGACTCCAACGACACGCTCGAGACGAAGCTTCTGGCCGGCAAATCCGGGTATGACGTGGTCGTGCCGACCGCCTATTTTCTCGAGCGCCAGATCAAGGCCGGCGTTTTCCAAAAGCTGGACAAGGCGCGGCTGCCCAACCTCGCGAATTTATGGCCGGAGATCTCGCAGCGCTTGGCAACGTATGACCCCGGCAACCAGTACGCCGTCAATTACATGTGGGGCACGACGGGCATCGGCTACAACGCGCGCAAGGCGCGCGATGTGCTGGGGCCGAACGGCACGATCGACAGCTGGGACATCGTGTTCAAGCCCGAGAACCTCGCCAAGTTCAAGGACTGCGGCGTGCACTTCCTCGATTCCTCCGACGACATTCTGGCGGCGGCGCTGCACTATCTCGGGCTCGATCCCAACAGCAGCAACGAGGTCGATCTGCAGAAGGCCGCCGACCTTGTGACGAAGATCAGGCCCTATGTCCGCAAATTTCATTCCTCCGAGTATCTCAACTCGCTCGCCTCCGGCGAGATCTGCCTGGTGGTGGGTTTCTCCGGCGATATCAAGCAATCGCAAAAGCGCGCAATGGAAGCCAAGAACGGGGTCGAGATCGCCTACGTGATCCCGAAGGAGGGAGCGCAATTGTGGTTCGACAATCTCGCCATCCCGCGCGACGCCAAAAACGTGGCCGAAGCGAACGAGTTCATCAATTATCTGCAACGGCCCGAAGTGGCGGCGAAGAATACGAATTTCATCTCCTACGCCAACGGCAATTTGGCCAGTCAGAAATTCATCGACAAGGCGATCCTCGACGACAAGACCATCTACCCGGACCAAGCGACCATGCGCCAGCTCTACACCATCAGCGCACACGATCCCAAGACGCAGCGGCTGATGAACCGGCTGTGGACAAGGATCAAGACGGGGAAGTAGCACTACGGTTGTTGATCTGACTCGTCATGCCCGGCACCCGGGTCCGGCCTCTGGCCGGCCCGATACCGGGCATCCACGTCTCGTTCGTCCGGCAAGACGTGGATGGCCGGGACAAGCCCGGCCATGACGGCGCGGATGGGCGCTTGTCAGCGCCAGCGACGGTGCAGCCACAGCCATTGCTCGGGGTGCTCGCGCACCCATGCTTCGACCACGGACGTAATCGCCTGCATGGTGCCGGCGATATCGACCTTGCCGGCGGCGTCGCGCCGCGGCTCGATGGCCTCGGTCAGATCGACGCGAAAGCGGTGGCGATCCGGCAAGCGGATGATGCGCGTGCCATGAATCGGGCAATCGATGTGACGGGCAAGGCGGGCAATGAACGGATTGGCTTTGCAGCGGCGGCCGAAGAAGGTCACGTCGACGCCGTTGACGTAATGTTGGTCGACGAGCATGGCGACGTGCCCGCCGGCCTCGAGCACGCGTATGAGTTTGAGCGGCGCGTCCAGGCCGGTGGGGACGAGATTGCCCATGCTGCCCTTGCGCAGCTTGATGATCGCGTCGCTCACCGCGCCGATATTGGGCCGGCGGTAGAGCACCGCCGTGTCGAGCCGAAATTTGGCCGCAACCAGGGCCGGCAATTCCCAGTTCGCGAGATGGGCGGCGAAGACCAACGCCGGCTTGTCGTCGCACCGCAGCCGCCGAAAACGCGCATCGACTTCTTTCGTGTAGAGGATGTCGCCCTCCTCCAGCGGGTCGGGATCGAACATTTGCAGGCGATCGATGTGCGCGAACTCGGCCGCAACACGTCCGAGATTGTCCCAAACGCCGCGCAGAATTGCTTCGATCTCGTCGGCGGATTTTTCCGGGAAGGCCGCCGCGAGATTGGCGCGGCCGGTCCTGTGTTCCTTGAGTTTCGGACCGAGCGTGCGCATGAAGCGGCCGGCAAAATCGGCCATGTGCTTGCGGTTGGTCGTACGTATCGTGCGTAGCATTGCGACCGCCAGCGATCCGAGCGCGGCGTCAATGCCGGTCTTGACATGTCGTTGCAGCCGAAGGGCGAACGTTTTCGGGGGGATCATGCGTGCGCGGCGGCTCGTCAAAAGGTGACGATAATTTTTCCGAACACTTGGCGGCTTTCCAGCCGCGCCAGTCCACGCTCGAAGTCGGCGAGCGCGACCTCGGTGTCGATCACGGGCAACAGTCCGTTCGCCATCTTGGCGAGGCTCTCGCGGATGTTGCGCATGGAGGCACCGAACGAGCCGATAATGCGATACTGCTGCTGGAAAAGCTGCATCAGGTTGATGGTCGTCGAGGGCCCGGATGTGGATCCGCAGGTGACGAGCCGCCCACCGCGCTTGAGGCAAAGGAGCGAGCCGTTGAAGGTTTCCGCGCCCACGTGCTCGAAGACCACGTCGACGCCCTTCTTGGACGTGATCTTGCGCACCGCGCCTTCGAAACGATCGGTGCGATAGTTGATTACGTGGTCGGCGCCAAGCGCCTTGGCTTTTTCCGCTTTGGCATCGTCGCCGACCGTGGTGATGACGGTGCAGCCGATCGCCTTTGCCATCTTGATGGCAGCCGAGCCGATCCCGGAACCGCCGGCATGCACGAGTACGCTCTCGCCCGGCTCGAGCCTGGCGTTGTCGAACAGCATGTGCTGCACCGTTGCAAACGCGATCGGCGCGCAGGCGGCGTGGCGCAACGCGACGCCGTTGGGGATTGGGATCACCAGGCGCGCGGGCATGTTGAGGAGGTCGCGAGCGAAGCCGTCGATGTGAAAGCCCATGATGCCGCCAACGCTCTCGCACAAATTGTCACGGCCCTCCCGGCAGGCCTTGCAGGCGCCGCAGGTCAAGGCGCCATACATGACGACATGGTCGCCGGGCTTGAACCCCGTCGTATCTGGGCCCGTCGCCGCAATCTCGCCGGCTGCCTCGACGCCGACCACGACCGGCAACTTACGCTTTGCGAACGCCATGCCGCGGTAGCCCCAGAGATCGAGGTGGTTGAGCGCGACGGCCTTGATCCTGATCTGCACCTCGCCCGATGCCGGCGCCGCCGGCGCGGGGAGATCGGCAAGCTCGAGCTTGCGGTCGGCGACGAGCGCGAGCGCCCGCATGCGTCACGCGGGCTCGCGGCTCATCACCAGCGAGACGTTCTGGCCGCCGAAACCGAACGAGTTCGATAGTGTGTGGCGGACCTCGGCATCGCGCGCCGTGTTCGGCACGACGTCGAGCGGTATAGCCGGGTCGGGGATGTTGTAGTTGATGGTCGGCGGCAAGCGCTGATGTTGTAACGTCAGCAGGGTGAACACGGTTTCCACCGTGCCGGCTGCCGACAGCGTGTGCCCGATCATCGATTTGTTCGAGGATATCGGAATTGTTCTCTCACGCTCGCCGTACACGGACGCCTATCCGAGATATTAATTTATTTGTTTATGGTTAGTTTG
>JBJMTU010000314.1:0-18348 GCA_045811545.1 Xanthobacteraceae bacterium | reverse complement strand
TGCTTAGGTTTTTGCAAGCTGCAGCAACAGGATAGGGACGGCCGGAGCGAGAACTGAGTTCAGGCGGCGCTGGTCAATGCATCGACGACGTCGTCAACGACCTCCTCGACCAGCACCTTGTCGTCGCCCTCGCCCATGACGCGGATCACGGGCTCCGTACCCGACGAGCGTACGATCAGCCGGCCATGGCCATCGAGGCGGGCCTGCGCGTCCTTGATGGCATTGCGCACCTTGGCGTTCTCGAGCGGCTTGCCGCTCGCATAACGCACGTTCTTGAGCACCTGCGGCAGCGGATCGAAGCGATGGCAGACGTTCGACACCGGCTGCTCCTGTTTTTTGACCACCGCCAGCACCTGCAGGGCGGTGAGCAACCCGTCGCCCGTCGTCGTGTAATCGGAGAGGATGATATGGCCCGACGACTCCCCTCCCACGTTGAACCCGTGCGCGCGCATGTGTTCGAGCACGTAACGGTCGCCGACCGGGGTGCGCGCCAGCGAAATTCCCAATTTGTCGAGATAGCGCTCGAGCCCGAGATTGGACATGACGGTGGCGACAATGCCGGGCTTGGCGAGGCGGCCGTCCGCTTTCCAGCTCTCCGCGATCACCGCGAGCAGCTGATCGCCATCGACAATATGGCCGCGCTCGTCGGCGATGAGCACGCGGTCGCCGTCGCCGTCGAGCGCGATGCCGATATCGGCGCGCATTTCCTTCACCTTCCGGCAAAGCGGCGCGGTCTCGGTCGAGCCGCATTCGCGATTGATGTTGAAGCCGTCGGGCTCCACCCCCATGGAGATCACCTCGGCGCCCAGCTCCCACAATGCCTGCGGCGCAACCTTATAGGCCGCACCGTTGGCGCAATCGACCACGACGCGCAGACCATCGAGCGACAGGTTGCGCGGCAGCGTTCGCTTGGCAAACTCGACATAACGGCCCTGCCCGTCGTCAATGCGTCTAGCGCGACCAAGATCGGCGCTCTTCGCGAGCCTTTTGACGAGCTCGGAATCGACCAGCTCTTCGATCTTGAATTCGACCTCGTCCGACAACTTGAATCCGTCGGGTCCGAACAGCTTGATGCCGTTGTCGTCATAGGGGTTGTGCGAGGCGGAGATCATCACGCCGAGATCGGCGCGCATGGAACGCGTGAGCATCGCGACGGCGGGCGTCGGCATCGGCCCCGTCTGAAATACGTCCATGCCGACCGAGGTGAATCCGGCCACCAGCGCGGTTTCGATCATGTAGCCGGAGAGCCGGGTATCCTTGCCGATCAGCACGCGATGACGATGATCGCCGCGACGAAAGATCAGCCCGGCTGCCTGTCCGACCTTGAGCGCCAGTTCCGGGGTGATTGTGCCGTTGGCACGGCCGCGGATACCGTCGGTACCAAAATATTTTCGATTCATGTTCCCCAAAACCGCGAGGGGTGACGTCTCCAACGATGATAGGTCAATTGCCTGAAATCTTCAAAAAATGCGAGCGGGTTTGTGCGCATATGGATAAGAGGCCGCGCCGGCACAAGGCGGCCGTGCTCGTAAGAGACTGGATTTGCTATCTTCTCTTCTTGTCGTGGGGGCTCGGAGGCGGCTGCGTGACGTTGACCGGATCGGACGCGGGAAAGCTGTCTTCGAGGCCCTCTTCGAGCGAGCGCTCGAGGTTGCGTTTGCGCGCCTCCTCGCGATCGCGCTTGGTCTTCTCGTCGAGCTCGTCCTCAATGTCCTGTTTCGGAACGCCCATTGCAATCTCTCCCTGCAGGCGGCGCGCTGCTTGCGCCTTCACACCAGTAACGCGCTGGGCATGACGACGTTCCCGTCTCAGGGATCAGGCATTCAGTGATGGCTGGATCGTGCTAAGGATTACGTCCATGCGGACCATGACCTGCATCGAGGACTTGCGGCAGGCAGCGCGCCGCAAAGTACCGCGCGCCTTCTTCGACTACGCCGAGGCCGGCTCCTACTCGCAGGAGACGCTGCGCGCGAACCGGGAAGACCTCGAACGCATCAAGCTGCGCCAGCGCGTGCTGCTCGATGTATCGCAACGCGATCTCGGCACCACAATCCTTGGCGAGGGGGTTTCGCTTCCGCTGGCGCTCGCGCCCATCGGGCTCTGCGGCATGCAGCATGGCGACGGCGAAATTCTCGCGTGCCGGGCGGCGCAGGCGGCCGGCATTCCGTTCACGCTCTCGACGATGTCGATCTGCTCGATCGAGGACGTGGCACAAGCGGTCGACAAGCCGTTCTGGTTTCAGCTCTACGTGATGAAGGACCGCGGCTTCATCCGCGCGCTGATCGAGCGCGCCGCGGCCGCAAAATGCAGCGCGCTGGTGCTCACGGTGGACCTCCAGGTGCTCGGCCAGCGCCATTGCGACGTCCGCAACGGCATGACCGTGCCGCCGCAGATCAAACTCGCCAACGTCATCGACATCGCGACCAAACCTGCGTGGGCGCTTTCGGTGCTGCGCGGCAAGCGCAAGACCTTTGGCAACCTCGCCGGCCATGTACGGGGCATGGAAAACGTCAACTCGCTGGCGCAGTGGACCGCCAGCCAATTCGATCCGACATTGAATTGGAAGGACGTCGAGTGGATACGTAGCCTGTGGCCGGGCAAGCTCATCCTCAAGGGCATCCTCGACGTCGAGGATGCCCGGACTGCCGCCAAGACCGGCGCCGGCGCGCTCGTGGTCTCCAATCACGGCGGCCGCCAGCTCGACGGCGCGCCCTCCTCCATCTCGGCGCTGCCGAAGGTGGTGGATGCGGTTGGCGACGTGATCGAGGTGATGTTCGACGGCGGCATCCGCTCCGGGCAAGACATGGTGCGCGCGCTCGCCTACGGCGCGCGCGCGTGCATGGTGGGACGCTCCTACATCTATGGCCTCGGCGCCGGCGGGGAGGCGGGAGTGGCCGCCGCCATCGACATTCTCGCCCGAGAGCTCGATGTGACCATGGCGCTCTGTGGGGTGAAGAGTGTTCGCGACGTCGACCGCAGCGTGCTCGCGCAGCCGTAAGCGTCGACCGGCGAGTTCACGCGGATAATGTCGGCGTTCCGGAGCGGTCCGGGAAAGAGGGCTTTTTTCAAGAAATTAGACTTTCGCTTGACGGCGCCGGTGGGTTCGGGAATCAATAGAACAAACCATGAACATGATTGGTGGCTGGCCAATGACCGCAGCCCCACGACCGAGCGCTTCTCCTGCAGGAGAGCCAACAGCCCGTATCGACCAGCTCCGCCGCCAGCTCGGCGCGCTCGAGGCGGCAACCGGCCTTGCGGGCGAATGCAGCGCGTTGCTTGCGCTCGGCACTCCCGTGATCGACGCCGCTCTCGGCGGCGGGCTCGGCGGCGGCACGCTGCACGAGATTGCCGCCGCGCGGGAGGTCACTGCCGCCAGCGGCTTTGCACTGGCACTCGCGGCGCGAGGTGCATCGTGGCGACGGACGTCGACCGCAATCGGCCATTCATACGACGCGCGCAAGGACAAGAGAGCCGTCTCCACTTCGGGAAGAAATGTGCTCTGGATCGCCGAGGACCTCTCGCTCGCCGAGAATGGCGCGCTTTATGGCCCCGGTCTCGACGAAATCGGGATTGCTCCCGAGCGGCTGATCACGGTTGCCGCTCCGCGCGCGCGCGACGTGCTGTGGACGATGGAGGAAGCGCTGCGCTGCCGTGCCGTCGGCATGGTGATCGGCGAAATGCGACCGCGCCGCATCGATCAGGTGGCGACGCGGCGGCTTGCGCTCGCCGCCGCCGCCGGCGCCGCGCTGGGTATCATCCTGTACACCGCGCCTGACGACGCGCCTTCCGCCGCCGTGACACGCTGGATCATCGGCGCGGCATCGTCCCTCGGTGCCGCGCGATCTCACGACGTCGGTTCGCCCCGCTTCCTCGCGCGTCTCGTGCGCAACCGTCGTGGCCCTCTCGGAACATGGATTGTGGAGTGGAACAGTGTGGAGCAGCGTTTCGAGCTCGCAACGCATTCTGAGCCTGTGGCTGGAGCGGCTTTCGACCGACCGCATCGCACGGCAGCGGCGTGAGGCGCCTTCCCCCCTCGTCGTCTTCGGCAAGCGCGGCAACCTCGATCTTGTGCTTGCGGTCGATGCCGCAGCGGAGCAGCTCGGACTCACGGCCGGCCTCGCGTTGGCGCAGGCTCGCGCCATGCACCCGACGCTCACTGCTGTGCCGGAGAATCAGACGGCCGACGCCCGCCTTCTCGATGCCATTGCGGAGACCTGCCAGCGCTACACGCCGCTCGTCGCTATCGATCCGCCCGACGGCATTTTGTTCGACATCGGCGGCTGTGCACACCTCTTCGGCGGCGAGGAGAAGCTGCGCGCCGATCTCCTCGCGCGAATGACGCGTTTGGGCTTTTCGGCCCGCGCCGCTATTGCCGCCACCATTGGCGCAGCCTCCGCGGCGGCGCGCTTCGGCAATGTGTCGATTATGGAGGATGATACTCGCGACGCGCGCGAACGTCTTGCGCCGCTGCCGCTTGCAGCGCTGCGGCTGCCGGACGAGACGGTCGCCGCCCTGGCAAGGGTCGGCCTGAAACGCATCGGCGACATTCTCGATCTGCCGCGCTCACCGCTTGCCGCCCGCTTCGGCGCCGATCTCTTGCGCCAGCTCGATCGCGCGCTCGGCCGCGAAGACGAGCCGCTCACCCCGCGCCTCCCGGTCGCGCCCTACGTCGCGGAGAAGAGCTTTCACGAGCCGATTGCGCGGGAGGAGGACGTGCTCGCAAGCGTCGAGCGGCTCGCCGCGCGACTCAAGACGGCGCTGGCAGCGCGCGGCGACGGCGCGCGACGCCTCGAGCTTGCCCTCTTCCGGACCGATGGCGCGGTCAAGCGCATCGCGGCCGGCACCTCGCGACCGGTGCGCGACCCCCAGGCGATCCGCGCGCTCTTCGTTGAGCGGCTCGCCGCGCTCGGCGACGAGATCGATCCGGGCTTCGGCTTCGATCTGGCGCGGCTCTCAGTGCTCAATGCCGAGCCCTGTCCGGATGAGCAGATCGGCCTCGGCACGCGTGAAGATCAAATCGAGCTCGATCGCTTGGTCGATCGACTGAGCGCGCGGCTCGGACGGCAACGGGTTTCGCGTCTTCTCGCCCGCGATAGCCACATACCCGAGCTCGCCGTCGCGATCATGCCGGCGCAAGCCATGACGCGAGCCGAATTCGGCTGGGATGCGTTCCGCCGCTTTCGCGCCGAGGCCGGATTGAGCCCACGACCGCTGCGTTTGCTCGCCAAGCCCGAGCCCATCGTCGATGTCTTCGCCCTCGTGCCCGACGGCCCGCCGGCGCGCTTCCGCTGGCGCCGCGTGTTGCATGAGGTGGTTCGGGCCGAGGGGCCCGAACGCATCGAAGGCGCCTGGTGGAGCGAGAAGGGCGGCCCGGCGCGCGACTATTTCCGCGTCGAGGACAAGGCGGGGCTGCGCTTCTGGCTGTTTCGCGCGGGACTCTATCGCGACATGACGCCGTCGCCGCCGCGCTGGTTCGTCCATGGAATGTATGCGTGACATGCCGCGTTATTTCGAATTCGCCGTCGCCTCCAACTTCTCGTTCCTGCGCGGTGCCTCGCATGCCGAGGAGCTGATGCTGCAAGCCGCGCATATCGGGCTCGATGGACTGGGGCTTTGCGACCGCAATTCGGTCGCGGGCGTGGTGCGCGCCCATCTCATCAAACGCGAGCAGGAATTGGCGCTCGCCTATCACCCCGGGGCGCGGCTCGTCTTCGCCGACGGCACGCCGGACATTCTCGCCTATCCACGCGATCGGGCCGCGTGGGGGCGGCTCTGCCGGCTGCTTACGCGCGGCAATCTGCGCGCGGAGAAAGGGGAGTGCATCCTTTATCGCGATGATTTGCTCGAGCACATCGATGGACTCGAGCTTATTGTGATGGAGACATCGACATGGGAGCACCGGTCGCCTCCTTTCCTGCGGAAGCCGCCAGCAACGCCCGTCTCAAATCCCCTCCCCGTCTCGACCAAAGCCGAACCTGCGCGAAGGGCCGGCCTTCGGCTGGTTGCAAATACCGAGAAGAAAACCGGCGCAAACGATCTGCTCGCCCACCTGCGTGAAGCGGCCCGCGGCCGCGTGCGGCTCGCCGCTACAATGCTCTATCGCGGCACTGACCGCGCCCGGCTCGCCCGGCGCGCCGCGATCGCGCGCCAAGCCGGCGTGCCGCTCATCGCCGTCAACGACGTGCTCTATCATAACCCCGACCGGCGCGAATTGCAGGACGTGCTCACCTGCATCCGCGAGCACCTGATGATCGACACGGCGGGACGCCGTCTTGCTGCCAATGCCGAGCATTATCTCAAGCCGCCCGCCGAGATGGCGCGCCTCTTCCGCGATGCACGGGAAGCGATCGAAGAAACAGCGGCGCTCGATGCGGCGCTGACCTTCTCGCTGGATGAACTGCGTTATGAATATCCCGAAGAAATGCGCGCGGGTTTCGCAACGCCTCAGGACGCGCTCGTCCACCTGGCCTGGGAGGGCGCGGTCGCACGTTATCCCGACGGCATTCCGGACAGTGTCCGCCAGTCGCTCGATCATGAATTGGCGCTCATCGCCAAGCTCGACTACGCACCTTATTTTCTTACCGTCCATCACATCGTCGAGTACGCGCGAAGCCAAAACATCCTATGTCAAGGCCGTGGCTCGGCGGCCAACTCGGCGGTCTGTTACTGCTTGCGCATCACCGACGTCGACCCGCGCGATGGCCGCCTTCTATTCGAACGTTTCATCTCCTCGGATCGCGGCGAGCCGCCCGACATCGATGTCGATTTCGAGCACGAGCGGCGCGAGGAGGTGATTCAGCACATTTACGAGCACTATGGCCGCGACCATACCGGCATTGCCGCGACCGTCGTCTCCTATCGCGGCCGTTCCGCCATCCGCGAGGTCGGCAAGGTCTTCGGACTGTCCGAAGACACGATCGGCGCGCTTTCCTCCTCGATCTGGGGCATGGGCGGCGGCGGGGTGCGTACCACCGAACTCGTGCGCGCCGGCATCGACGTGAACAGCCCGCGGATGCAGAAAATGCGTGCGCTTGCCGTCGAGATCCAATCCTTCCCGCGCCATCTCTCCCAGCATGTCGGTGGCTTCGTCATCACCTGCAGCCGGCTCGATGAGGTCGTGCCGATCGGCAATGGCGCAATGGAGGACCGCACCTTCGTGGAATGGGACAAGGATGATCTCGATGCGCTCGGCATTCTCAAGGTCGATGTGCTCGGGCTCGGCATGCTCACATGCCTGCGCAAGGCATTCGAACTTACCGAGAAACACTATAGCCTTTCGTTCCGTTCATTCCGAGAACAGCAAAATAATGGGCAGGGATTTTTCACCCTCTCTACGATTTCGAAAGAAGACCCCGCCGTCTATCGCATGTTGCAACGCGCGGACTCGCTCGGCGTATTTCAGGTGGAAAGCCGCGCGCAAATGTCGATGCTGCCGCGGCTCAAGCCGAAGGAATTCTACGATCTCGTCATCGAAGTGGCGATCGTGCGGCCTGGCCCGATCCAGGGCGACATGGTGCATCCGTATCTGCGCCGGCGGCAGGGAATTGAGCCGGTGTCCTATCCTTCGGAGGAGCTTAAAGCCGTCCTCGGCAAGACGCTCGGCGTCCCCTTGTTCCAGGAACAGGCGATGAAGATCGCCATTGTCGCCGGCGGCTTTACGCCGGGGGAAGCCGACAAGCTGCGCCGCGCCATGGCGACCTTCAAACGCACCGGCACCATCGGCATGTTCAAGACCAAGATGATCGAAGGAATGGTGGCCAGAAACTACCCGCGCGAGTTCGCCGAGCGCTGTTTCAGCCAAATCGAGGGGTTCGGCGAATACGGTTTCCCGGAAAGTCACGCGGCGAGCTTCGCGCTCCTCGTCTACGCGTCGGCCTGGCTCAAGTGCCGCTATCCGGACGTGTTCGCGGCGGCACTGCTCAATGCGCAACCCATGGGCTTCTACGCGCCGGCGCAAATCGTGCGCGACCTGCGCGAGCATGGGGTCGAAGTGCGCCCGGTCGACATCAATCATTCCCACTGGGACGCCTCGCTCGAGCCGGGCTCGCCCGCCGCCGTGCACGCGCTCCACCGCGATATGGCGGGCGACATCCGCACGACCCACGCGCTGCGGTTGGGTTTGCGCAAGATCAAGGGATTGTCGGAGGAGCACGGCAGACGCATCGTGCAGAACCGCGGAGCTGGCTACACCTCCGTCCGCGATCTCTGGCTACGCACCACGTTGCCGCCCCATATCGTCGCGCGACTCGCCGATGCCGATGCCTTCGGCTCGCTTGGCCTTAGCCGGCGGCAGGCCTTGTGGGCGGCGAAGGCGCTCGGCCGCGTCGACGACAAGGACGATGATCTGCCATTATTCCGTGTGGCGGCCGTTCCGCCACAAGCGCCTGCGCAAATCTCTGTTCCGCGCGAGCCCGCCGTGCAACTGCCCGCAATGCCGCTCGGCGAGGAGGTGGTGAATGACTACCGCTTCCTCGAACTGTCGCTGCGCCCGCATCCGGCGTGCTTCCTGCGCGCCGACCTCGCCCGGCGCGGCATCATCCCCAACGAGGAGCTGCGCGGATTGCCATCGGCGGCGCGCGTCAGCGTCTCCGGGCTCGTGACCGTTCGCCAGCAGCCGGGTTCGGCCAATGGCGTCATCTTCATGACCATCGAGGATGAGACCGCGGTCGCCAACATCATCGTGTGGCCGAAGACTTTCGAGCGCTTTCGTCCCATCATCATGGGCGCGCGCTATCTCGCCATAAGTGGAGAGTTGCAGAAGGAATCCGACGTCATTCACGTCGTCGCGCGAAGGCTCGACGATCTCACCTGGCTGCTGGCGCGCTTGACCGAGGATGCGCCCCCGATCGAGGCGCTCGCGCGCGCGGACGCGGTCAAGCGCCCGCACGATGAAAATGTCGACAGCCGCGCCCGCGGCCGCCGCAATCCGCCGCGCATCGCCGCCCCCGCGCAGCTCCCGGATTTGTTGGCAAGCGATCTCGATGTTCCCGCACGCGGCTCGGCGCACGCGCCCGCGCGCCGCGGCGGCACGAAAATCGCACCTCGCTGACGTTAGGGCACGATACCGTCGCGGCCGACATTGAGCCGGGCGGCTTCGAAGGTCCCGTCCGGCTTCTTCGTCGCGGCAATGATGGCAATATTGGCGCCGGGCTTGAGCTCGTCCTTGCTGCCGACGACATAGGCACGGATCACGGCATCGGGGCCGACGATGATCTTTTTCTCGCCGTCCTTGTACTTGACCATGACCACTTGGCCGTCGACGCCCGCCACCGTCGTGTCCACCGTCGCATTGGTCATGGTGGTGTTCGGCCGATCCCAAGGCCTGTGGCCCTCGCCGGTGCCGCGCAGCGGCTCGGCGAAGATCACGACCTGAATGGCGCGCTGGCTGCCGTCGGCCTGCGGCGTCGCGCCGACAGCGATGAAGCCACCCGGCTTGATATCGGCGAGCGTCGCCTTGACCACCCCGTAGACCGCGGCATTCTCGGTGAGCTTCACCGTCACGTTGCCTGCCTCACCTGCCTTGACGGTGAGCGTCGAGCCGTCCACCGCCTCGATCGGCCCGCGCAGGCGCACCGTCTGCTGTTGTTGGGCGAATGCCAACGAAGCGGCAAGCGCCGCGACCAAGGCTGCGCCCGCAAGCAGGGCTCTTGTCATTCCGCTCATAGGTCCTCCGAAACAGCGTGCCGCCCGCAAGGGACGGCACGTAGGAAATCAAAAGCGGCGATGGCTCACACCCATCTCACATCGGCGGCACGAGGCCGTCACGGCCGATATAGATATTCGGCGCCGTTAGCGACCCATCCGGCTGCTTCGTTGCACCGTGGATGATCATGTGAGTACCCGGCTTAAGCTCGTTCTTGTCGCCCGCAGCGGTGGCGACAATCGGCGTATTGGGCGGAACAATCACCTTCTTTTCCCCATCCTTGTACTTGACCATGATCGTCGGGCCATCGACGGCGGCTACCATCGTGTCCACGACCGCATTGGTCATGGTGCTGCCCGGCTGCTGATCGTAGGGAAAATGCCTGTCGGCCACGACGCCTTTCTGGGAATCGAGGAAGACTTGGATCGCGACGGCCTTCTGGCTCCCGTCGGCCTGCGGCATGGCGGTGACGCCGATGAATTTACCCACCTTGACGTCGTCGAGCGATGCCTTGACCAGCGCCATCACCCGCGCCGGGTCGACGAGCTTCACCTTGACCATGTCTCCGTTGCGCGTTTTGATGTCGAGAACATCACCCTCGACTTTCTCGATTTGACCACGGATGCGCAGCGGCGGCGGTTGCTGCTGGGCAAAGCTCGCGGACGTGGCGAGCAGCAAGGCAAATCCGGCCACTCCGAAAACGCGCCGTGTCATCTGGTTCATGTCATCCTCCCGAATACTACCTGTGCCTTTGGTCACTCACCGACGGGCGTCAAGCGTCACGGCCGATGGTGATGTTCATCGCCTGCAGGGTTCCGTCCGGCTGCTTCGTGGCGGCGAAAATGAAAATCTTGACCCCAGGCTTGAGGTCGCTCTTGTCCCCAGGCCTCGTGGTAATGATCGTCGCGTCCGAAGGAACGATAATTTTCTTCTCTTCGCCCTTGTACTTCACCGTCAGCACCTGGCCATCCACGCCGGCGACTGTTTGCGCGACTGTAGCGTTCGTCATCGTGCTTTGCGGCCGCGAATCCCAAGCCCCATGCCCCTCGCCCGTTCCGCGCTGAGCCTCCGGGAAAATCATCACCTCGATTGCGCGCTGACTACCGTCAGCCTGCGGCATGGCGGTGACCGCGACGTAACTATTCACTTGGACTTCCGACAACGGCACCTTGACGGCAATCGAGACTCGCGCGTTATCGGCGAGCTTGATGGTCAGATTGGAGCCGTCACGCGACTTTACGGTCAACACTCCCCCGTCGACGGCCTCGATCGTGCCGCGCACGCGCACCGGCGGTGGCTGCTGCTGGGCAAAGCTCGCGGATGTGACGAGCAGCACGGCAAAACCGGCCACGCCGAAGGCGCGCCGTGTCATCTGATTCATGTCGTCCTCCCGAAATCTCGTCGCCGGCGAGACACCCGGCGATCGAATCAACAACCCTCCGCGCGTACACTTATTCCGCCGCCTGGGCGCTTTTCCTATGAGACCAGTCTCCCTGAGCGTGCGCAAGTTGCTCGGCACCGGCACTCGCAAAGGTGAACTCGGTCAATGGTGGCCGGGCGTCGCACCGCCATCGACCGCGATGGCAGTGCCCTGGACGTGCCGCGCGCGGTCGGAGCACAGGAACAGCGCGAGCGCAGCAACATCCTCGGGCTTGCCGAAGCGGCGCATGTTGCTCTTGGTGAGCGCCTCGACGCGCAACTCGTCGACCGTCCGGCCCGATGCCGCCGCGCGCTGCCGGCGCAGCTCGTCTTGCCGCTCGGTGTCGGTATTGCCGGGATGAATGGCGTTGACGTTGACGTTATCGCGATTGCCGAGCTTCGACAGGCCCTTGGAGAAGTTGGCCACCGCCGCGTTGACCGAGCCGCCGATCAAGAATTCGGCATCGGGGGTGCGTGCGGCGCCGCCGACGATGTTGACCACGCTGCCTTGCGAAGCCTTCAGCAGCGGCCAGAACAACCGGGTGAGCCGCACGCAACCGAAAAATTTCAGGGCGAAGCCGTCGAGCCAGACCGCATCGGGCAATTCCAGGAACGCGCCCGCGCGCGTCGCGCCCGCATTGTTGACGAGCACATCGCAGCGCCGGAAGCGTTCGTTGACGCGGTTGAACAATTGCTCGCAAGCCTCGAGCGTGCGCAGATCGCCGGCGACCGTGAGCGGCTGCGGGCCTTCCGCCGCCACCGCCTTGGCGGCGGCCGCCAGGTTCTGCTCGGAAGAGGAGGCCAGCACCGTTTGCGCGCCTTCGCGCGCGAATGCGAGCGCGATGCCGCGGCCGATCCCGCGGCTCGCCCCCGAAATGACGACGATCTTGTCCTTGAACTCGCCAGGCATATTCCATCCTCCCTGCTTGCCCGTTGATACAGTACTACTATGCAAACGACGACCAGGAACCGGCGCGACCATGAAATCGATCTTCATCGACTGCAACAATCAGCTCGCCCCGGTCTTTACGCGCGTGCAACGGGCCGACGACCCGCCGATTGCCATCAATAGCGCGCCATTTCAATCCGCCGACCTGCCGCGGCTGCTCGCCGGTTACGACCTCTGCCTCGACGATCATTCCTATATGCCGACCGACGTGATGGGCCGGTGCCGCGGGCTCAAGCACATCGTCTTTCTCGGTACCGGCGCTTCGAGCTACATGGACGTGCCGGCGCTGAACGATCTCGGGATCAAGGTGCACACCATCAAGGGCTATGGAGACATCGCCGTCGCCGAGCACGCGATGGCGTTGATATTCGCCTGCTGCCGCGACCTCGCGCGCATGGACCGGGCGGTGCGAGGGGGCGTATGGGATCCGCTCGAAAGCATGCAGCTCAACGGCAAGACGCTCGGCCTCATCGGGCTTGGCGGCATCGGTCGAGAGGTGGCGCGGATCGCGCGCGGCGTTGGCATGGAGGTGATCGGCTGGAATCGCTCGCCACGTCCGGAGGCGGGGGTGCCGCTGGTCGAACTGGACGAATTGCTGGCGCGCGCCGACGTGATTTCGCTACACCTCGCGCTCAACGACGAGACACGCGGCTTGATCAACGCTGAACGCCTCGCACGCACCAAGCGCGGGGTGATCCTCGTCAATACCGCGCGCGCGGCGCTGGTCGAGGAAGCAGCCCTGCTAGAGGCGCTTGCCAGCGGGCACATCCGTCATGCCGGGCTCGATGTCTTTCATGCCGAGCCCCTCAAACCGGATCATCCGCTGGCCCGCATGGACAACGTCACGCTCACCTCCCATGCCGCCTTCCGAACGCTCGAGGCATCGGAAACGCTGATGCGGCGGGCAATCGATATCGTACGCCGGATCGTTGCCTCATCCCCCCCACCCTGACGGACGGGTAGAAACCTTTGCGGCCCTTCGCAGTTGTCATGGGCCTGCCACGGGAGCGAGTGAATGGCCGATCAGAGCACGACTGCGCCGAGCGTTGCGACGCATGGCGCCGCCTCCCTCCCCGAGGTCGAGGTGGACAGCTACAACGTCGAATTGAAGGACGACGAAGGCTTGCTCGGTGACCGGGCCAATAAGGGCGCGTTCCGTACCATTCTCGAGCGCTGGCGCAAACCGTTGCGCAAGGCCGGCAGCGATCCGTTCGGCGACGAGGCCAGCGAGGACATCAGCAGGAAGAAACTCGATGCGCTGCTCACCGAGGGCGACCCGGAGGCTGCTGGCGTCGTGCAAAGCGCAATCGAGGACTTCGCGCAGGAGTTGGCCCTCGTCATCCGCCGCTTTCTCAAGCTCAAGGCCTGGCGCGATACCGAAAGGATTGTCGTGGGCGGCGGCTTCCGCGCCACCAGGGTGGGCGAGATCAGCATCGGTCGCGCGGCCGTGATCCTGAAATCCGATAAGGTGCCTCTCGATCTCCTGCCCGTCCGCAACGTACCCGATGAAGCCGGTTTGATGGGTGCCGCGCACTTGGCGCCGCGCTGGATGTTCGAAGCGCACGATGCGATCCTCGCCGTGGACATCGGCGGCACCAACATCCGGGCCGGCGTTGTCGCGCTCAATCTGAAAAAGGCGAGCGACTTGTCGAAGGCATTCGTGTGGAAATTCGAGCTGTGGCGATACGCCGACGAAAACAACGTCAGTCGCGGAGATGCGGTGAAGAAGCTCATCAAGATGCTGTCGGGCCTCATCGCACGGGCCGACAAAGAGGGGCTGCGCCTGGCGCCTTTCATTGGCATCGGCTGTCCGGGCCTCATCGAAGCAGACGGCACCATCACGAGTGGGGCACAGAATTTGCCGGGCAACTGGGAGAGTAAGAGCTTCAATCTGCCGCACGAACTGCATGAAGCGATCCCGACCATCGGCGAGCACGAGACGCTGACCCTCCTGCACAACGACGCGGTGGTGCAGGGGTTGAGCGAGGCGCCGTTCATGCGCGACGTGGCCCGTTGGGGGGTACTGACGATCGGTACCGGCCTCGGCAACGCCTGCTTCACCAATCGGACCATACCCGCCGAGGATTGACGGCCCGCGCCAAGCGGCGACAATAGCTCAACGATAAGCGTCGCCGGGAGGATGGGGTTGAAGCCCGCACCGTTTGCCTATGCCAAGGCCCGCTCGGTCGCGCACGCGATCGAATTGCTGGCAACGGACGACGCACGGCTGCTCGCGGGTGGACAGAGCCTGATCGCGACGCTGAACCTGCGGCTGAGCCAGCCCGCACTGCTGGTCGACATCAACGGCATCAGCGGGCTCGACCGGATCGCGCTGAAAAACGACGATGTCGAGATCGGGGCGCTGGTGCGTCACGCGCAGGCGGAACGCTCCGCCGAGATCGCGCAAGCGGCGCCGCTCATCGCTTTGGCGCTGCCGCATATCGGCCACCCCGCGATCCGCAACCGCGGCACGGTGGGCGGCTCGCTCGCTTTCGCCGATCCGGCCGCCGAGCTGCCGGCATGCGTCGTCGCCCTCGGTGGTGAAATCGAAATCGTCGGGCCGAACGGTCAACGCACGATCAACGCCGAGAAGTTCTTCAAGGGCCTTTTCGAGACCGCGCTGACGCCCCGCGATATGCTTACCGCCATTCGTGTTCCGGCCGCGAGCGTCGGCAGCCGCGTCGGCTTCGCCGAGTTCGCGCGCCGCCAGGGCGACTACGCCATGGTCGGACTTGCCGCCTGCGCGCAGGCCGACGGCAAGCGCCTCAAAGATGTGCGTCTTGCCTATTTCGGCCTCGGCGCGACTCCGGTGCGCGCGCGCAAGGCCGAGACTGCGCTGGCCGATGGCGACGTCGAGGGGGCGGCGAGCGCGCTCGCCGACGACTTCGAGCCGTCCAACGACATGCACGCATCGAGCGAGGTGAAGGCGCATCTTGCCGGCGTGCTGTTGCGGCGCGTGGCACGGCAGCTCGGGCGGGCGCCATCATGACTGAGCGCTTCCACGACATCGCGGTTACCGTCAATGGCGAGGGGGTGCGCGAACGCGTCGATGCGCGCAAGACGCTGGTGGACTTCCTGCGCGAAGATCTTGCGCTCACCGGCAGTCATGTCGGCTGCGAGCACGGCATATGCGGCGCCTGCAGCGTGCGCGTCGACGGCGTTGTGGTGCGGGGCTGCCTGATGCTGGCCGTGCAATGCGATGGCGCGCGGGTCGACACCATCGAAGGCGTGGCCGACGCCGACGAGATCACGGACTTGCAGCAGGCATTCGTCGCGCGCAACGCCTTGCAATGCGGCTACTGCACGCCGGGCATGCTGCTTACCGCGCAGGAATTGCTGGCCCGCGGCGGCCTTCCAACCCGCGAGCAAATCCGCGCGCATCTTTCCGGCAATTACTGCCGCTGCACCGGATATCAGGCCATCATCGATGCAGTGGAGGCGGTGGCACAAGCACGGCAAGGAGTGAAGTCATGAATGCATGGCAAATGCAGCCACGCGCGGTCCTGCTGCGGGTAGCGCATTTCGAGTTTAAGCCGACCGTTTCGCGGTCGAAGGTTCGCGACACACGCCGCCACGGTGCGGACCGATGAAGATCGCCGACGACTCTCCGCCGGTCGTTTCCGCTCTCGACCGACCGAACTCCTATATCGGCCGCTCGGTGCCGCGGCCGAACCTCGCGCGTCTCACGGGTGGCCGCGGTCAATTCGTCAGCGACATGACGCTGCCGCGCATGGCGCACGTCGCCTTCGTGCGCTCGCCCTATGCGCATGCGCGTATCGTCGCGATCGCGACGGACGCTGCGGCGAAGGCGCCCGGCGTGATCGCTGTCGTCACCGGTGCCGAGCTTGCCAAGGTGATCACGCCCTGGGTCGGGGTGCTCACGCACCTCAAGGGGATCAAATCGGCGCCGCAACATGCGATCGCGGTCGAGCGCGCCTGCTGGCAAGGCGAGGCGGTGTGCGCCGTCGTCGCCCGCACCCGCGCCGAAGCCGAGGATGCGTGCGAGCTGGTCGAGATCAAATACGAAGAGCTGCCCGCGGTCACCGACGCCGAAACCGCGCTCGAGCCCGGCACGCCGGTCATCCATCCCGAACTCGGCGACAATCTCACCTTCGAGCGGGTGCACGTGGCGGGCGATCCCGACAAGGGCTTCAAGGAGGCCGATGCGGTGATTGAGACGACCTTCGATTTCGGCCGTCACACCGGCGTCACCAATGAGCCGCGGGCCATTATCGCGGATTGGAATCCAGGCGATGCGCGGCTCACGGTCTACCATGGCACCCAGGCGCCGCACATGATGCAGAACCTGTTTGCCAAGCATCTCGATCTCGAGGAGCATCAGGTTCGCGTCGTGACCAAGGACGTGGGCGGCTCGTTCGGCATCAAGGTGCACACCTACGCCGACGAGATGGCGACGGTTGCGCTGTCCAAGTTGCTCAAGCGCCCGATCAAGTTCGTCGCCGATCGTATCGAGAGCTTCATCACCGACATTCATGCCCGCGATCATCGCGTCAAAGCCAAGATCGGCGTCAAGAGCGACGGCACCATCACCGCCTGGGAAATCGACGACCTCACCGGCATCGGGCCTTACTCGGTTTACCCGCGCACATCGGGAATCGAGGCGAACCAGATCGTCAACCTCACCGGCGGGCCGTACGCCTGCCCGAACTATCGTGCCCGCGCGCGGGTCGTCTTTCAGAACAAGAATGTCATGTGCCAGTATCGTGCGGTCGGCCATCCGATTGCGACCGCGGTGACCGAGGGCCTGGTCGAGCTGGCCGCGGCCAAGATCGGCATGGACCCGCTGGAAATCCGGCGGCGTAATCTGATTCCGGACGACGCGTATCCGTCCACCGGCCCGTCCGGGATTAAGTTCGAGGCGCTGTCGCACCACGAGTCGCTCGCGCATCTCGACGCGATGATGAACTACGCCGGGCTGCGCGCGGAGCAGAAACGACTGCGGACGCAGGGCATCTACCGCGGCATCGGCTTTGCCTCGTTCATCGAAGTGACCAATCCGAGTGCGGCCTTCTACGGCGTCGGCGGTGCAAAAATCTCCGCCCAGGACGGCGTCACAGTGAGGCTCGACGCCCAAGGCGCGATCATCTGCCACACCGGCGTGACCGAGCAGGGCCAGGGCGCCGAGGCGGTCATCGCGCAAGTCGCGGCCTCCTCCTTCGGCGTGCCGATTGAGCGCGTGCGCGTCATCACGGGGGACACCGACAACACGCCCTACGGCGGCGGCACCTGGGCCTCGCGTGCGGCCGGCATTGGCGGGGAAGCCGCCTGGCAGGCCGGCAAGGCGCTGCGCGCCAACGTGCTCGCTTGCGCCGCCTCGATCCTGCAGGCCAAGCCTGAAGATCTCGACATCCACGACGGCACCGTGGTCGATCGCGACAGCGGCAGCGAGCGCTTGCCCCTGCACGAGCTCGCCCGCATCGCCTATTTCCGTCCCGACACGCTGCCGCCCGGCTTCCAAGCGGAATTGATGGCGACGCGCCACTACGTGCCGCGCGCCTGGCCGTTCGCTTTCACCAACGGCGTCCAAGCGAGCTATCTCGAAGTAGACACCGACTCCGGGATCGTGACGCTGCTCAAGCACTGGTGCGTCGAGGATTGCGGCACTGTGATCAACCCACAGCTCGTCGACGAGCAGATTCGCGGCGGCGTGGTGCAAGGCATCGGCGCGGCGCTCTACGAGCACTGCATCTATGACGCGCGCGGACAGCTGCTCAACGGCAACATGGCGGATTATCTTGTGCCGATGGCCGCCGAAATGCCTGATATCGAAGTCGGTCACGTGGTCACGCCGACCGCCGATTCCGAGCTGGGCGCCAAGGGCGCGGGCGAAGCTGGCACGGCCGGCGCGCCCGGCGCGGTCATGAACGCCATCAACGACGCGCTGCGTCCGCTCGGTGCCAAGTCGCTCACCGACATGCCGTTCACGCCGGGCAAGATTCTGCACGCGCTCGGTAAGGTCTAGCGGCGGCATGTTCACGGCGACCAAGGGCAAGGCCCTGCTCACCACCACAACCGGGGCGCTGCCGCGGCCGAGCTGGTACACCGCCAACTTGCGCGGCATGCCACTCTCCTATGGTCTGTCGCAGGCCGCCTACCGCGAACAGCATTTCGATTGTCTCGCTTGCAACGTCGTCGCCCAGCACCGCGCCGGCATCGACATTTTCGTCGACGGCGACGCGCGTCTCGACGACGACGTCGCCGGCCGCAGCTGGGTGAGCTACGCCACCGAGCGCATCGCCGGTATTGGCAAGCCGCGCGTCGAGGTGCCTCCGGCGCATTTCATGGCCGACAAGGGCCCCGGCGACCTGATGTGGGA
>JBJMTU010000313.1:0-13217 GCA_045811545.1 Xanthobacteraceae bacterium | reverse complement strand
TTCGAAATCCTGTTCTGCCTGCCCCATGCTGTTGGTCACGTGCGCCAGACAGAGAACCGCCGCGCCGCTCGCGCGGGCAAAGGCATAAAGAGCCGCGGCTTCCATCTCGACCGCCAACGCACCTTTCGATCGCGCGGCTTCGATGGCCGCCGCCGTTTCCCGGAATGGCGCGTCGGTCGTCCAGGTCGGACCGACAAAAAAGAGCTGTTTGCTTTTCTCGAGTGCGGCGGCGGCTCTTGCGACCAAGCCCGCGTCGGCGTCCGCGTAGTCGCTTGGCGAGGCGTAATGATAGCTGGTGCCCTCGTCGCGCAAGGCGCGGTCGATGATGACAAAGTAAGGAGTAGGGCCCGACGGTGTGATTTGGCCCGCCGACGTGAGGCTGAGCAAGAAGCGGCAGCCGCTGGCGAACAACTCTTCGGCGATCAGAACGGCGAATGGCGCGCCGACGGCACAACCGATGATGCCGACCGTTTGTCCGCCCAATTCAAAGGCATCCAGTTGCGTGTGGTAGCAGGGCCAGCCTTCGAACGGCTTCGATCGGCCTTCCTTTCGCAGCCGCCGCACCATATCGCCATCCGGATCAAGGATGCAGGTGGTCGGCACCGCAACGTCCGTCAATCCTTTTTGCCGCCGCGCTTCGCGCAGCAGTGCCGCCGGGCGAAACACGGACGGTGATGATGGATCCTTATCGTCCAGCAGTGGAGGCATGTTCAACGCGGCCGCTCAAACACGGCGCCGTAGTGATAGGGGGACACCTCAACGCGGTTGCGGAACTTGAGGCCGCCCGGCTCGACGGCCGCGATGGTCTGCTCGGGGGTCATCCGCAATTGAGTTGCTGGCCCTCGCGGCTCTCCTAAGACGGGCGTTTCCTCGCGCGGTCGCGCGTGCCAACTCACGACGGCAAACAGGCCGCCTGGCTTAAGAACGTTATGGACTTCCCTTGCAAGACGCGCCTTGTCAGGAACACCGTGGAAGATATTAGCGAGGAACACGTGGTCAACCGGCTGTTGCACGACCTTCGCGACGTTGTATGCATCAGCCTCGGCGAAAGAGCAATTTGGCGCTGCTCAGACCGGCCAAAAGAACCAAGCGATAAAAAACCCAACCCCCGCCAAGATCGCTGCAATGAGGATCGCGTCAACAATTCGTTCGAATGCCCACGATCCCGGGAGCATCTCGGCACCTCCCCGCGGACGCTGCCTCCTGCATATGCGCACGCGATCAGCCCTGCACGAGTGAAAGACGGCATCGCTGGCGCGGACCATTTTTTAGCGCACTGTGCTTACTTGCACCTGACAAACGGTTTCGTCGGTCGAACGTCATCATCAATCGCCAACGAGTGTTGCGAAAACAGCACTTCCTGCGCTATGGCAAGCTCAACCGGCAGCGCCTGTAGCTCTTTGGAGCTGACTGCCGGTATCGGCTCGGGACGATTGAGGGGCGTCGTTCGAGTGGTGATCAACCTCAAGACTGCAAAGCATGGGCCGCGACGAGACGGGAAAGTCATCATGACCAAGGCAGATGAAGATGCGATCCGCGAGATTGAATTGCGGTTCAACGAGGCGTGGGGCCGACACGACCCGGACGGCATGGTCGAATCGCTGCTCGACGATGCCCAAGTCATTACCGTGAATGGCGCATGGAGCAAGACCCGCGCCGAGTTCCGGGACTTGATGCGGCGCCTGCACGGCGCGAGCGGGCCATTTCGATCGAGTACCCGCGAGACGCCGGAGATGCACGTGCGCTTTATCGCGCCGGACGTGGCGGTGATGCATTTGCGCTTCCACATCTACGGCGACATCGAGGAGAAGGAGCGCACCAGCATCGGGACCCGCGTGGTGCGCAAGCTTGATGGGCAGTGGCGCACCGTCGCGGTGCAGAACACCGACTTGCGCCCGGGCCGCAGGCACTGAAGATAACGAAGCGCACGTAAGCTCAGCACGCGTCGCCGCTCGGCACGCCGCTCCTAGCGGGCGCGAGCCAGTCCTCGTGCAGGTCCACCGACAGCGTGTCTTGGCTCTCGCCGCCAAAAACCTCACGCACCGAGAACAACACGCTGCACAGCGGCGGGTACACGCCGTGATGGTCCAGCGGATTGACGATGCTGCCGTGCAGGGCGATGACGATGCCCTCCTTGCCCCGTACGTAAGCCGGCGTGCGCGGGTTGCCCGCGGGATTCGCGCGCTTCACCCGCACGCGGTCGCGGACGCGAAAGCGGTGCGCGGCCTCAGGCATGCTCACTTCGGCACGCGGCGCTGGTTCTGGGCGAGGGCCGCCGGGCTTAGGGCGTGTGCCGTCCCCACGAGACTATCGATGGTCACCAGTCGCGCCAGCTCCTCCTCGCTCCAGCCGTCGGTGCCCGCCGGTCGACGCGGCAGCACCATCCAGCGCACGTCGCTGGTGCTGTCGTGGACGCGGACCTCGACATTGTCGGGCAGCTGCAGGTCAAACCGATCCGCCAGCGTGCCGCGTGCATCGCGCACGATGCGCTCCTTGTAGCTGTCGTCGCGGTACCACCACGGTGGATCGCCCAGCAGGTCGTGCGGGTAGCAAGAGCAGAGCGTGCACACCACGACGTTATGCAGCGTCGCCGTGTTCTCGGCGACGCCAAGCTTGCCGAGCCGGCCGGGCGGGATGTTCAGCTCACGCACCGCCTCGCGGCCGCGGGTGAGGAGAGCCTGCTTGAAGGCGGGATCGACCCAGGCGCGGGCGACGATGCGGGCGCCGTTCCAGGCACCGCGCCCGGCGAGGAAGGCGCGCCGGCGTTCGACCTGCTCCGTGGTCAGCACGCCCTTGTCGAGCATCGCGCGCATGAGTACTTGCAGCAGGCGTTGGTACTCGCGCAGGTCGTCCTCCAGCCGCGCGATGCGCTCTCCCAGCGTGCCATCGTGCGGCGGCTTGGCGATGCGGAAGAAGTCGTCATAGTCGCCGCGCTCCTTGCGCATGTCCTCGATCACGAACGAGTGGTCGGGTGAGTCGATCGCGGCGAGGCCGATGCCGCGAATGTATTCGTCGAGGCCGTCTTCGAGTGCGCGGATGCGGCCCTCGGTGTCGGCCTGGTCCGCCGGGGCCGGCACCATGGGAACATGGGCGGCGGCGCGCAGCAGGTCGTACAGCGTAACCACGCCGCGGCGGTGGAGCTGAAGGACGGAGGGCTCCAGGCGCTTGGCGCGCCAGTACTCCAAATCAGCCTCGATGGCCTCGACGTGGCCCTCGTGGTCTTGCATGTGGCCGTGTGCGGCCTGCGTGTCGTGCGCCATTGCTCGACGGAATGTTGTCTTGCGATTGTTCCAGCTTCCGCTTTGACTTTTCAAGAGGCGGAGGTGATCGAATAGGAAGGCTTATCTCCGCTCGTGGGGACGTCAGTTCGCGGCACTCGATCTAGGCGAAATCACTGATTTGGCGCACCGGTTGTGGGGGGCGCGCGACGGACCGGAGGCACGGGGCCTCGATTCGATCATGCGCGGCGAGCGTGTTCAAGTTGATTTCAGCGACCTGGGCTCTGTTGAAATCTCGTTCGAGTCGTCACAATGCTCGACCACTGCCGCAGACGCCGGGCTACTCCAGATTTCCAGGCATTCGAGCAAGTGGCAAAGAACTTGCATCTTGCGGTTAGAAGACTCAAGGAGAGTGCGATGAAGCATCTTGCAGGACTGGCGTTGTCGCTGGGGATCGCGTTGGCGCCGAGCATGCCGCGGGCGCAGGATGCATGGCCGGCTCGGCCCATCACGTTCGTCGTGCCCTACGGAGCCGGCGGGTATACGGACTTGGTTGCCCGGGTGACCGTGCGTTACGTCGAGAAGGCGTTGGGCAAGCCGGTGATCGTCGACAATCGCGCGGGCGCCGGCGGCATCGTGGGCACCCAGCTCGTCGCGAATGCGGCAGGCGACGGCTATACGTTCTGCGTCTGCAGCATCGGCGCCATCTCGATCGCGCCGTTCGATCCGAACCAGAAGGTGGGCTACGATCCATTGCGGGACCTCGCGCCCGTCGGCATCATCAGCTCGATCGCGCAGGTCGTCATCGTCAAGAAGGACCTGCCGGCGAAGACGCTGGCCGAGTTCGTGTCCTATGCCAAGGCCAACCCCGGCAAGCTCAACTACGGCTCCAGCGGCGCCGGCGGCCTGACCCACTACTCGGTCGAGCTGTTCCAGGCCCGCACCGGCATCAAGGTGGTGCACATCCCGTTCAAGAGCGGTGCACCCTCGACCGCCGCGGTGGTCGCCGGCGAGGTCGATTTCGCGTTCGCCAACATGACCGAGGGTTTGCCGCAGGTCCAAGCCGGATCGGTGCGCGGCCTCGCGGTGACCTCGCTCAAACGCAGCCCCTACTTGCCTGATCTTCCCACTGTAGGTGAGACGGTCCTTCCCGGTTTTGTCGTGGAGACGTGGAACGGCATCATGGCCCCGTCGAAGACCCCGGAGCCGATCATCCGCAAGTTGTCGGAGATCCTGCTCAAGATGGCCGACGATCCAGAGGTGAAGGAAATCATGCGCAGGGCTGGTGCCGACACGGTCAAGACCACGCCCGAGCAGTACCGTGCGCAGATCGACCAGGAAATTGCGCAATGGAAACCGTTCATCCAGGAAATCGCGGAGAAAAAATAGCCGCTGCTATCGCACGATTGCGGAGCGCGCGAACTGACCTATGATGACGCGACGCAACCATGGGAGTGCTGCCATGATCATCGACACGGGGATTCGGCTTGCGTCCAAGAGACGAGGCTGGCTCGTTCCGGTTCTTGCCGCACTTCTTGCGCTCGGCGCGGCGCGCAGCTCGAGCGCCCAGACCATCGGCCACGATCTGATGGAAGGCCGCGGACGCGACGTCAGCTTCCCCGTCTCCTGCGGCGCCGACGTTCAACCTCGCTTCGATGCCGCGCTCGCGGCGCTGCATTCGTTCTGGTACGGGCAGGCCTTGAAGGAATTTACCGCGATCGCCGAGACCAAACCGGATTGCGCCATGGCGTACTGGGGGATCGCCATGAGCGTCTGGAACCAGATTTGGGCGCCGCCGACGCCGGCCAACCTGAAGAAGGGAAGCGATGCCATTTCGCGGGCTCTCGCACTCGAGGCGAAGACTCCTCGCGAACGAGATTATCTCGAGGCGCTCGGGGCGTTCTACGCGGACCATGACAAGCTCGATCATCGCTCGCGCGCAACTGCCTATATGCGCAAGATGGACCAGATCGCGCAGCGCTATCCAGATGACCGCGAGGCGCGGATCTTCTACGCGCTGTCGCTCCTCGCCACCGCCGACGGTCTGGACAAGACTTACAAGAATCAGCTCAAGGCGGGCGAGATTCTGGAACAGGCCTTCGCGGAGAAGCCGCAGCACCCCGGCCCCAGCCACTATATCATTCACGCTTATGACTATCCGGCGCTGGTCGATCGCGCGCTCGCCGCGGCGCAGAACTACGCGGTCTGCGTGACGGTCGTGCCACATGCGATCCATATGCCGTCACACACCTATGTGCTGCTCGGCCGCTGGAAGGATACGATCACGGCCAACAACTCGGCGGAGACCGCGGAAGCTGATCGTGGCACGCCGGAGGATCGCATTCACGCGCTCGATTATCTCGTCTATGCCCACCTGCAGCTCGCACAAGACGGCAAGGCCAAGGAAACGCTCGATCTTGCGCTGAAGATCGAGAACGACCTCATTGCGCGCAAGCACGACTCCGGGCTGCGTGCGCGTCCGTTCGGCGTGGCGGCCATGGAGGCGCGCTGGGCGCTGGAACGCCTCGATTGGGACACGGCGGCAAACCTGCCGCCGCGGTCGAGCCGCTACCCATACGCGGAATCGGTGTCGCATTTCGCGCGCGCGGTCGGACTTGCGCGCAGCGGCCGGCCGGAGCAGGCGAGCGCCGATCTCGAGCGGCTCGCGGCGTTGCAGAAAACGCTTGCGGAGGCAAAGAACCTGTACTGGGCGCGACGAGTCTCCATCCAGCTCAAGGTGGCGAACGCCTGGGTCGAGCGCGCGCGCGGTCGCGACGCCGACGCCGTGGCGCTGATGCAGGAAGCGGCGAAAGCGGAAGAGACGTCCGAAACCCACGATACGCTCAGTCCCGGCCCGATCGGCATGACCGCGCACGAGGCGCTCGGTTTGTTGCTTCTGGAGCTCGGGCAGCCGCAGGAGGCGTTCGAGGCGTTCGAGGCATCGTTGCGGAGCTCGAAGAACAGGCTGCGCAGCTATGCGGGCGCGGCGGCTGCCGCCGCGGCGCTCGGGAATACGGGCGCCGCGCGCAGCTACTACACGAAACTGCTCGAGCTCGCCGACGGCTCCGACGCGAACCGGCCAGAACTCGTGCAGGCCAAGGCCTACCTGCGGCAGGCGAACAGATAGCCCGGGGCGATGAAGGCGCTATTGCAACGCGAGATTTCGGCAAGTTCTCGGCCGCTTTCGATCATCTGACCACAGCGTGCAATTTATCCAACTTCAGCAATCAGGACTTCGCGCCGGCGAAGAGATGACGGTTAAGACTTCTCGCTCGAGGTAGCGGCGACGGGAACTCTTCATGCGTGCCGGGCGGAGCTGCCTCCGCCTAAGTCTGACCCACTCCGGACAGGCCAGATCTAAATCCCGCAGCGCAGTCTCCTGCCGTACCGAGGTGTGCTATCCTTTCCGCCGCAAGCACGGAAGGCGCGAACGGCGCCCCGCCCCCACTCAGAACGATCCTGTGACAAGGTCTCGCGCTCACAGGTGGGGAGCTGATGAGGACGTATAGGCGCCGATGCGCCATGAAAACCGAGGATGCGATCGATGATCATTCTCCGACTGACCTTTGCGCTAGCGGCCGCAGGCGCATTGATCACGACATCCGTGGCGCAGGCGCCTCGCTCACCTTGGCCGCCCGGCGACGAGATCGGAATGGCCAACACACTTGGGTCCCAGACCTGGCAGCGCTGCGCAACCTATCTTGCCGATCCCAGGGTGAAGTCCTACGAGCTCTCCTACTTACGCTCGAACACAATGCCGCAATCGCCGTTCGGCGTGCCGCTGCGGGAAAAATATCGGCCTACGGTCGGAATCGCAGGCACGCGGCATGCCTTCAACGGCGAGGAAACTCTGAGCGGGGAGCCCGGAGCGCAAGGCACGCAAATGGATGCGATCGGCCATTTTGCCGTGCTGCCCGAGGCGTGGGATGGCAAGGGCGAATTCCCCGCCGACAAGGCGCGGTATTACGGCGGCCACACGCAAGCCGACGTGAAGCCTTCTCCGGATTCCCCGCTGCAAAAGCTCGGCATCGAGAAGGTGCCGCCGATCATCACGAGCGCGGTGCTGCTCGACGCCAAGAGCTATCTCGGCCGTGGCAGCGCGATGCAGCCGGGCCAAGTCGTCACCGCGGCCGATATCGACGGCATGTTAAAGGCGCAGGCGCTGGAGAAGCGCGGCCTCATGCCCGGCGATGTGCTCTACATCTACACCGGCTGGGGCGACAATTGGAAAGACCCCGATGTGGAGAAATTCTACTACACCAAGGGTCCGGGTCTCGCCTATGACGCAGCTCGCTACCTCGCGGAGAAGCAGGTCGTGCTGCTCGCGCTCGACAATCCGTTCACCGATCCCGTCGCCGAAGGTTTCCTACAAGGCAAAGCGGCGCCGCCCGCGGGCGCGCCGGAGGGCCTGCCGTTTGCGATCCATCACATCAACCTCGCGGAATCGGGCATCTACCAGATCCAGAACGCCAATCTCGGAGCGCTGGCTCAGGATAAGGTATGGGTGTCATGCACCATTATCCTGCCGCTGCGCGCGCAGGGAAATTCCGGCTCGCCGGTAAGGCCGGTTGCGATCGGCGCGCCTGCACAGTAGGGCTTTGCTTAGCCCGCCAGCCGTCAAAACGGTCCTCGATCGGCGGCTCGCCCTGGGCGCGAGCGCGCACTCGTTTGCTCAGCTGACGCTGAAACCGTCGAATGCGGTATTGTTCGAAGTGCCTTTGCGTTATTTGGCGCAACGATCGGTAATTTGTGCCAGTCTAGCCATCTCATCGATTTTGGGCGAGGCGGCGCGCAAAATTGCCCATGACTTCCGCAATCGACATCGAGCGCCGCCTGCGCGAGCGCTACCGTCAGCCCGCCGGCGTCGAGCAGTTCGGCATCGAACCCGTTCCGGAAGAGCGCAAGACGGCCGGCTGGTTCGACCTCTTCAGCTTCATGTTCAACTTCCTGATCAACCCCGGCATCATGCTGTGCGGGGGCTTGATGGTGGCGGCCGGGCTGTCGTTCCAGGCCGCGCTCGCTGCCGGATTTTTTGGGACCATGGTTGCCCTGGTCTTCTATCTGATCATGGCGACGCTGGGAGTCGACTACGGGATCCCCGGTCAGGTCGCGACCCGCGTCGTCTATGGGCTGCGGGGTTCGAAGCTGATCCCCTCGCTGTTGCGGACACTGGTGTCGATCTACTGGTTCTCGTTCCAGACCCTTGTCGGCGCCTCCGCCATCGTCGCGGTGCTCGCGAAAATGACCGGCGTCACCTATTCGCTGGTCTGGGTCAGCGTGATCTTCGGGTTGATCCAGGCGTGCGTCGCGGTGATCGGCTTCGGATCGCTCAAGGTGCTGGCACGCGTCGCATTGCCGATCAAGGTCATCGTGCTGGCCTATCTGTTTGTTCTGTTCGCGCGTCACGACGATCCGAATTTCGAGCTTGCCAAAGTGCTGTCCTACCCGGGCGCCAGCGGCTGGACCTGGGTGTTGCTGGCCGGCTGGCTGAACGTCACCATTGCCGGCTGGCTGACCAACATCACCGATGCGGCGGATTTCGCCCGTTACACGCGCTCGCGGGCCGACATGTGGATTGGCACCCTCGCCGCCGGCGCGCTCGGAGCGTTGCTGTCCACCGCGCTCGGCGCGTACGGGGCCGCCGCAACCCTCGGCAAGGTCACCAATCCTTTCGTGCTGACCGCTCAAATCGAAACCAGCTGGGTCGTTTTCCTGCTTGTGCTGGTATTCCTCTGCGTCGACGACTGGACCATCAACGTGCTCAATCTCTATTCGGCAGGACTGTCGATTTCCAACATGTTCGAACGGCTTGGGCGGTTCTGGACCACGCTGATCGCGAGCGTGTTCGGCATCGCGCTGTGTGGAGTGCCGGAGGTGCTGGACTTTTTTCGATACGTCAGCTTGTTCGGGAACGTGTTTGCGCCGGTCGCGGGCGTGCTCGTGTTCGATTACCTGTTCGTGCGACGCATGCAGATCGACGTCCCCGCGCTTTACGACCCGAAAGGCCGCTACCGCTACTGGGCTGGCTTCAATCCGATCGCAGTTGCCTGGACGGCGATCGGCTTTCTGATCTGCACCTACGCCATCCCGACCGCATGGATTCCAGCCTTGCTGACGCTGCTGATCACGGGTGTGGGTTACCTGCTGACCGTTTGGGTCATGCAGCAACATGCGCGGCCTGGCTTAGACACAGCGTAGCCGTTGCGAACATCCCGGCCTCCTCAGACAGAGCAGGTTCAGCGGCCATGCTTGTGTTGGGATGGCGGCCAGGGATGCATCAGCACTCAATCAGACCAGCACAAGAAGGATCAGATTTTCTCCCGAGAAGCTCTGCGGTCACAAGAGGTGTGGCGATGCCGCGCGCGGCTTTGAGGGGCTGTCTCCCTCTTGCAGGGACCACAAGAGGCGCGGATAGTTGTGCCGGTACGCGGCTTGTCAGCGGCCGCGGTGCGAGGGAAGGGGGTCATCGTGCGCAAATGGTCGATCAATGTCCTGCTCGGGTCGCTTCTTGCGCTGGGTTCGGTGAGCGTGGTGCAAGCCGCTGAACTTCAGGTCATAGCGGGGGGCGGCATCGCCGGTGCGTTGAACGAGATCGCCGGCCTGTTCGAGCGCGCATCCGGCCACAAGGTCGTCATTCGCTACGGCACGGCGCCGGAACTGATCAAGATGGCGACGAGCGGTGCTGCATTCGACGTTGGTGTCGTACCCCAGGATGTTTGGAAAGACTCTGCCGCGCGCGCCCACGTCGCGCCCGGGCCGACGCCCGACGTCGCCCGGGTCGGCCTCGGCGTCGCGGTCCGCGCCGGCGCGCCCAAGCCCGACATCAGTACGGCGGCGGCGCTCAAGCAGATGCTGCTCAAGGCGCAGTCCATCGCCTCGATCCCGGCGAGCGCCACCGGCGCTCAGCTTGCCGGCGTATACGAACGCCTCCGCATCAGCGACGAGATGAAGGCCAAGACCAAGGCGCAGCCCGCGCCCAAGCAGATCGCCGAGGCGGTCGCCAACGGCGAGGCCGAGCTCGCCGTCTTTACGCTCAACGTGCTGACCCATCCCCGTTTGGACGTCGTGGGGCCGTTCCCTGCGGAGGTGCAGCGCGAAGTGGTCTACGCCGTGGGCGTAGCCGCCAATAGCAGGGAACCGGAAGCGGCCAAGGCGTTCGTCGCCTATCTGACGAGCCCGCCGGCCATCGCCGTGATCAAGGCCGCAGGGATGAACCCCGGCTGAGACCACGCCGTCAATCGCGTGCGAAAGGCGGGCTAGCGGCCGCCTAGACGTCCACGGCCCTCGTACTCGTCAGTGGGCCGCACCAGCTCGCTGGTCACGTAAACGCAATTCGGGCATTCGTACCCGATCAGTCCCGGCTCACCGAAGCTCGGCGCGATACTGGCCACTTGGTCCATCGCGGTTCCACACCGTGGGCAGGCCACGGTTCGGTCACGGAGCTTGGTTGTTGCGATGTCTGACACGGTCCGGCCGCTTGGGCTGCTTGGCTCGCGTTGCAGATAGCTAACGCGCCACGCTCCGATTTGTTCGGCAGCCAACAGAGGGCCAAAAGACGAGGATCAGCAACCCTTTACCCCGGGGGGCGATTGACTATTCACCGTCGCAATCACGCTCGCAGGGTTGGCTCACTCCGATCTCGCCGATCTGAATAAGTCAGCCACACTGCTTTATATCGCCGGTTCTGACACCTCGCGCTCGACTGTTTGCGCGTGCCGGGCCGGTGGAACTGTCGGAGAGCCGCGGCCATTCCGGCCCACCTGCGCCGGACGAAAGACGCAGGTAGGCCGCCTCCGCTGGAGCAGTCATTATTATTTCCCCCTTTGGCGCCGTCCAATCTGCAGGCCAATTGAACCTATCTGCCAGCCATGGCGACTAATGAATTGGTCGAATTGGGGGGCCGCACATGTCTTTGCGTGGAAATGCATTTGCGCCGAGCACGGGGCGAGATGGGGATTACCGCTTAGCCACCGCCGTCGGACTTATTCTTGCAACCTACGCCGCTTTTTTCCTCTTTCTTTATTGGTTGATGCAGCCAAGCGTCAGCGCGAATGCCGGACTGGCCGCTTATAAGCCGCCGCCCAAGACCGTCGTGCGCTATGCAGATTCCCCGTGGATACCCCCCGACCCATCGGAGGCGTTTCCGATACGGGCAACAGCCGAACCAGCCCCCGCGATCGCAAAGCCCAGCGTCACGGAGGAGCCGAAAAAGGCGACCAAGAAGCAAGAGGGATCGACGAGTGCTCGCCGCACTCGCCCCGTTGTTAGAGAGCCACAAAATCCATTTTGGGGCTTTGCCTCATCGCCCCGGTCATCCGGCTCTCGCCCCTGGTTCTGATTGCTGAGCCGCAGAAATTCAGCACAGTGCCGAAATCTGCTTGGCGTGGTTTGCTGCGCAGCGGTACGTGTCGCCGCTCTTCGGCATGACTGGAGTCGCCAACGCGGCGGTCGAACAATAGCGTCGCGTCTGTCGTGGTGAGTCCGCTCATGGCACTCGCGACCGGCACTTGGGCTCGAACGTAAGTCCGCTGTTCGAAGCGAAGCGGAAGTGCTCGTTTGGAACTAAACCGCCGGCCGCCGGTTACTGGGCGGAAAGGACACGACCATGTCATTGCTGAAATGGGCACTCATTATGCTGGTGGTGTCGCTGGTCGCGGCCGTATTTGGCTTCACCGATCTCGCTGCCGCCAGCGCCGATGTGGCCCGCATCCTGTTCTACATCTTCCTCGTCATCTTCCTGGTGTTGCTCGTCCTGGGCCTGATGGGCGCCAGGGCCGCGCGGGGACCTTGACATCGGCCGACGGTCGCTATCGGTGGGCAGGGGACATGCCGCAAGCGTCGCGACCGTATCCATGCCGCGCGCGAAAACGCTTCTATTATGGCGTCGCGCCAGCCGGCAGGCGCACCGCAAACACCGTTGCCCGGCTCGCTCGTCACCGTGACGTCGCCGCCCATCATGCGCGCGAGCTTGCGCGAGAGGGTAAGGCCGAGCCCGGTCCCGCCGTAGCGGCGCGCGGTACCGACGACAAATGCAATCTTCCCGGCAACAAATTGATTTTGGCTGTAGCCGTTTTGCACTAGACAATCAGAAGCCACGCGCCCCGCACAATTACAGGAACTACCCGTGGATGGTGTTTCGACATTACTCGTAATAGCGGCGATCGTCCTCGGGTTGTTCGCGGCGTATAATCTTTTTCATTACATCCTCTACCTGCTCGTCATCTATCCTAAGGATGCAACCCATATTGGTCATACGCTCAACGAGTTTGAACAGCGACAACTTGTCGAGTGGACGCCAAAGACCGACGACTTCCTGAAGCACGATGACGAGAACCGTACATACGACGACGTGTTCGCCTCCTATCGCAGCGAGAACGAGAATTACAGCACGTGCGTTTTTCCGCGCGCGATCTTCACCCACCCTCATGAATCTGACTATGTTCTTCTCAAGCCGGTGAAACACGGGATGCGCTTCTTGGATCTCGGTTGCGGATCCGGCGCCGCCGCTGACTATCTCGCGACCAAGTGCAACGTCGAAATCGTGTGCGTGACGAATTCCACGGTCCAGGGGGACATTTGCCGGCGCAAATTCGAGAAATTCAATGGTCGTGTCCGCGTCGTCGTTAGCGACTTCGATCGTCTCGAACTGGCGGACGAGTATTTCGACGCGATCTACGCGTTCGAGTCGATCGGCTATACCAAGGACCTGGACGCCTGGTTGGCGCGCTGCTGGCGATCGCTCAAGCCAGGAGGGCGGCTGCTCATTCGTTCACCGGGATCGCTGGATGCTTGTCGTCGAGAGCATGACTATCGCAGCGTCACCGCCTTCTTCGAGAACTGGCGCTATAATTTCCTTGGCGCCAATCTGCTCGTCTTCAAGCTGCGCCGTCTTGGCTTCCACCCGATCCGTTACCGGCAATTGCCGTTCTGGGCATGGGGCCTAACGTTCAACTTCATTCAACACCTGCTGCTTTGGAAGTTTCGACTGCGCATGCGCAC
>JBJMTU010000312.1:0-7229 GCA_045811545.1 Xanthobacteraceae bacterium | reverse complement strand
TCCGTGGCTCATCGTAGCCGATTCACATCGTCGAGATGCAACCATGAACCTTGCCATCAACCCGCTGATCGCTCTAGGCGTGCTTGCCTCCACGGCCGCAACCGACGCGGCCTACGTGTTCTTCAACGCCGCAGTAAGCAGCAGGCGGCGAGTGTGGGCTGCGAACTGGAGCGCGGTCTGGTACATGCTGTCGGCATTTGCGGTGATCAGTTATACCGACAACGCCGTGTACGTCGCGTTCGCGGCGCTCGGGTCGTGGCTCGGGGCATTCGCTTCGGTGACTTGGCTGCATCGCGCGCGCAGCCTCGCGCCGGCGCGCCACGATCCGCCCTGACGCCTGCGCCGTAAATCGTCACGCCTTCGGAAAGGCTCGCCATGCTCGGACACAATCGGAAAATGAGCGGGGCGGAATGCCTCGCCGAGATGCTCAACGGCTACGGCGTCACCCACGTCTTTCACGTGCCGGCGGTGCTGCGCAAAACCATGGCCGTGCTGGAGGGCCGCACCGACATCAAGCGCCTGCACGTGCACGGTGAGAAGGCCGCCGCCTACATGGCCGACGGCTACGCACGCGCGTCCGGCAAACCCGGCATCTGCGCCGCGCAGGTGATCGGCGCGCTCAATCTGGCGGCTGGGCTGCGCGACGCTTGGCTCGCGCACTCGCCGGTGATCGCCATGACCGGCGGGCGCGAGCCGAAGACCAAGTTCCGCAAGGTCTATCAGGAAATCGACGACGTGCCGGCGTTCGAGCCGGTGACCAAGTTCAACGCCACGATCGACGACGTGGCGCGCTTTCCCGACATGATGCGTCAGGCGTTTCGCGTGGCGACCTCGGGCACGCCCGGCCCCGTGCATCTGCAGTTCCGCGGCAACGAGGGACAGATCGACGCCGAGGAAGCGGAGATGGAGCCGTTGTGCGAGCCGCAGTTTGCACGCGTGCCGCCGTATCGTGTGGCGCCGGAGGAGGAGAGCGTCATGGCCGCGCTCAAGCACCTGCAGGACGCGCAACGTCCGGTCATCGTCGCCGGCGGAGGCGTGCGCGCCTCGGGCGCCTCGGGCGAACTCGTGGCGCTCGCGGAAGCGTTGCAGATCCCGGTCGCCACCTCGCTCAACGGCAAGGATGCGATCCCCGGCAATCATCCGCTGTCGGTCGGAGTTGTGGGCACGTATTCGCGCGAGAGCGCCAACCACGTGGTCAACGGCGCCGATCTCGTCTGCTTCGTCGGTACCGAGACCGGCGGCATGACGACGCACTTCTGGGCGGTGCCGAAGATCGGCACGCCGGCGATCCAGATCGACATCGATCCGCAGGCGATCGGCCGCAATTATCCGCTCCTCGCCGGCGTCAACGGCGATGCCAAGGTCACGCTGGCGCGCATGCTCGCGGCGGCCGACCGCGCCAGCGCCGGCAAGCGCAAGGCGTGGGTCGCGCAGGCGCAGCACATCTGCAAGGAATGGTCGGAGAAATATCGATCCCTCTTGACCTCCGATGCAGTGCCGATCCGGCCGGAGCGCATCTGCGCGGAGCTCACGCGGCACGTGCCGGACAACGGCATCGTCGTGGTGGACACCGGCCATGCCGGCATGTGGATGGGTGGGATGTTCGACCTCACCAGTCCGCGGCAAAGCTACATGCGCAGCGCCGGCCATCTCGGCTGGGCGTTCCCGGCGGGACTCGGCGCCAAATGCGCGTGCCCGCAGCGCCCGGTGGTCACGTTCACCGGCGATGCGGGGCTCTGGTACCACATCGCCGAGATCGAGACTGCCGCGCGCTGGCGCATCAATGCCGTCACGGTGGTGAACAACAATTCGAGCGGCAACCAGTCCAAGCGCGGCTTTGACCGCGTCTACGGCGGAACGCAGACCGAGCAGGCGCGGGAAATGTGGACCTTCAGCAAGGTCAATTTCGCGCGCATCGCCGAGGAGATGGGCGCGCTCGGCATTCGCGTGGAGAAACCGGCGGAGCTCGGTACGGCGATCGAGCAGGCGCTGCAAGCGAACCGCCCGGCGGTCATCGACGTGGTCACCGACATCGACGCGCTCGCGCCGCTCGCGGTGAGTTGACGGCGGGTAAGGGACGGCGAACCAAGCAGCCGGATGCATGTCAATCCTGCGGCGTTAAAGGCCGCCGCACGCCCCAGCTGTCCAAGATCGCGGTGATCTCGTCGGCGACAAAGTGTCTGGCACTCTCCTGGTCGTAGCCTTCGCGCAGCAACTCGTCGTAATCGGTAAACATGTGGCGCACGTAGGCGACCAGCGATAACCACGCTGCTGTTTCCGGCACGGCGACGGTCAGTCCGGCGCTGTCGACGGCGTGGTCCACCACGGCTGCGAACTCATGGGGCGGTATCCGCGGCGCCAGCCGACGCAAGGCAGCCTCGATCTCGCTCCGTTTCGCCACGGCCGGCCTCCCTTAACGAGTGAGGTCGATGCGACCCCGCCTTCTGCAGCGCAATCAAATGTGCCATGAAGGGGCGGCGCGACGCCTGCGGAAAATTGCTAGTCGATAACCGTCGGACGCAGCGTGCTGGCTCGGAGATCGACTTGCGGGTGCAATCATGAATGCCGCGACGAATGTCCCTGGTGCGAGGGCGGGATCGGCGCAGATCGGCATGGCGGCCGCCGTGTCCATCGGCATCGGCGGCATGGTCGGGGCGGGCATCTTTTCCATCCTCGGCGTCGTCGCGCAGGCGGCGGGCAACGCGATGTGGCTTGCCTTCGCGATCGGAGGCGTGGTGGCGCTGTTGTCCACCTATTCCTATGCCAAGCTCGGCGCCACCTTCCCGTCCGCCGGCGGCGCCGTGCATTTCTTGGTGAAGAGCTTCGGCGACGGCGTTCTCGCCGGCGGGCTCAATCTGTTCATGTGGGCGGGCTACATCATTTCGCTCGCCCTCTATGCCACCGCATTCGGCAGCTACGCCGCGACCTTCGTCACCACCGCGGCGTCCCCCCTGTTGGTCAAGTCACTCGCCGTCGCCGCGGTTGTGCTGCTGACGCTGGTCAATGCGTTCGGAGCACGGCTCATGGGCCGGTGGGAGACGGTCATCGTCGCCGTGAAGTTGGCGATCCTCGTGCTGTTTGCGGCGGTGGGCTTGTGGTTCATCAGGCCGGGCTATCTGTCGCCCGAGCTTTGGCCTGAATCGACGTCGATTTTGTTCGGGGCTGGCGTTCTGTTCATAGGCTACGAAGGCTTCGGCCTCGTGACCAATGCCGCCGGCGACATGCGCGATCCCAGAAAGATGCTGCCGCGAGCGCTCTACACCAGTGTGCTGCTGGTGATCGCGCTTTACCTCGCCGTTTCGCTGACCGTCACCGGTAATCTCTCGGACTACGAAATCGAGCAATCGAAGGATTACGCGCTTGCCGAGGCGGCCAAGCCGTTCCTGGGCCAATTCGGCTTCCGGCTGATTGCCATCGCCGCGCTGTTCTCGACTGCCTCGGCGATCAATGCCACGCTGTTTGGCGCAGCCAACGTCTGCTACATGATCGCCCGCGACGGCGGGCTGCCGGCCGGCCTGTCGCGCACCGAATGGCGAGGGGCGACCGGCGGCCTGGTGCTCACAGCGGCCCTGGTGCTGGCCGTGATGCTGAGCTTCGACCTCTCCGGCATCGCCATGATGGGAAGCGCCGCCTTCCTGTTGATCTATGCCGCGGTCAACGCCGGTCACCTCAAGGTGCTGAAACAGACCGGCGCGAGCGCGCCCCTCGTGTGGCTGTCGCTGCTGACGTGTCTGGCGATGTTCGTGGTTCTCTGCGTCTATATCGCCCGCGAGCAGCCCCGCGCGCTCGCCGCGCTCGTCGCCATCGCCGCGGCGTCATTCCTTGCCGAATGGGCGTACCGCCGTCTTACCGGACGCGTTATCAGCGAACAGGCGTAGCGATTTCTCGCGCGGCCGCAGCAATATCATCACACCAACGCGCCCTCCGCAGTGCAGCATAATTTGGCAGCGCAGCATCGGACTGCGCGCTGGACTGTCGTTGCCCTCCGTGGGATAGGAAATGGAACAAGCACGGGGAGGACATCGCATGACACCGGACGCGAACCTCGACCCCAAGCTCGCCGCGCTGGTCAGCGCGGCGTTCGACAAATCGTGGCCGTTCGTCAAGGCCGACCCCGAGCTCGCACACGTGGATCGGCAGGAGGTGCGCACGCGGCTGGCGCAGAATTTGACCCGTATTGCCCAGGACGGCGAGCGGGATATGTGGCGGCTCGCGAACGCCGCCATTGGTCAGCTGCGGCGCGAACGCAGCGCGGCGTAGCGGCGCGCATTCCAAAACACGTTAGGTCGTATTCCCCTCGTCGCTGCGACGGGCACCCCGTTCGTGCGGGGGCGACCCGAAGCCGATCAGCGCATGTCACGCCGGGTGCGAGCCACCCGCCGGGCGCCACAGCCGGGTTGCGCGTTCGAACAGCGGGCTGATCAGCGGCCAGAACAGCAGCAGCAGCGCCAGCGTGGTAATGGAGCCGACGAGGCCGTTCGACCAAAACACGCGCAGATCGCCGCCCGCGCCGATCATCGCCAAGCGGAAGGCATCCTCCGCGCGACTGCCCAACACCAATGCGAGGGTGAACGGCGCCAGCGGAATGCCGATCTTCTTGAACACGTAGCCGACCACGCCAAAAACGAGCATCAGCCAGATGTCGAACATGGCGTTCTGGATTGCGTAGGCGCCGATTGCGCAGGACACCACGATCATCGGCGCGATCGCGGAAAACGGCACGCGCAGGACGGCGGCGAAGGCCGGTACCGTCGTGAGCACCAAGACCAGGCCAACGACGTTGCCGAGATACATCGACGCGATCAGGCCCCACACGAAGTCCTTGTGCTCGACGAACAAGAGTGGCCCGGGATTGAGCCCCCATACCATCAGCCCGCCGAGCAGGATCGCCGCCGTGCCGGAACCCGGAATTCCCAGCGCCAGCATCGGCAGCAGCGCCGAGGTCCCCGACGCATGCGCCGCCGTCTCCGGCGCAAACACGCCTTCGATGCGTCCCTTGCCGAAGCTGTCCTTGTCCTTGGAAAAGCGCTTGGCAAGGTTGTAGCCCATGAAGGAGGCGGCAATTGCTCCGCCGGGCGTGATACCGAGCCAGCACCCGATGACCGAGGAGCGTAGCAGCGTCACCCAGTAGCGCGGCAGGTCCTTCCACACGCTGAGCACCACGCGCAGGCTGATGCTGGCGGTGTGGCCGCGCAAGGCGAGCCGCTCTTCCATGGTGAGCAGAATTTCGCTGATGCCGAAGAGTCCGATCACCGCGACCAGAAAGTTGACGCCGCGCAAAAGCTCGTTCCAGCCGAAGGTCATGCGCAATGTGCCGGACACCGTGTCCATGCCGATCCCGGCCAGCAAGAGCCCGAGCGTCATCGAAATGATGGTCTTGTGCTTGTCCTCGCGCCCCAGGCCGACGAACGAGCAGAACGTCAAGAAATAGACGGCGAAGAATTCCGGCGGCCCAAATCGCAACGCGAACGCCGCGATGCCGGGCGCAAGAAACGTGATCAGCAGCACGGCCGCGAGCGAGCCGATGAACGATGAAGTGAAGGCGGCGGTCAGCGCCTCCGGGGCCTTGCCCTGCTGGGCCATCGGATAACCGTCGAAGGTAGTCGCCACCGACCAGGCTTCGCCCGGGATGTTGAACAGGATCGAGGTGATGGCGCCGCCGAACAGCGCGCCCCAGTAGATGCAGGAGAGCATGACGATGGCCGAGGTCGGATCCATCGTGAAGGTCAATGGCAGTAGAATCGCGACGCCGTTGGGACCCCCCAGTCCCGGCAGCACGCCGACGAAAATGCCGAGCACGAGCCCGACCATCATCACTGCCAGCGTCTTCCACGTCAGCAAGACGACGAAGCCGTGAAGCAGCAGGCCGAAGGCTTCCATCGGTCGACCTAGTAGCCCAAGGCCGCTTCGAGCGGCCCCTTCGGCATGATGACGTCGAAAGCGACATCGAAGGTGATGAACATGGTGAGTGCGAACAGGAAGGCGGTGAGCAGTGACGTCCACAGGGCAATGCGCCCGATGATCCACATGAAGCCCGCGATCAGGAGGAAGCTTGCGACATAGAGCCCCAGCCATTGCGTGAGCAGGCAGAACACCAGCGTGGGAACGAAGACTTGCATGACGCGGCGCAGCTGGTCGCGCGTGAGGAATATGTGCGCGGCAGCTGTGCGTGTCATGAGCGAGGTGACGAGACCGTAGAGGCTGGCGGCGGCGAGGATGAGCCCGAGATAGAACGGGAAGTAGCCGGGCTGCGGTCCGTCCGCCTCCCATGCGATCCCGGTCCGCCAATTGTCGAAGCAGAGCACACCCGCCAATGCGAGCAGCAGCAGCGAGACGACGATCTCGACGGTGCGGGTGCTGACCACGGATGGCGAATTGTCCGCCGGCGCGCTCGGATCCTCGACGACGATTTCAGTTTCGGGCGTGGCCATCAATGAACATGGACTGGTTTTACTGCGTCGCTGGCGCCGGGCGTATTATCGCTGGCCCTCTCCCCGCCGGGAGAGGGCTACTCGCTGCTGCAACGAATGGAGCGGCGTCGGATCGATCAGTATCGCTGGTAACCCCTCATCCCAACCCTTTCCCCAAACGGGAAGAGGGAGCGCACCGAGTCTGCCGCGCGTTCATGCACCCGACATCCGATGTAGCATTGCTAGTGAGCGACGAATCCGGCTTCGGTCATGAGGTTCTTGTTCAGTGCGTCGTCCTCTTCCAAGAACTTCACCATGTCCTTGCCGGTGAGGAAGATGGGCTTGAGCGCCTGCTTTTCCATGTAGTCCTTGTACTCGGTGGTCTGCGCCAGCTTCTTGAACAGATCGGCGTAGAACGCGGTCTGCTCCGGCGTCACCTTGCCAGGCAGGAACATGGCGCGCAGCATCAGATATTGGATGTCCAGGCCTTGCTCCTTGCAGGTCGGAATATCATTCCAAGACATATCGGCCGTGACCTTGGCCTTGTATTCGATCCGCTCCTTGTCGAACACGCACAGCGGCCGTACTTGGCCGGCGCGCCAGACTTCGAGATTTTCCGACGGATTGTTGACGTTGGCCGCAGTGTGATTGCCCACGAGCTGGGTTGCGGCTTCGCCCCCCGACTTGTAGGGCAGATATGCGAACTTCGCCCCGGTCTTCTGCTCCAGGAAAACGGTGAGGACGTGATCTTCGCGCCGCGAGCCCGTGCCGCCCATCTTGAGCGGGGGCGTCGCGGTCTTGGCGGCGTCGGCGAACTCT
>JBJMTU010000311.1:0-15084 GCA_045811545.1 Xanthobacteraceae bacterium | reverse complement strand
GGCTGTTCGGGCGCGTGCAGATATGACGCGCATCCTGGCGCTCGTCCTCTGTGCACTGGCTCTGCTCGCCGTGCCCTGGATCATCGGTAACGAGTTCTACGTCAACATGGCGAGCCAGGTGCTCATCTACGCGCTGTTCGCGCTCTCCATCAACATGATGCTCGGTTATGGCGGCATGGTCTCACTCGGCCATGCCGGCTATCTCGGCATCGCCGGCTATGCATGCATCCTCGCCACCATCGCCGGCTACGACCAGCTCACGGCGGCGATCTTCGCGGTCGCGCTGTCGACCGCAGCGGCGGCGTTCTTCGGCCTGCTGTCGCTGCGCGCGCCGGGGCTCGGCTTCATCATGATCACGCTCGCGCTCGGGCAGATCGTCTGGGGCATCGCCTACCGCGCCAACGATCTCACCGGCGGCGACAACGGCATCCGCCATCCGGCGCGGCCGATGCCGTTCGGCTTCGACATCCGCGACGCGCCGAGCTTTTATTATTTCACGCTGGTCGTCTTCGTCATCGCGCTGTTCTTCATCTGGCGCTTCTCGCGCTCTCCGTTCGGCGCGAGCCTCAAGGGCGCGCGCGACCAGCCCCGCCGCATGCGCATGCTCGGCCACAATGTCTGGCTCATCCGCTGGATCACGTTCGTCATGGCTGGTTTCTGGGCCTCGGTCGCAAGCGTCCTCTACGTCTACTACAATCTGTTTCTGAGCCCGCACGCGATTTCGCTGCAGCAATCCGCCGAAATCCTGCTGATGGCGATCCTCGGCGGGGCCAGCACGCTGGCCGGCCCGATCGTCGGCGCCGCCATCATCACGCTCGTCAAGAACGTGGTCTCGACCTATGTCGAGCGCTGGAACACGCTGCTCGGCGTCATCTTCGTGGTCGTGATCATGTTCATGCCCTACGGGCTCGTCCCCGGTTGCACGCAGGTGTGGCGGCGATGGCAAAACCGCCGCAGGAGCCGCAAAGCGACGCCCGCGTCGGAGCCGGCGCAATGACGACCGCCGCGCTCGAGGTCGCACATCTGAGCAAGCGCTTCGGCGGCCTGCCGGCCACCCAGGACGTCTCGCTCTGCGTCATGCCGGGCGAGCGGCGGCTGATCATCGGACCGAACGGTGCAGGCAAGACGACGCTGTTCAATCTCATCACCGGCGACCTCACCGCCGACGCCGGATCGGTGCGCCTGTTCGGGCAGGAGCTCATGGGCATGCCGACGCAGCAGCGGGTGCATCTCGGGCTCGCACGCACCTATCAGATTCTCACCTTGTTTCCGCGCGAGCGGCTCGCGCACAACGTGGTGCTGTCCCTGCTCGGGCTCGACCGCCGACGCTGGAATCCGTGGTCGATCCTCACCGCCAACCGCGATCTCTATGCCAACGCGCACGCCTCGCTCGAGCGCGTCGGGCTCGCCGACGCGGCCGAGCGGATCGTGGCCGAGACCTCCTACGGCGAGCGCCGCCGCCTCGAGCTGGCGATGGCGCTGGCGCAGAAGCCCAAACTGCTGCTACTCGACGAGCCGCTCGCCGGCCTTTCGCAGGCCGAGCGGCAGGCCGTGCGCGCCTTGCTCGATGCCATCCCGCGCGACGTGACCATCGTGATGATCGAGCACGACATGGACACGGCGCTCGCTTTTGCCGAGCGCATCACGGTGCTGCACTACGGCGAGGTCATCGTCGAGGGGACGCGCGCCGAGGTGGTCGCCGATCCGCGCACCCGGGAGGTGTATCTTGGCGACTGAGGCGCTCGCCGTTTCCGGCATCGACGCCTATTACGGCGACAGCCACGTGCTGCACGCGGTGTCGTTCGCGCTGCAGGGAGGTCGCCTGCTCGGCCTGCTCGGACGCAACGGCGCCGGCAAGACGACATGCATGGCAGCGATCATGGGCTTCCTCAAGCCGCGGCGAGGCTCAATCAGCCTCTACGGGGAGAACGTCGCCGGGCTCGCTCCCGACGCGATCGCGCGCAAAGGCATCTGCCTCGTCCCGCAGGGACGCCGCATGTTCCGCACGCTCACCGTGCGCGAAAACCTGATGGTCGCGGCGCAGCCGCGCAAGGACGGCGGCTCCGGCTGGTCGATCGATCGCGTCTTTCGGCTGTTCCCGCGCCTCGCCGAGCGCCAGGCCCAGCTCGCCGGCTCGCTTTCCGGCGGCGAGCAGCAGATGCTGGCAATCGGCCGCGCGCTGATGGGCAATCCGCGCGTGCTGCTGATGGACGAGCCCTCCGAGGGACTCGCGCCGCAGCTCGTCGCCGAGGTCGGCCGCACGATTGCGCAACTCAAGGCCGAGGGGCAGTCGATCGTGCTCGTCGAGCAGAACATCAAGCTCACCCTCGATCTCGCCGACGACATCGTCATCATCAACACCGGCCGGGTGGTGTTTCGCGGCATAGCCGATCAGATCAAGCTCGACGATGCCATTGTCTCGCAGCACCTCGGCGTGTTCTGATGCCTGTTCCTGCGAAGTGACATCAGCACATGCGGCGAACTCGGTCTGCTGCCTCTCCCATAGGGAGAGGGGTGGGGTGAGGGGTTACGGTCTCTCGACAGGTTTCGAACCCCCTCACCCCAACCCTCTCCCCAACGGGGAGAGGGAGCGCACCGCGTGCGTCGCACGATCGCGCATTGAACAGAGAGGAAGAACGCACCGCGTCCGGGTGGCCGGTGGCCGACGATGAGAAATCGCGAATGAAAGGACGAGACATCAATGGCGGCACAATGGAACAAGTACGCGGCGACCGCGGCGCGCCAGCACGGCAAGCGGGGACGCGAAGTACGGGCGAAGAGCACGACCGTCGACATTCATTCGCACGTCGCCATCCCGCAGGCTGCCGCGTTCGTCAAGCCGCATCTCGATATGTCCACGATTCCGCTGGCGCATTTCGCCGATGCGACGACCAAGGCGCTGAGCCAAAAGCAGGAGGAGGATATCCGCGCGCGCATCACCGGCTATGACGAGCGCCTCGCCGATCTCGACGCCATGGGCGTCGACTTGCAGCTCATCATGCCGCCGCCGAACCAGTGCTATTACACGCTGCCGCTCGATATCGCCGTCAAAGCCGCACGCATGGTGAACGATGGGCTTGCGGAATATGTGGCGAAAGCGGACCGCTTCGTCGCACTCGGCACCGTGCCGCTCAGCGATGGCGCCGAAGCCGCGCGCGAGCTCGAGCGCTGCATGACCTCGCTCGGCATGAAGGGCGCGGAGATTTTGACCAATGTGGCGGGCCGCGAACTCTCCGAGCCGGACTACGCGCCGTTCTGGCAAAAGGCCGAGGCGCTCGGCGCGCTCGTCGTCATCCACCCCAACGGATTCACCGACGCGAAACGACTCACGCGCTTCTACTTCAATAACGTGATCGGCAACCCGCTCGAAACCACCATCGCGCTGCATTACCTGATTTTCGACGGCGTGCTCGAGCGCCACCCGAACCTGAAGATTCTCGCGGTGCACGGCGGCGGCTATCTGCCCGCCTATTCCGGCCGCATCGATCACGCCTGGGGCGCGCGCTCTGATGCGCACGGCGCTCTGCCGCAGCCGCCGACCAGCTATCTCAGAAAGATCTATTTCGACACGGTCGTATTCACGCCGCATCAGCTCGCCGAGTTGGTGCGGTTCTGCGGCGCCGACCACATCATCATGGGAACGGACTATCCCTTCGACATGGCCGAATATGATCCGATCGGCCACGTCGCCTCGGTCGACGGCTTCGATGCTGCAACCATCGCCGCCATTGCCGGCGGCAACGCACGCAAGCTGCTGGGGATTTGAGCCGCCCTCAGTCTGAGCGCGGTCGATCAGTCACATGACTGTCGTCCCCGCGCAAGCGGGGACCCATAACCACCGCCTCTGGAATATGGGTCCCCGCTTTCGCGGGGACGACCAGTGATGATTGATCCCGCCAATGAGCCGGATACGGTGTCACTCCCCCTTCACCTTGGCGTCGTGGATCACCTTGCGCCATTTCGGCTCGTCGGCCTTGATGTACTTCGTGAGCTGCTCGGGCGTGCCGGCGATTGATTCGAAATACTGCCGCTCGAGGAAGTTCTTCTTGATCTCCGGATCGGCGAAAATCTTGCGCACTTCAGCGTTGATCTTGCCGACGATCTCCGCCGGCATCCCGGGCGGGCCGAACAGCCCGAACCAGGAGACCGCCTCGTAGCCGGGCAGGCCGCTTTCAGCGACGGTAGGTACTTCCGGCAGCAGCGCCATGCGCTTCGCGGCGCCGACCGCGAGGAGCTTGACCTTGTCCGCCTTCCACTGCGGTACCGCGCTGCCCACGCTGATGAACATCAGCTGGATATGTCCGGCCATCACGTCGGTAAGCGCCGGGGTGGCGCCCTTGTAGTGCACCGCCTGGAATTTCGCACCCGAAAGGGCCTGGAACAGCTCCATGTTGAGATGACCGCTCGATCCGATGCCGAACGTGCCGTAATTGAGCTCGCCCGATTTTTGTTTGGCGAGCGCGATCAGCTCCTTGACGTTCTGGACCGGCAGCGCGGGATTGACGATCAGCGCGTGGTTGATGGTGACGAGGCCCGAGATGGGCGTGAAGCCCTTGACCGGATCATAGGGCAGCTTGGGATAGAGGCTCGGATTGACCACGAACGTGACCTCCGGCCCAATGAGCAGGGTGTAGCCATCGGGCGCGGCTTTGGTGACGTATTCCGCCGCGATCTGGTTGTTGGCGCCCGGCCTGTTTTCGACGATCGTCTGCTGGCCCCAGGCCTCGGTGAAGCGCTGCGCCAACGTGCGGGCGAGCGCATCGGTCACCCCGCCGGGCGCGGCCGGCACGATGATCGTCACCGGCTTGGTCGGATAGCTCGCCTCTTGCCCGGCCGCCGCCGCAGGCAATAACACACTCACCACCGCAGCCATCAGCCACGTCCGCATTGAGTGCTCTCCCTGAACTGCTCGCCTTTTGCCGAACTATCGCTGATTTTCTGCCGCCTGCCTATGGCCCGTGCAATGCGGCAATCCCGCACAATCGTGGTGAGAGCCCGCCGAAAGGTTGTCGAACGTGATCGCCGTCGCCACCGATATGGAAGTCACCTTCACCGATCTGGCCGCTTAGAGTCGCGGGACGATAAGACATTGGCAGGCGTCCCGATTTCAGGCTTAAATGAACGGAATAACCTCGAGGGAGAGGGCCATGCGAAAACATTCTGCCATTCTCTGCATCGGCGTGGCTGCGATTATCGTCATGATCGCTGCCGCGACAGCGGCTCACGCGCAAGACAAAGTCATCAAGATCGGCGGGCTATTCGCCATGTCCGGTCCCGGATCCTATTTCGGCGTACAGGACAAGCAGGGCATCGATCTTGCGATCGAGCAGCTCAACAAGGCCGGGGTGAACGGCTACCGGTTCGAGGTCCAATACGAGGATTCGGCATGCAGCCCGCTACCGGCAACGCAGGCGGCCAAGCGCCTCCTCGAACAATACAAGCCTCACGTCGCGCTCGGCGAGGAGTGCTCGGACGCCACGCTCGCAATCATGCCGCTCATGGAGCAGACGAAAGTGCCGCTGCTCAACGCGGGGTCCTCCTCGATCAAGATCACCGATCCGGGCAACCCCTGGACGTTTCGCATCATGCCTAACGAGGTGATGCAGGGAGTGGACATCGCCGCCAACGCGTATAAGCGCCTCAATGCCCGTACGGCGGTGCTGCTCTATGAGAACACCAATGCCGGAATCGGCAACGCGAAGGTCTTCGGCGATACATTCAAATCGCTCGGCGGGCAAATCCTCGCCGATATCGGCTTCGGCCGCGACGTGAACGACTTCACCGCGATCGCGACGCGCATCTCCGGTCTCGGCAAAGTGGATGTGATCCCGACCTACACGCTCGAGGGCCAAGGTTTGCGCATCACCCAAGCGCTCGCCCAAGCCGGTGTTACGAAGGGCAGCGGGGGACAATCGATCCAGCTCGGCCCGATCTGGTTGCCGTTCGGTTTCGAACAGAAGGCCGGCAAAGCGGCGCTCGGCTACGTCCGCATCGTGCAATTCGACCCGACCGACAAGCGCGAAGTGGTGCAAAACTTCATCCGCGCGTTCAAGGCCAAGTACAATCAAGAGCCGACGCACATCAATGCTCACGCCTTCGATCAGATTCTGGTCGTGGCCGACGTCGTGCGCCGCGGTGGCAAGGACTCGCAATCGATCCGCGACATCATGGCCACCACAAAGGACTTCTCCGGCGTGACCGGGAGCGTCGAATTTGACAAGACCAACCAGAATATCAAGATGGATACGATCCACTACATGGAGACCTTGCCGGATTTGTCGTGGAAGGCGCTCGGCTGGAACTGAGAGGTCATGCTGACCATCGTTCTCCAGCAGGGAATCAATGGGATAGTCTTCGGGAGCCTCTATGTCCTCGTGGCACTGGGGCTCACCCTCATCTACGGCGTTCTCGTACAGATCAATTTTGCGCACGCGGACATCGTAACCATCGGCGCGTTCGCGGCCTACTTCTTCACCTTCCTCTTCGGCGGCAATTATCTCGTCAGTATCGGCATCGCGCTTATGGTCGGCGCGGCGCTCGGTTGGCTCGTGAACGCGACGATCTTTGCACCGCTGCGCGAACGCGGCAGCGAACTGTTGCCGCTGATCGCGACCATCGGCGTGTCGATCCTGTTGCAGAACGCGATGCTGCTCTGGTTCGGGCCGATCCCCTATGCCTTCGATAGTCCCTATAGCAATGAAGTCATCCGGCTCGGAGGCGGCACCTTCATTACCTGGCAGAATCTGATCATCATCGGCGTATCCGCGCTGACCATCGCGCTGCTCTACGCGTTCATGAAATTCACCATGATGGGAAAGGCCCTGCGCGCGGTCGCACAGGACCGCGAGACGGCGGGGCTCATGGGGATCAATCCCAATCAGCTCATCATGCTGACCTTCGTGATCGCTTCGACGCTGGCCGGCATGGGTGGTGCCATGCTTGGCCCCATCCTCGTGCTCACGCCCTTTGCCGGCACGAGCGTCATCGTGAAGGCGTTCGCCATCGTCATCATCGGAGGATTCGGCAACGTCGAAGGAACGATCATCGCCGGGCTTGCGGTCGGCTTGGTCGAGAGCTTTGCGACCCAGCTGGTCAATCCGGGCCTGACCGACCTCATCGTGTTCACGCTCCTTCTGCTCATGCTCGCATTCCGGCCGACCGGACTGATTGCCGAAAAGCGTGAAGAGAATGTCTAGCGGGGGCGATCTCGCGCTTGCCGGTCAATCCGGCAATCGGCGTTGGTGGCTCTTTGTCGCCGCCGTTGTCATCGCGGCCTTGCCGTTGGTGTTTCAGGATTCCTATTGGCGCACGAATCTCATTATTTGCGCGCTCAACATCATGCTGGCCATCGGCCTTGATTTCATTCTCGGCTATGCCGGTCAGCTCAACCTCGGTCATTCCGCGTTCTATGGCATCGGCGCCTATGCCTCCACGCTGCTCATCATGAGGCTCGGCGTGCCATTCTGGATCGCGTTCGTCTGCGCCGTCGTATTATCCGGCGCCGCCGGCATGGCTCTGTCGATCTTCGCGGTTCGTCTGCGCGGCCATTATCTTGCAATCGCCTCGCTTGGCTTTGCCGTCATCGTGCATCAGGTGCTGCTGAACTGGATCAGCCTGACGCAAGGCCCGCTCGGCATTTATGCCATCAAGCCACCGCCGGACATTACGCTGCCGGGGCTGCCGGTCATCTCGTTTGGCAACACCGCGAACATGTTTTATCTGGTGGCGGCGTTCGCGTTCCTTTTTTATCTCCTGCTCGATCAGCTCGTCCGCTCGCCGATCGGCGAAACGCTCACTGCCATCCGAGAGGATGAGGTGTCGGCGGCTTCGTTCGGCATCAATTGCACCGCCTGGAAGGTATTCGCCTTCGGCGTCGGCTCGGCGATCGCGGGGGCGGCGGGCGCCTTCTACGCGAGCTTCGTCGGTACGTTGGTCCCGGACGCGTTCATCATCACGGAGTCCTTCACCATTCTGGCCATGGTGATCGTCGGCGGCATGGGAACATTGATAGGCCCGGTCTGGGGCGCGATCCTGCTCACGATCTTGCCCGAGCTCTTGCGTGGATTCGGCGATCTGCGGCTTGTCTTCTACGGTGCCGCGCTCACCCTCGTCGTGCTGTTCATGCCGGGCGGCCTCGTGCAGGCGGCGCAGGTCCTGCGCGCACGTTTTGGCCTGCTCCCAACCGGCGGCGACGCTGGAATACGCCGATGACCGCGCCGGACTGGGCTGCGGCGGCGCAAGCACGTCCTCCCACAGCCGCCGCCTTGTTTTGTAGCGAAGGCCTACACAAGCGGTTTGGCGGTGTGAAGGCCGTTCGCGACATTTCGCTCAATATCCCGCATGGCAGTGTCTTTGCGATCATCGGCCCGAACGGGGCGGGCAAATCGACGCTGCTCAACTTGATGAGCGGGCTTTATCAGCCAGATGCCGGCCGAATGGTCTTCGACGGCGTCGATCTCGTCGGCGTGCCGGCGCACAAGCGCGTACGCCTCGGCCTCGCCCGTACGTTCCAGAAGATACGACTTTTCAAGCAGCTGTCGGTTCTCGGCAATGTCATCGCCGCCTTCCATGTCCATCACGATATTCCGACCTGGCAATACATCGTCCACGGGGCTGCCTTTGCCCGCGACCACGCCCGCTGCCGCGCGGAGGCGATCAATCTCCTGCGCTTCGTCGGGCTGGAAGCGCGGGGGTCCGTGCTCGCCGCCTCGCTCGCCTATGGCGAGCAGCGCATGCTCGAACTCGCCCGTGCGCTCGCGACCTCGCCCCGCCTGCTCATGCTCGACGAGCCCGCCGCCGGTCTCAACGCGGCGGAAGTGGAGCGGCTGCTGGAGCGCATTCGCCTTCTTCGCGAGCGCGGCATGACGATCATCGTCGTCGAACACAACATGGACCTGGTGATGAAGGTCGCGGATCGCGTGCTGGTCATGGACTACGGGCAGTATCTTTTCGAGGGAGCCCCGGCCGAAGCGCAGGCGAATCCCGCGGTGATCGCCGCCTATCTCGGAGCATGACGTGAGCGCGCTGCTCCTAGCCGAAGGACTCGAACTCGCCTACGGCGAAGTCTCAGCCTGCCGCGATATCAGTTTTCATGTCGCGCAGGGCGAGATCGTCACATTGATCGGCGCCAACGGCGCCGGCAAGTCGACGACGCTGCGCGCCGTCGCCGGCGCACTCCTGCCGCGCGCCGGCTCGATCCATTTCCGTGGAGAAGACATCACCCGCCTGCCGTCGCATGAGCGCACGAGGCTCGGGATCTCGCTCGTTCCGGAGGGGCGGCGCGTCTTTCCGTTCCTCTCGGTGCGCGAAAATCTCGAGCTCGGCGCCTTCAAGTACCGCAAAGAGATCGCGAAGGTGCGCGGCCTCCTGGACAAGGTCTTCGACATGTTTCCGCGCCTGCGCGAACGCATGAGCCAGAACGCCGGCACGCTTTCCGGCGGCGAGCAACAGATGCTCGCACTGGGGCGCGCGATGATGTCCGAACCGCACCTCATTTGCCTCGACGAACCCTCGCTCGGGCTTGCGCCGATGGTGGTCCACGACATTTTCCGCACGATCAAGGCGATCAATGCTGCCGGTACGAGCGTGCTCCTCGTCGAGCAGAACGCGCGCTATGCGCTGGAGACGGCGAGCCGCGGTTACGTGCTGCAGACCGGATCGATTATCGCACACGGCCCCTGTGCGACATTGCGCAACGACGATCGCGTGCGCCAGGCCTATCTCGGCCGCAGCGCGGCCGAGCAGGTAAAGCTTTGAGGCGCTTCCTCGCGGAGGAACGACTGATCGATCCGACCAGCGGTCTTCCCTACCTCCCCAATATGGCTTGCTTCATCGCCCTCGGGTCACGCTTGGGCCAGGCATTGCCATCGACCGCGCGGAAGAAATCGGCGAGGTGCTGGTTGAACGCGGCCGGCTCTTCGAGGTTGATGGTATGGCCGGCATTGGGCATCACCACCAGCGCCGCCGTCGGGATCGTCCGCTTCATGAGCAGCGCGGGTTCGAGGCATGGCCAGTCCTCGTCGCCGGTCATGACCAGGGTCGGGACCGTGATCGTCTTCATTTGGTCGACGAGATCGAACAGGGACGGTCGCCGCTTCTGCACGCCGCGCATGGTGCGCGCTGAACCTTCGCTCGAGTGCTCGGCGAGCTGGTTGACGAACTCGCGCCAGCCGCGCGGATCCTTGTTTTGGAACTGCACGCGCGTTGGCCCTAGCGCATAGGCCTCGGCTGCCTTCGCCATGCCCGCCTCGAAATATCGTGCCGCTGACTCCGCTTCCTCGGCAAACTGCTGCCGCTGATTGGGCGCGGCCCCATAGCCGCAACCCGCCACCACCAGCGACCGCGCGCGCTGCGGATAGGTGAAGCCGAAATGCAGCGCGGCGAAGCCGCCCATGGACAGGCCGACGATATGGGCCTGGTCGATCTTCAGCGCGTCGAGCACGGCACGAATGTCGTCGCGCGCGCGATCCTGCGAATAGCGCTCCCCATCCGCCGGCACGTCCGAGGGCGGATAGCCCCGCGCGTTGTAGGCGATGCATCGGTAGCCGCGGGCGAATTGACGAAGTTGCGATTCCCACGAGCGATAGTCGCCGGCGAATTCGTGCACGAAGACGACGGGAATGCCCGATCCGCTCTCCTCGTAATAGAGTTTCACGTTGTCGTCGGTGGTCAGATGTGGCATCGATGCTCCTCCGCTCAAAGCTCCATCACGTCGGCGATCGCAGCTGGGACGCGGGCGTGCCACTCGGTCTTGTCCTGAACCGCTTGCGCGAGCGCGAGCAATGCCCGATCGCCGTGCGGTCGGCCCACGATCTGAAGCGCAACCGGAAGCTTTCGGTCATCGAACCCGACGGGGATCGCGACGGCCGGAAAGCCCAAAAAATTGACGAATCGTGTAAAGCGGCTGAGCGCGTAAAGCGTGGCGGCCGAGAACTTGTCCGAAGCCGGATCGGCCTCGACGGCGCGTGGCGCACGGATCGGCATGACCGGCATGATGATGGCATCTGACCCGCCGAAGACACGCGCCGTGAAATCGTTCGAGAGGGTCTCGCGCACGGATAGGCTTGTGGCAAGCCTCGCATCGTCGAGTCCTTTCACGAGACGCTTGCGCAGCACCGCAGGAATACCGCGATCCTCGATGCGCGCGCGATGAACGCGCGCTGCTTCTGCTTGCAAAACGACGAGCGCATGGGCGCCGATGGCGTCGATCTCCGCGAGTGCTGCGCGCTGGTCGACACGCACGCCGGTCGCTTCGATGGCATCAACCCCGTGCAGGCACGCGCGGCGAACCGAGGGCTCCGCCGCATCAAAGCAATCGATGATCGCCGTAACATGCGCGATCGACCCGTCGGCGCGCGACTGATGGTCTCCGATAAGGAGATCGACGGCGTCTTGCATGTCGGCGGCGCTGCGCGCGAGCAAGCCGATGGTGTCGAGGCTCGGCGCGAGCGGCATCGTGCCGGCGCGCGCAACGATGCCGTAGGTCAGCTTCCAGGCGGTGACGCCGCAGCAATGGGCGGGAATGCGCAGTGAGCCCGCCGTGTCGGAGCCAAGCGCGACGACGACGCTGCCGCTCGCAACGGCCGCCGCCGAGCCCGAGGACGATCCGCCGGCCACGAAGTCGAGATTCCATGGATTGCGCACGCGCCCGCGCGCATGGTTGTAACCCGACGGCTCATAAGCAAGTTCGGGCAACCCGGTGAATCCGACGCGCTGCGCGCCCGCGCCGTCGAGCCGGTGCAGAAGGTCGGTTTCGCCTTCGATGGCGAGGTCCGTTGCCGTGGCGAGTCCCCCCGTGGGCCGACGGGACGCCGTTCGAAAGATGTCTTTGGTGGCATAAGGCAGCCCGCCCAGCTTGCCGTCGACCGGCCGAAGACCATCCTCGATGGTGACAAACGCGTTGAGCCGCGGCTCCAGCCGTCGGGCGCGCTCCGCCGCGGTCAAGCTCATGGTGCGACGCGCCGTTGCGTCGAGCTTCGGCCAGGCCGGAAACCGGGCGGCAGCTAGCGTCCCGTTTGAATATGCTGGTTTCAATGGATCACTCGCGTGCGGCGGCGGCTGTCCAAGCTCCAAGCAACTGTTATTCTGTCACTGCTATCATTTTGGGTTGGAGGATTGAATGGCAGGGCTGGCCCGGTTCGTGGCTGTCGCAGTGCTCGTCAGTCTCACATGCATCGCGCCGGCGCTAGCGCAGGACTGGCCGACCCGGCCGGTGACGATGGTCGTGCCGTTCGCTGCCGGCGGTCCGGCGGACACGGTCGGACGCATTCTGGCCCCTGGCCTGTCCGAGCTCTTGGGCCAGCAAATCATCATCGAAAACGTTGGGGGTTCCGGCGGCATGACCGGCGCCGCGCGGGTCGCGAAAGCAGCGCCGGACGGCTACCAGTTCGTGCTCGGCAACATGGGCACCCATGCCGCAAATCAGACCTTCTACAAAACGCCGCTCTACAATTCGGCGAGCGATTTCACGCCCGTCATGCTGGTCGCGCAGACGCCGCTGGTGCTGCTCGCGCGCAAGGATTTGCCTGCCGACAATTTGCGGGAATTCATCGCCTATGCGAAGGCAAACCAGGCAACCATGCAGTACGGCTCGGGCGGCGCGGGTTCGGCGAGCCATCTCGCGTGCGTGCTGTTGAATTCGGCCATCGGGATCAATGTCACTCACGTTCCCTACCGCGGCGCCGCGCCGGCGATGCAGGATCTGATCGCCGGGCGGATCGATTACCAATGCCCTGACACGCCGATCGCAATTCCCCAGATTCACAGCAAGATGGTCAAGGCGATCGCGATCCTCACGCGGGAGCGCTCGCCGGGTCTGCCTGATCAGGCAACCGCGCACGAACAGGGCCTGACCGATTTCGACGCCTCGAACTGGTTTGGCGCCTTCTTCCCCAAAGGAACATCAGCGGCAGTCGTCGACAAGCTCAATGCCGCCATCCTCACCACCATCAACACCGCCGCCGTGAAGGCGCGGATGGCGGACATCGGCGCCGATCTCGTCACGCATGAGCGCAGCTCCCCTGCGTATCTGCAACGATTTGTCGAGGCCGAGATCCAAAAATGGGCCGGGCCGATCAAGGCCAGCGGAATCTCGATGGAGTGAGGGCCGAAAACTTCTGTCGCAGTAACTCGGGGCTATCTCTACAGCGTATTCCGTGAATTGGGATCAGCACAGGCAGCGAACTCGGTCCCACCCTCCCCCTTGTGGGGAGGGTCGGCGCGAAGCGCCGGGGTGGGGGTCGCGCGGTGATCCGCTGACGGACCCCCACCCCCAACCCCTCCCCACAAGGGGGAGGGGAGCACACCGAGTGCGCGGCGTGATTGTGCATTCGGCAGAAAAGAAAATTCTAAGCGTCGATCGATCCCCTCATGCCGATCAGGCTCGCTGAAAATTTTCGCACCGTGTTTTACGCGCCGTTCTACGCCGCCCAGGTGCTCGAACTTTATGGCAAAGAAGGCGTCGAGATCGAATTCGTCACCTCGTCCGTTCCGGGTGACGGCGCGTCAGGCCTCCTCGACGACACGGTCGACCTCACCTGGGGCGGGCCGATGCGGGTCATGAAGGCGCGCGACCTACAGCCAAGCTCGCCGCTCGTCTGCTTTTGCGAAGTCGTCGGCCGCGACCCGTTCTTTCTGGTGGGCCGGCATCATCGTTCCGAGTTTCAGCTGCGGGACTTGGGCTCGCTCCGATTCGCCGCCGTGTCCGAAGTGCCCACCCCGTGGATGTGCCTTCAGAACGACCTGCGTGAGCACGGGATCGATCCATCCGGCGTCGCTCGGGCGCCGGATCAATCCATGGCTGCCAACCTCGACGCGCTGTGCAAGGGGCAACTCGATGTGGTTCAGCTTTTTGAACCCTACGCGTCGATGGCCTTGCAGTTGGGCGCGGGCGACATTCTCTATGCGGCGAGCACGCGAGGGCCGACCGTCTATACGACGTTCCTCGCCACCCGCAGCGGAATCGAGCGCCACCGCGACGCGTTTGTGGCCATGACGCGCGCGATTGCGCGCATGCAGGACTGGCTCAGCCAACACAGCGCGGAAGAGCTGGCCGACATCACCGCGCCTTTCTATCCCGACATCCCGCGTACCATCCTGGTGAGTTCGCTTCACCGCTATGGCCAAAGCGGGATTTGGGCTCGCGCGCCCAACGTTTCGCGGGAAGGCTTCAGGCGGCTCGGCGAATGTCTCGTATCAGGCGGATTTATTTCTCGCATGCCGATATACGAAGATTGCGTAGATCAAACCTTGTCCGCGGCCTAGCGATGCGCCGCGCGCCTAACGCCTGCTGAAATCAGCCTCGCCCTTGCAGGTGATTTTTCCGGCACCGAGACGAGTATCCGCCCGCGCGGCGATCACGTCGTCACTTCGAGCCCGAGAGACGAACGCACGGTCTTCGAGGGAGCGATCAGCTCGAAATCCGGTCGGGATCGCCCGCGTTGGGGGCTTCCAAGACATTCAACGCTTGACCATCTTGCCAACGATCGTCTTCATGTCCGCCTGCGTAAACGCTCGCAGGGTTTGGGTGCGAACGTTGCCGAGGGCACCGGAGCTCGATCCAAGCGCGGTAATGGACATATCATCTGGCGCCTCGACGACTGAGACGATGTCGTACTCTCCCAGTGTCCAGAATACGTCCTTCACGGTCGCTCCGCATTTTTTCGCCATGTCTTTGAAGGCGTCCGCCCGCTTCGGCGTATCCTCCACTTTGCGGATTCCTTGATCGGTAAAGTTTGCAAGCAAGATGTAGGTTGCCATCGTTTCTCTCCCTGCTGTGTGCGAATTTTCGTTCTCGCGCGCCCAAGCCCTATTGAGTGTGGATGCGTCTCGTTCGATCACCTCGTCGGCGCGGGCAAGCCGCGTTGGCGGGACCTCGAGGCCGAGTGCATTTCCAGTCTTGAGCTTGAGCACCAGATCGTACCTGGTCGGCGGCTGCGACGGAAGATCTGCGCGCTTCTTACCGTTGAAGATGCGATCGACGTAGCTGGCCGCGCCGGTGGCGGCCTGTCATCCGGCCCTAGGGAATGAACTCGACGTTGGCGCGATTTGTCCTTCGTTATGGCTCACGCCGACGCCTGGATCGTT
>JBJMTU010000310.1:0-11013 GCA_045811545.1 Xanthobacteraceae bacterium | reverse complement strand
GTCTCGGCGACGAAGATATGGCGTAGCACGCCGATGGCCGCGCCGCCGGGAAACTCCGCCTTGGGCTGGGCCGGCCCGCCCCGCTTTGCGAGCGCCTGCTTGAAGGCGTCAATATTGGTCTTGGCGAAAGGCGTCGGGCCTAGGCTCACGAAATGCATGCCGTGTTCGCCCGCCCAAGTAGCGCCGGTCGTATTGGAAGAGCCGTACCAGAAGGCTGGATGCGGCTTCTGCAGCGGGCCCAAGGCAATGGGCACGTCTTCGTATTGGTAGTACTTGCCGGAGTAATTGAGCGTGTCGGTAGTCAGGCCCGCGCTGATACAATTGAAAGCGTCGATGAAGATAGCGCGTGATTCGTCGTGGTCGATCTTGTGATACTTGAGCTCGAATGGCGACACGCCGCGGCCGACCCCGATTTCCAATCTCCCGTGGCTCAAATGGTCGAGGATGCAAATCTCCTCGATCAAGCGCAGCGGCGAATAGAGCGGCAGGAGATACACGAGCGGGCCGAGCCGCATGCGCTTGGTCGCACGCGCCACCGCGCCGAGATAGATCCCGGGCACAGGGACCATGTTGAGCGGCGTGGCGTGATGCTCCGCCACATGCAGGCAGTAGATGCCGGCCTCCTCCGCGGCCTTCGCGAAGGCGAGCCGCTCGTCGAAGAGCGTCGCGAGCGGCCGCTTGCCATGCTCGACGTGGTCGAAAAGTCCGATTTGCATCAAGGCCCCGGCACGCGCATCGGCACTCAGTGGATTTCCGGCTCAGGAATCCGCCCCCCGCCGGCGAGGAAATCGAAATCACAGCCTTCGTCGGCCTGACCGATATGGGCGGAGAACATCGCGCCGTAGCCGCGGACGTAGCGCGGCGCGGGCTGCTTCCAGGCAGCGCGGCGGCGGTTGAGTTCTTCCTCTGGAACGTGCAGATGGACGCGCCGCGCCGGTACGTCCACCTCGATCGCATCTCCGGTCTCAACAAAGGCTAACGGGCCGCCGATGAAGCTTTCGGGCGACACATGCAGGATGCAGGCGCCATAGCTCGTGCCGCTCATGCGTCCGTCCGAGATGCGCACCATATCGCGCACCCCGGCTTGCACCAGTCTCTTCGGAATCGGGAGCATGCCCCATTCCGGCATACCGGGCCCGCCCTTGGGGCCGGCGTTCTTGAGCACGATGACGTGGTCCGGCGTGACGGCAAGGTCATCGCGTTCGATCTCGCGCGCCATGTGGTTATAGTCCTCGAAAGCGAGCGCGGGCCCGCGATGCTTGAGGAACCGCTGATCCGCCGCCGCCGGCTTCATCACGCAACCGCGCGGTGCGAGATTGCCGGTGAGAACGGCGGTCGCACCTTCTGCATAGATCGGATCGGCGAGCGAATGGATCACGTCGGGCAAATAGATTTCCGCGCCCGCGATATTTTCGGCAAGCGTCTTTCCGGTCACCGTCAGGCAGGAAAGGTCGAGCCGATCCTTGAGCTCTAGCATCAGCGCGCGCAAGCCGCCGGCGTAGAAGAAATCCTCCATCAAGTATTTTCCCGAGGGCCGGACATTGGCGAGCACGGGAATCTCGCGCGAGAGCCGGTCGAAGCGCCCGATGTCGAGCGCAACGCCGGCACGGCGCGCCATCGCGATCATATGGATGATGGCGTTGGTCGACCCGCCCATTGCCATGTGAACCTTGATGGCGTTGTCGAAAGCGGCGGGAGTGAGGATTCGTTCGGGTGTGAGATCCTCCCATACCATATCGACGATGCGGCGTCCGGCTGCGGCGCACATGCGCGGATGGCTGGAATCGGCCGCCGGGATCGAGGACGCGCCCGGCAGCGTCAGGCCCAGCGCTTCGGCGATCGCCATCATGGTCGCTGCCGTGCCCATGACCATGCAGGTGCCGAAGGAGCGGGCGATCCCGCTTTCCATTTCGTTCCATTGCTGTTCGGTGATCCGGCCCGCTCGTTTCTCGGTCCAGTATTTCCAGACATCGGAACCCGAACCGAGATACTCGCCGCGCCAATTGCCGCGCAGCATCGGGCCGGCGGGCACGTAGACCGCCGGGATACCCATGCTGATGGCACCCATGATCAGACCCGGCGTGGTTTTATCGCAACCGCCAAGCAGCACCGCGCCGTCGATGGGATGGCTGCGCAGCAACTCTTCCGCTTCCATCGCGAGAAAGTTGCGGTAGAGCATGGTCGAAGGCTTCACGAACGGTTCCGCCAGCGACATCGCCGGCAATTCGATCGGAAACCCGCCGGCTTGCAGCACCCCACGCTTGACGTCGGCCGCCCGCGCACGCAGGTGCGCGTGACACGCGTTGATCTCGCTCCAGGTGTTGATGATCCCGATGACCGGTTTGCCGGCCCAGTCGACGGCGTCGTAGCCGAACTGGCGCAGCCGCGAACGGTGGCCGAACGCGCGCAGATCATTGACGCCGAGCCAGCGATGGCTGCGCAGATGTTCGGGAGGCTTGCGCTTCATCGCGATGCCCGCAGACGTGCTTGGCCTATTCCAGCGCCACGCCGCCGGCCTTGATCACCTTGGCCCACTTTTCGGTTTCGTCGGCGACGAGCTTGCCGAAATCCTGCGGAGTGCCCGGAATCAATATGCCGCCGAGCTCCGCCAAGCGCGCCTTGATGTTCGGGTTGGCGAGCCCGGCGTTGATCTCCTTGTTGAGCTTGTCGACGATCTCCGGTGGGGTTCCCTTCGGCACGGCGACCCCATAGAAGGCGCTCGCCTCGTAGCCCGGCACGGCCTCGGCCACGGTCGGAACATCGGGCAACGCCTCCGACCGCGTCGCCGTGGTCACAGCCAGCGCACGGAGCTTGCCCGCTCGGATATGCGGCAGTGAGGGCGGCAGATTGTCGAACATCAATTGCACCGTACCGGCGATCATGTCGGTAAGCGCCGGCGCAGACCCCTTGTAGGGAATGTGGGTCAGCTCGACGCCGGTCATCAGCTTGAACAGCTCGCCCGAGAGATGGACCGAGGTTCCGTTGCCCGAGGTCGCCCAGTTGATCTTGCCCGGATTGGCCTTGGCGTAAGCGATAAACTCGGCAACCGTCTTGGCCGGCACCGACGGATGGACCTCCATCACGTTCGGCACCCGCATGATGCCGGCAACCGACGCGATATCCCGAAGGAAGTTGAAGGATAGCTTCGGATATAGCGTCGTGTTGATCGCATTCGCCGGATTGGTCAGGAGCAGCGTATAGCCGTCAGGGGGCGAATGAAGCGCCGCTTCGGTGCCGATGTTGTTGCCCGCGCCCGGCTTGTTCTCGATGAAAACCTGCTGGCCCAACCGCTCCGACAGCCATTGCGCCATGATCCGCGCCGTGATGTCGGTGCCTCCGCCCGGCGGATACGTCACGATCCAACGCACGGGCCGGGTCGGGTAGTCGAGCGCCGCCGCGCTGTCGATCGCGGGCAGCGTGAGAGCGGCCAGGCAGGCGGCAAAAAGACGGGCAAAGTTGACGTTCGGCGTCATGGGCGCTTCTCTCCTTTGACTATTCTTGCCGGCGCGAACGATCGTCCGCGAATTTGCCGGAAGGTACGCGGCATCGGCGGGATCGCACAAGGGCGTCGAAGCGGCTCGTGGGAGATCAGGGGCGCGAGCGCTGTCCGGACTCGCCATGTTGCGCGACACCGATATCGAGCGAACGGCGATGCTTGAAGAAGCCACGGGCGAGGGCAAAAGCGCGAACGAGCGTCCTCCCCCGCTCGAGCAGAGCAATCTGCCCGTCCTCCTCGATCAGGAAGCCTCCCGACTTCAGATGGTCGATCCGCCGTTCCACCATGGCGCGCGTGGAGTACGACTTCATCAGCTCGTCCGCGGACGTGGGGCGTGATCTCAGGCGCATCATCAGCGAAACCGACACGCCGTTGGCGGCGAGCGTGAACAGGAAAATGTAGGTCTCACACAGCGCCAGATAAACCAGGACAGCGGCGATGCTCTCGTCCGAGATGGCGAACATCCACAGGGCCAGGGCGGCGAGAACGACGGCGACGGGAATGCCCACGCCGAGAAAGCTCAGAACGATGGTGAGGCTTCCTCCCATCCGCGCGAAAACGGCGTGCAGCACGACCGCAAGTGCAAACCCGGCGAGTGGGAGCACCAGCCACATTGGTCAGCCTGCCTCACGAATGGTGGTCAGCCGCATGATCAAGCTCAGCATGTCGACAAGCATTCTGCCCATCGCCGCAAGCTTGAATGTGCCGTCGGGAGCTTGCGCGATCAGTCTCAGCGACTGAAGGTCGTGGAGGCGGTTGCGCTTCTTGTCGGCACCGATCGCCTCGCAGCTTGCGAGGATCTCTTCGCGCGAGATTGACGCTTGCCGCGAGACCCGCAGCAGAATCTGCAGGGAATAGCTTCCCTCGGCCAGCGTCCAGAGCTCGAGAAAGGAGAGGCTGTAGAGGTATTGCAAAGCGAGAAGACCGCAAGAAGCCGCAAATCCAATCGTGCCGCGGGCAAAGGCAACCACGACGACCGCAAAGACCGCCGCGAAGGCGAGGCCGTGATAGATCACGATCGCGCGCTCCGCTGCGAAAACCTTCAAGTGACGAAATACCGCGATATAGGCCAAGACATGCGCGGCGATAAATCCAGCCAGAAGAAACCAGTGCATGTCGAGGAGCGTTCTTGTGTGCGCTTCAGCCGCGGGTTTGAACTACGCGCTGCGATCGGAATGGCGCATCACCGGCTGTGGCGGCAGTTCGCCGGCGATTTCTTTTGCGGGCAGCACGATCCAAACGATGCCGCCGATCAAGCCGAGCGCCAGATTTGCCAGCCCGAGTTTGATCGAGACCGCAAGCGCGTCGGTAGCCGGAACGTCGATGAGCGCAAAGGCGCTCATCATGAGAGCTTCGCGCACGCCCCAACCGGCGATCGAGATCGGAATAAACGTCAGCAGGCTCACCAGCGGCAGGATCGCGAAGCAGGAATACAGGTCCATCAACGGATTGAGTTCGCGACCCAGCAAAAACGCGCTGATGATCACCGTCATATTCGTGCCTAAGCCGATCAGCGCAAACAGCAGCAGACCCTCTTTCGTCGGCCGCACCGCGCGCAGCGCGGTCTGAACGTGAGCGAGTCGCGGAATACCGCGGAAACCCGCCGTGTTGGCCGTCCAGCGCAGGCTCAGCAATAGGATGCCCACGAGCAGGCAACCCATTCCCACCGCCCAGAAAATCTCGTCGGGAATAAGCGTCGTCTTGTAGGCGGTCAGCATGGGCACGGTGAAGGCCGCAAGCACCACGAGCGCCACGAACCCGGCAAAGCGATCGATGACGACGCTTATCACCGCGTCGGTGGTCGGAACATGGTAGCGGCGCAACCGAATGATGCGAGCGGCGTCGCCGCCGACCACGGCGGGCAGGATCTGGCTGGCGCATTGGCCGACGAGCCATGCCTCCACGCTGGCGCCGATCGTCAGCGGATGTCCGAGCTGGCGGAGAATCCAGCGCCAACGTAAGGCGGCCATCACAGCTTGGAACCAAAACAAAGTCAGCACCGCGAGCGCCGTGGCTCCCGAGGTCCGCGCCAAAGCATCCGCAAACTCGTTCCAGCGGAACTGGGGCCAAAAAACCCAGCCGATAAGCACAAGCACCAGAATCTTGAGGAGGAGTAGCCCAACCCTGGTCAGCAATTACACCCCCGGGGAAATGCAGCACTTGCCGTTGCGTTAAGACCTGTTTATCAAGCAAACGCAAGCCCTACGTGCCCGGGACCCGATTTTAACGGCATCCACGCATCACGTCGCGAGGGAATATGCTGCAGTTCGACCCCCAAGTGCTGAAATATTTGCCTGCCGACCGCCTGGCGGAACACCTCAAAGAGCTCCATCCCGGAATGGCCGTGACGCACGGCCGTCACGAATCGCTCGTTCCCGGCTATATCAAAGACTTGGAATGGAATTTCTACGACGAGCTGCACCGCCAGTGCGTTCACGATACCTATCACGGTTTATACAAGGTGATGACCGGCAAGTATTTCTCGGTCAACGTGGTGCGCTGGGGAAATCTGCCGATCTTCATGCAGGTCGCCAACGCCAAGATCACCGACGGCATGTTCTATCAAAGCATGACGGTGCTCGGCATCATCATGCTGCACCAGGTTCAACGCATTTCCCAGAAGGGCGACGAGGTCTTGATCGAGGTGGATTGGTATACCGCCTCGCACTGGGCCTTCCGCTGGCTGCATGGGCCGTTCAACCGGCGCCTGCTGCAGCTGCAGCGAAAGCAGGACTGGGAAGACAACGTCGAAATCCGCGGCCGCAGGCGCGATCTGCGACAGCGCGGTTTCCACTTTGCCACCGACGACGCCGATTTCGTCAGTTCGAACCGGCTGACCCACAACGTACGTTTGCCTCCGCTCGAGGGTCCGGTGCGCATCGACTTGTCGGATTACCCGCTGGGCAGCGTGCATCGCGTCACGCGCGGCCCGATCGAACTGCTGTTGCGGCGCAAGGGCGAAGATCAGGTCGAAGTCTGGCCGTCGCTGTGCCCGCATGAAGGCGGCCTGATGGACGAGAAGCACCTCTGTGACGGCCAAGCCGTGTGTCCTTGGCACGGTCTGCGCTTCGCCGCGGTCCTGCTCGGAAAGGGAGGACGCGACTCCTGGCGTTATCTGCAGGTGACGGTCCGCTACAAAGGCGACCATCTCGAGGTCGCGCCGACCGACGCAGGAGCGAAGCAAGCGCCATCCGTCGCGGAAGTGGCGGCGCAGCACTGACGCCGACCGCAGGCGTCGGATTGCCGCGCCGTTGCATTTTCGGGGGTTGCCGGTGCGGCGCTTGACGGCCTGCGGCCATTTGCGTCGTAGCTGCATCGCAGTTGCCGGGATGAAAACGCACTCATGATTTCACTTTGGAATCGTGTGGTGTCGCCTGCGCTCGCTGCTCCACTCCGCATCAGCGTTCACTGGGATACTGACCCGCCGCCGGCCCTGGCTTGGATGCTGAGAAACGATCGCCTGGTCGTTGCCTTGGCCGCCGCAACGACCGCGGTGGTCTGGTATGTCGTCGAGCCGATCGTGGTCACCCACGACAGTTTTGCCTATCTCGACGCGGCAAAATTCATTGCCGGGGTCGAAGGCGGAAGCTTCGCCTATTTCCGGCCGCCACTTCTCCCTCTGCTGTTGGCCGCAACCGGCGTTCCAAGCCTCCAAACCTACGTCTGGTTCATCCTGACACAGCTGGTCCTCGGCATCGCGTCCGTCATGCTGATGCACGATTGCCTGCGCCGGATTTCGAAATCGCTCGGTTTGATTGCGACTGCGCTCTTCATCGCAACATTCATCGGATTTGTTTATTCCAAGTCCATCATGAGCGAACAGATCTATCTGTTCGGATGGTGCCTTTGCATCAACGGAGGGCTGACCTTTCTGTGGAGCGGCGCGGCGTTACGCCTGGCGCAAACGATCGTTGCTCTTCTCATTCTCGCGCTGTCGCGAGCGCAGGGCGCGTATGTCATCGCGGTCGTGCTGCCGATCCTGGCACTCGCGCGACCGCGGCGGGTTCCGGCCATTGCAGTAGCTCTGGTTGTCTATCTGCTGATCGTATTCGGTTACGGCAAGCTGCACGGCTCGATGGCTCGCGCGCTGGATGACAGTGCAAAACCGATCCAGGTCTCCAAGCTCGGGATTTCCGACAGTACCGGCAAGATGCTGTTCATGGTCGCGTACCACGACGTCTACCTTCGATGGGGCGTCGCCGCGGTCGCGCCTGAAAACGGGCCGGCCTCGAGACGGATGTTCGAGGAGCTCAATGCCTATTATTCCGCGCCCGGCCGGTTGGCGGGAATGAAAGACGAGCAGCTTTTTCGCCGCTTCGCCGGAAAGCCCGATGAGTTGCTCAAAACGATGCAGCGGACGCCCGAGGCGCAATATTGGTTCTCGATCTGGGCAGCGTTGGACGAGCGGCTGGGCGCGGCAGCGAGCGACGCGTTGCTGTTGCGGGTGACGCTCGAAGCCATTTTCGCGCATCCCTTCTCGATCTTATCGACCTACGGCCGCAATTTTTTGGCCGCGTTTTTCGTCGCGGAGAGCCCGTATACTTGGACGCATCGAACCTTCGGGTCCGAATGGACGGGTCCTTATTTGGCAAAAGAGGAGCAGGCAAGCGGGGACAGTTCGGTGCCCACTCCGCTCGCGCGGGCCCTCGACGTCCTGTTTCCGGCGCTGCGTTTCCTGGTTGTGATGGGAACGATCATCGTCGCGCCGTTCGCCTGGCGCAGCCGGTGGAAAATGAGCTTCGTATTCTGCGTGACGCTGGTCGTCTACAACCAGGCCGCGGTCGCCTTGGCCGCAACCATCGAAAGCCGCTACACGTTCTACATTGTCCCGCCGCTTTTGGCTGCCGTGACGATGGGGCTGCAAGCCTATAGCGAGCGGCGCGCAGCAAAGCCTTTGCAAGCGTAGCGCAACCGCGCGTTACGTCGGCTTCGCGTACGATCAGCCGCTGGCGCGAATGGCAAACGCCCGCTGTAGCCGCGCAATGGCGGCGGCGATACGCCGGCCTTTGCTCGAAAGCGCGAGGCCCTCGGCGGTGCGTTCGGCATGGCCCTGGTCGAGCAATATCGCGACGCGCCGTCCGAAGCTGTCCTCTTCGATATAGCGCGCCAGCAGCTCCTGCTCCGGAAGGGCATGGCCTGCGGTCTTCGATAAATCGCCAAGCATTCGCAGCGACACCGATTTGTAGAGCGCGCCGAACAGCATCAGCACGCATAAGGTCAAGAAGCCATAGGCGGCGGAAAACGGCCAGAACGCCAGCCGGTGAAAAATCGCCGGCGAGAAGGCGAGAAGCGCGACGTAGACCACCCCAGCCGAAGCAACGACGATGAGTGCAGGCGATCGTTTCGATATGCGCAGCAGGACGAGCACGACCGCGAGCCAAACGAGCGCACCCGCTGCGCCGAAAACGAATGCCTCGCTCATCCCGTCACCTTGAGCCCGAGAACCGCGATCGCCGCGCGATAAAGTATGCCGATGATCGCGCCGGCGGGCGTGAGCACGATGCGATTGCCTTGTCGGCGAACGAGCCGCGCCGACATGAGTCCGCCAAGCCGATGGCGCATGATCCACCCTACGCCCTCCCCTTGCCGGTAGTTCGCGGCGAGCTGTGCATCGGTCATCGGGTGCTTGGCGCGAAACAGCGTCAACAACAGCCCCAGCGTATAGCCCCTCGACAGCAGTCCCCACGCCTCCAGGTAGACGAGGAGCGCGCCGGCGAGAATCATGAGCGACGTCGCGATATCGGCTGCGCTCGACGCCGGCATGGCGGGGAGCTGCAATGCGATCACCCAAGCCGCAGTGACGATCGCGCTGCTCGCGAGAAACTGCAGCGCGTTGCGATCACGCAAGCGCGGGACCCGCGCCAGCACCGCCAACACCGCCGGAAACACTGCCGCCGCGACGAGCGACGTCACCACGGCGGCGCTGGCGGTAAAATCCAGATGGCCCAGCATCGAATGCGATCCCTGTTGGAGCCGCTCAGATCAAGCATGGAGAGCATGGGAACGGCAACAGCTCCGCAGATACCCGCACCGTGCATACCTTAGCGCAGGAGATTCGCGTCACCGTGCCATTGACTGGCATACCTAAATCAACCAAGCTGAGCGGGTACTTCAACGGGGCGACTTGACCATGACGGAGGCGTCCCGTGCCGACGACGAATATCGTTTGGAATTGGGGTACCAATACTGACATCAATTTCAACCCTGCCACCGACATCCTCGATTTCGGCTGGTTTGCGGCCGACCAGTTCACCGTCAGCGAAGTCAATGGGACGGTCGTCATCGCGATTCCGTCCAATCACCAGACCTATACGCTGCAGCACACGACGCTGAGCGATTTGCATCTTTCCAACATCGTCGCAACGGATGCGTCGGCGATCGGCGAGTGGACGAGCGCGCTGAACGCGCCGGTGACGCCCGCGCCGCCCGTGCCGCCGCAGCCTCCCGTCGTGCCGCCGAGCAGCGGCGCAACAAGTTGGTCGACGAGCAGCGTCTACACCGCCGGCATGACCGTGACGGAGAACGGCGTCACCTACAAAGCCAATTGGTGGACACAGGGAACCGATCCAGCGCTGAACAACGGCGGCGTCGGGACTGGCAAGCCGTGGACCATCGTCGCGGCCGCCGATCCATCGCACGAGGTTCCCACGGTGCCGACCGGGCTTGCCGCCGCGGCGACCTCGATGAGTGCCACCACGCTGACCTGGAACGCCTCGAGCGTGCCCGGCGACGACGTCGTTACCGGCTACGCGATTTTCGAGAACGGCCACCAGATTGCGACCACCACCGGCACCACCTATACGGTCGCCAACCTCACCGCGGACACCGTTTATACGTTCGCCGTGGCGGCCCTCGATGCGGCCGGATCGTCGGCGGAATCGATCCCGATCTCGGTGCACACGGCGCCTTCCGTCGTGCCGCCCGAGAGCGGCGCGACGACGTGGTTGGCGAGCAGCATCTACACCGCCGGCATGACGGTGACGGAAAACGGCGGCACCTACAAAGCCAACTGGTGGACGCAAGGTACCGATCCTGCCCACCACAACGGCGGCTCCGGCACTGGTCAGCCGTGGACGATCGTCGCGACGGCCGACGCATCGCACGAGCTTGCGAGCGTGCCGACCGGACTCGCAGCCGCGGGCACATCGAGCACCGCCGCCATCCTGACCTGGAACGCATCGAGCGTGCCCGGCGACGGCGTCGTCACCGGCTACGCGATCTTCGAGAACGGTCATCAGATCGCGACCACCACGGGCACCGTCTACACCGTCACCAATCTCATGGCGGATACGACCTACACATTCGCGGTGGCGGCGCTCGATGCCGCAGGCGCGTCGGCCGAGTCGAGCCCGATCTCGGTGCATACCGCCCCGTTTTCGCCCGGCGGATCCGGCAGCTATGTGCACGAATTCAGCCCCTATATCGATATGGCCATGCCGGTCGACGCCGATCTCGCCGGCATCGCTGCGGCCTCCGGCATCCACAATTTCACGCTCGCCTTCGTGCTCAGTTCGCCC
>JBJMTU010000309.1:0-20283 GCA_045811545.1 Xanthobacteraceae bacterium | reverse complement strand
GTTTACTGGATGCCCGCTTTCGCGGGCATGACAGCAGAGAATACGGCGCTTGAGGAGATCTAGATGCTGGTCATGATCCCACCCACCGGCTTCGCACCCCAAAGCGTCGACATCGTTCTCGCGCAGCTCGACATCATCGCGGCGGCGAGTGGTGGCGCGATGCATGCGGTCACCGGCGACGTGGTCGATCCGTTCGTCTTCCGCTTGTCGATTTTCGTGCTGGCAGTGTTCGTCGGCTATTACGTGGTGTGGGCGGTGACGCCGGCTTTGCACACCCCGCTGATGTCGGTGACCAACGCGATCTCCTCGGTGATCGTGGTCGGTGCGCTGCTGGCGGTCGGCGTTCCGCTGTTGACGAATGAAAGCGGACCGATCTGGGCGCGCTCGCTTGGCTTCGTCGCGCTGGTGTTTGCCTCGATCAACATTTTCGGCGGCTTCCTCGTCACCCAGCGCATGCTCGGCATGTACCAGAAGAAAAAGAAATGAGCCGCCGATGAACGCCGATCTCACCGCGCTGCTGTATCTCGTCGCCGGCGTCCTCTTCATCCTGGCGCTGCGCGGCCTGTCGAGCCCGGAGTCCAGCCGCCGCGGCAATCTGTTCGGCATGATCGGCATGGCGATCGCCATCGTCACCACGCTGGCGTCGCATCCGCCCGCTTCGCTCGGCGCCTGGGCGCTGGTCGTGCTTGGTCTCGGCATCGGTGGCGGCACCGGCGCGGTGATTGCGCGACGGGTGCCAATGACGTCGATGCCGGAGCTGGTCGCCGCCTTCCATTCGCTGGTCGGCATGGCCGCCGTGCTGGTGGCGGCAAGTGCGCTCTACGCGCCAGCCGCGTTTGGGATCGGTAACGTCGGCGCCATTCACGGCGCCAGCCTCGTGGAAATGTCGCTCGGCACCGCCATTGGCGCTGTAACTTTCACCGGCTCGGTGATCGCGTTTCTGAAACTCTCCGGGCGCATGAGCGGCGCGCCCATCATTCTGCCGGCGCGGCATATCATCAACATCGTTCTCGGCCTGGCGCTGTTGTTCTTTGTCGTCCGCCTGGTGTTGACCGGCGGGGCGCTCGATTTCTGGTTGATCACCGTGCTGGCGCTGGCGCTCGCGTCCTTCACATTCGGCGCGCTCATCATCATCCCGATCGGGGGCGCCGATATGCCGGTGGTGATCTCGATGCTCAACTCCTATTCGGGATGGGCAGCCGCCGGCATCGGTTTCACGCTCGGCAATTCGGCGCTGATCATCACCGGCGCGCTGGTCGGCTCCTCGGGCGCGATCCTGTCCTACATCATGTGCAAGGGCATGAACCGCAGCTTCATCTCCGTCATCCTGGGCGGCTTCGGCGGCGAGGTCGCGGGACCGGCGGCGGGCAAGGAGCAGCGGCCGGTCAAGCAGGGCTCCGCCGAAGATGCAGCCTTCGTGCTCAAGAATGCCGGCAAGGTGATCATCGTGCCGGGCTACGGCATGGCGGTGGCGCAGGCCCAGCATGCGCTGCGGGAAATGGCAGACCGCCTCAAGACGGAAGGCGTCGAGATCAAATACGCCATCCATCCGGTCGCCGGTCGCATGCCCGGCCACATGAATGTGCTGCTCGCGGAAGCGAACGTTCCTTACGACGAGGTGTTCGAGCTCGAGGACATCAATTCGGAATTCGCCCAGGCCGACGTCGCCTTCGTGATCGGGGCGAACGACGTGACCAATCCGGCGGCGAAGGAGGATCCGTCCTCGCCGATCTACGGCATGCCGGTCCTGGAAGTGTGGAAGGCCGGCACGGTGATGTTTTCCAAGCGCTCGCTGTCCTCCGGCTACGCCGGCATCGACAACACGCTGTTCTATCGCGACAACACCATGATGCTGTTCGGCGACGCCAAGAAGATGACGGAAGAGATCGTCAAGGCGCTGTGATTCGGACGACGTGCGGGGGTGAGGCGAAAGGTAGACCCTGCTGCCCCATCTCCTGCGCCATGTCAGTACGCGCGTTCGAGGTTTCGCAGAGTCAGCACCGACAAACCTCATCCTTGATCGGCCCGCCTTGCGTGGGCGCGCATTTCATCGAGCAGGCCGTGCATGCTGCGCCGCAAGCCGTGCATCTGATCGATGAGGTGCAGGACGACCGAGATGCCTTCATCATTGACGCCGAAGTCCTCCCGCAGGTCCCGAATGAGCTGCGCGCGCGAGAGATCGACGTCGGAGAACATCAGCTCCGGCTCCGTCTGCGGCGGAACGAGCCAGCCGGCTTCGATCCAGGCCTCCAGCAAGTGGTGCTCGACGCGGGTTCGGATCAGAAATTCCTGGACCGAGATCATTTCAAACCTCCAAGTGCCGGCGGGGGTTTTGAGCTTGCCCCGCTTGCCAGCGTCGCGCGAATTCCTCCAGCTCCGGATCGACCTGCTGCGGCAGCACGATCTTGAGCGTCACGTATTGGTCGCCATGCGTTTTGTCGCTGCGCAGTGCACCCTTGCTTCTCAGCCGTAGCACCGTGCCGGTGTTCGCGCCTTTGGGCACCGTCATGCGCACCGGTCCGGTCGGCGTAGGCACATCGAGCTTTGCTCCGAGCACTGCTTCAGGCAAGCTGATCGGCAATTCGAGGTGGATGTCGTCGCCCTTGCGGGTGAAGAACTTGTGCGGCTCGACCTCGATCTCCACCAGTGCATCGCCGGGCGGCCCGCCGCCGAGTCCCGGGCCGCCCTTCCCGCGCAGCCGCAGAACCTGCTTGTCCTTGGTACCAGCCGGAATGACGACGTCGAGCGTGCCGCCATCGGGCAGAGTGATGCGCTTGGTTGCGCCGTTGAGCGCCTCCAGGAATTCGACCGGAAGACGGTAAAGGACGTCCTGGCCGCGCAGCCGCATGCGAGCCTCGCCGCCGCGCCCGAACATTTCCTTGAGGATGTCCTCGCTCTCCATGAAATCGGCAAACCCGCCGTGAGTGCTGTAGGTGTGCGGTTCGGCGTCCGCGCCATGGAAATCGCGGTAATAGCGTTCCCGCGGCCGCTCTTGTCCGGAGGCGTCGATCTCGCCGCGGTCGAAGCGCGCGCGCTTCTCGGCATCGCCCAAGAGGTCATAGGCCACGGAGATCTGCTTGAACTTCTCCTCCGCTTGCTTATCGCCGGGATTGAGATCCGGATGCAGCTTCTTCGCCAGCTGACGGTAGGCTTTGCGGATCTCGTCCTGCGTCGCCTCCCGCTTCACGCCCAGAATAGCGTAGGGGTCTTCGCTCACGTCGCGCTCCTCGCTTGACCGACGTTAGGGAACGCGACCGGATGGGGGAAATCAAGGAGCGCCAGCTCGCGACCGCGCGGAACTGCCGGTAGTGGCATCAAGCCCTCTCGATACGTAGAATTTGCTCGCCGGACGCCGGGTCCGGAGCGTGACGGCAGAGTGACATTCGGAAATCGCAAAGATGCTCGTCGGCGTGCCGAAGGAAATCAAGGACAGCGAATACCGGGTCGGCCTGGTGCCGTCAGCGGTGCGTGAACTGACCAGGAATGGTCATCACGTGCTCGTGGAAAAGAGCGCCGGATTGGGCGCCGGTCTCACCGACGCCGATTACCGTTCCGTCGGAGCCGAAGTGGTGCCCGACGTCGATGAGGTTTATGCGCGCAGCGAGCTCATCGTGAAGGTCAAGGAGCCGCTCGCGCCCGAGCGCAAGAAGCTCAGAGCCGGGCAGGTCCTTTTCGCCTACCTGCATCTGGCGGCGGACCCGCAGCAGACGGCCGAGCTCATGGCCTCCGGCGTCATCGCTATTGCCTACGAGACCGTCACGTCTCCCCACGGCACGCTGCCGCTGCTCACGCCGATGTCGGAGGTCGCGGGTCGGATGGCGCCGCATGTCGGCGCGCGTTGCCTGGAGAAGGAAAACGGCGGCCGCGGCGTGCTGCTCGGCGGCGTTCCCGGCGTCCCGTCGGCGGATGTTGCAATCCTGGGCGGCGGCGTCGCCGGCAGCCACGCGGCCCTCATCAGCGCCGGAATGGGCGCGACCGTGACCGTCATCGACCGCAATCCGGACGTATTGCGCCGCGTGTCGACCCAGCTCGGCGCGAGGGTGCGCACCGTGTTTTCCACCAGCGATGCGATCGAGACGCTATGCCGCCGCGCGGATCTGGTGATCGCCTCGGTTCTGATCCCAGGCGCCGCGGCGCCGAAATTGATCACCGCCGACACGGTCAAGGCGATGAAGCCGGGCTCGGTCATCGTGGACATCGCCATCGACCAGGGCGGATGCTCCGAGACCTCGCGGCCGACGACGCACTCGGCGCCGACTTACATCCTCTACGATGTCGTGCATTATTGCGTCACCAACATGCCGGGCGCAGTCGCCCGCACGTCGACTTTCGCCCTTAACAACGTGACGCTGCCCTTCGTGCTGGCGCTCGCCGACAAAGGCTATCGCCGGGCGCTGGGTGAAGACGAGCACTTGCGCTGCGGGCTCAACGTCTTCGACGGGATGGTCACCCATCGCGCTGTCGCCGAAGCGCTGAAGCTGAAATTCACGGCCCCTGAGGCCGCGTTGCGGCTTTGACCGCAATTGGCTCCTGGAAGGGACATACAGTTGGCAACTATTGCCGGAGCCAGTACGCTAATTGCCCATGAGTAGTGAGGGAAAAGTTTTCGCGCTTGCCGTCTCGGTTGGCCTATTGGCCTCGCAGCCGTGCGGCGCGGAGCTGGTGAGGGCGGACCGAGTCGAGCTTCAGGTGCCCGATGGCGGCATGACGCCGTTACAGCCACCAGGATCGACTTCAACATTCAAGCACCGATTGTTCGACGTCGCGATCGCGGTCCAGGTGGACGGCAGACGTTACTTCCACAACTGGAAAACAGATTGCACATTAGGAAATGCGGATCCGTCTGCCGCAGCCTATCAAGCGGGTACGCTTCCGCGAACGGATCAGTATCTCTATTCCAGGATCTCGAGGGATTCGAAACACGGGATCTCCACGCGGAAGGGATCATGGTTGGAGCATTGTCTGACATTTCATTCCGGAGAACTTGCGGCGAAGCTGACCATCAATCTTCCCAAATCGGCGCTCGAAAGAGGCGAGATCACCGCGGTGGAGATCGAGAAGATCCTTGCAAGCGCGCGATTGACGCCTGCTTCGGTCGAGGACCGGGGCGCGAGCGACCCTCGCATTGTGCTCGAAATGCCGGACGATATCGTGCCTGCAGGTCTGCCGACCTATACCTTCAAGCTCGAGCACAATCGTCTTCCGCTTAGCATCGGCGTCACGCTCAGCGACCCAAAGACCTACGAGACAGCGAAACTGTTGAACAGAATCAGCGCCATGAGGTGGGAGGTCGGCAGCCTCGCGCGGACCGACGAGTATTTCTATTACTTCTTGTGGCCCAGTCCCTCCGCATTCACGCTCGGTTTCCGGGCAGAAGGCATGACCGTCCAGATTCGCGTGAGTGTCAACAAATCGTCCCGAGAGGGGGGAAACATCACGAAGGAAGAAATCGAGCGCGTCCTCGCAAGCGCGCGAGTGATCCCCGCCAACGAATCGGACAAAAAGCCATGGCGACAACCGAAAAGGTGAGCGCCGCGCGGCGCCCGAAACGGTCGCCGATATGGCCGATCAGGACGCCGCCGACGGGTCGCATCACATAGCCCAGCGCGAACACGCCGAAGGCGGAAAGAAGCTGGGCGACCGCATCCTCGTGCGGGAAGAAGTGGCAGCCGATCGCGGCGGCGAAATAGCCGTAGATAGCAAAATCGTACCATTCGAGCACATTGCCGATTATGCCCGCGGCGATCACCCGGCGTGTCTGCGACGAATCCATCTGCCCCCCGATCCGACGATCCGTGAACAACTGTAAGCTTTGACCATTGCGTGTAACGGCGCCGTGATATGAAAAGGGATGGGCACTCTCAAGTGGTTCATGATCTACGCTCTGCTCGGCTATGGCGCGCTGGTCGCGCTGCTCTATTTCTCACAGCGGGCAATTCAGTATTTTCCCGAGCGCCTTCGCACGGCGCCTGCTGCGGCGGGCCTGCCGCAGGCGCAAGAGGTCGTGCTGGACACCTCCGACGGCGAGCACGTGATCGCCTGGCACGTGCCGCCGCGCGGCAATAAGCCGGTGGTGCTCTATTTCCACGGCAATGGCGGCTCGCTGCGGATGCGGGTCGATCGCTTCCGCGATCTCACCGCGGACGGGACCGGGCTCGTGGCGCTGAGCTACCGTGGCTATGCCGGCTCGAGCGGCGCGCCCACCGAAGCAGGTCTCATGAGCGACGCGTTGGCGGCCTATGCGTTCACAACAGCGCGTTACTCGGCCGAGCGCATCGTGTTGTGGGGCGAATCGCTCGGCTCCGGGGTTGCGATTGCGCTCGCGGCGGAAATGCCCGTCGGGTACCTCATCCTGCAGTCCCCTTTTACCTCTGCGGTCGATGTCGGCCTGCAGAGGTATTGGTTCGTGCCGGTGCGATTATTGATGAAGGACCAGTTCCGCTCGGATCTGCGCATCGGCAAGGTCACAGCACCGGTGCTGGTGCTGCACGGCGATCGCGACGACATCGTGCCGATGGCGTTGGGCGAGCGGCTCTACGGATTGATCAACGCGCCCAAGCGTTTCGTTCGATTTGCGGGCATCGGGCACAACGACCTCGGCACGCAGGCGGTCGAGGCGGCAAAGCAGTTCATCGGCGAGCGGTGAGGCGCCGTCGGACGCTTCTCTGCCATAAGAATACCGCGATCGACATGTGGCCTCCCGGTCACACTCGTGAAAATTCGGAGCTTGCTTCGAGTTCAACGGTGCATGTTCCCGTGCGTCTGACGAAAAGACGTCCTAGGATCGGCGCGCGTCGGGGAGATACGAAATGGCTGAGTTCGTATCCAACTACGGCATCTGGATCGTCGTCGCATTCATTGCGCTCGAAAGCGTGGGCATTCCGTTGCCTGCCGAGGCGGCTTTGATCGCGGCCGGATTTTTCGCCGCCAGAAACCACGGCATCGATATTTGGGCGTTGATCACGGCCGCAATCGTTGCCGCGATCTTCGGCGAGATTGTCGGCTTTTGGATCGGCAGGAGATTCGGGCATCAGCTCTTGATGCGATATGGCACCCATCTTGGAATGAACGAAGGACGCATCAGGGTCGGGCAATGGCTGTTCGTGCGATACGGCGGTAGGTTCGTTTTCATTGCTCGTTTTTTGCCGTTTCTGCGCAACATGGCGGCCGTGCTTGCCGGTACGAATTCCATGGAGCAGCGGACTTTCTATTTCGCCAGTGCGACCGCGGCCGCTGCCTGGATCATATGCTACGGTTTGGCCGCCTATTCGTTTGGCGAGGCCTTCGCGGATGTAGCCTCGCCGGCGGCAATTGGCTTGGGCTTGGCAGCGGCCTTGATTGTGCTCGCCGCTCCGGCGCTTATGCTGCGCTATGAAAAGAGGCTGCTGGCGCAAGCCGAGCTCCTGCCAAGAACCTCTCTCGGACTCACACCTGCAGATAGCGCTGCGCAACCGTCGCGTCGGCCGTCAATGCCGTCGACGTGCCCGTCCACACCACCTGTCCCTTCTCTATGATCGCGTGCCGGTCGGCGAGCTTAACGAGCGCGCCGAGATGCTTGTCGACGATGAGAATGGCCTGGCCCTGCGCCTTCAGGCGGGCGAGGCACTGCCAGATCTGAAGCCGCAGCAGCGGCGCCAGTCCTTCGGTCGCCTCGTCGAGGATGAGCAGTTTGGGATTCGTCATCAGCGCGCGACCGATCGCCAGCATCTGCTGCTCGCCGCCGGAAAGCTCGTTGCCCATGTGGCGGCGCCGCTCCGCAAGCTGCGGGAAAAAATCGTAGACGCGCTCCAGCGTCCATCGCGAGGCGAAGCGCAAAGCGGCCGTGGCAATCAGATTCTCCTCAACTGTTAGGCTCGGAAAGATCTGGCGGCCCTCGGGGACGAGACCGAGGCCCGCCTGGGCGATGCGGTATGGGGGCAGCCCGATCAGCGACAGGCCCTCCAAGTCCGCACTGCCGCCGCAGGCAGGCAGCAGGCCCATGATGGTGCGGATGGTGGTGGTTTTCCCCATGCCATTGCGGCCAAGCAGGGTGACGACTTCGCCCGCTCCGACCCGCAAGCAGATGTCGAACAGCACCTGCGCCGGGCCGTAGGCGGCTTGCAGATGATCGACGGTCAGCATCCTCACTCCATCTCGTCGCCGAGATAGGCGGCAACTACTCGCGGATCGGCGCGTACGGCCGCAGGCATGCCGCTCGCGAGGATGCGCCCGTAGAGCAAGACCGAGATGCGGTCCGCGAGCGCGAATACCGCGGTCATGTCGTGTTCGACCAGCAGCACGGAAAAGCGTCCCTTGAGCCGTCGCAACAGCTCGACGAGGCCGGCGGTCTCCTCGCGTCCGGTGCCGGCCATGGGTTCATCGAGCAGGAGGACCTTGGGCTGCATCGCCAGCGCAATAGCGAGTTCGAGCGCGCGTTTCTCGCCATGCGCGAGCTCACCCGCCGGCACGTGCGCGCGTTCGCCCAAGCCGACGTCGGCGAGCGCTGCCATTGCCGGGCCGTTCAGGGCGTCCTCCGCGGCCGCGCGGCTGAGGAAGCGAAAGCTCGAGCCGGAGTGCGATTGCACCGCGAGCGCGACGTTCTCGAGCGCGGAGAAGCCGGGAAGGATCGAGCTCACCTGGAACGAGCGCGCCAAGCCAGCCGCGGCGCGGGCGTGGACGGACACGCCGGTAATGTCGCGCCCGCCGAACAGGATGCTGCCCGAGTCGGGGGCGATGAGCCCGGAAATCTGATTGATCAGCGTTGTCTTGCCGGCGCCGTTCGGCCCGATGACAGCGTGCAGCTCGCACGGCATGAGGTCGAAAGTCACGTCATCGGTCACCACGAGGGCGCCGAATGATTTGCGCAGCTTTTGCAGGCGCAGCACCGGCTCACCCACGGATGAACCTCCGCACGACCACGCTCATCAGGCCGATCAAGCCGCCGCGCGCGAATAAAACGATGAGCACGAGCACCGGTCCGAAGATCACCTTCCAGTGCTCGGTGACGCCGGAGAGCCACTCCTCTGCCAGGAGATAGGCGGCAGCCCCGATGATCGCGCCGTCAAGCGAGCCCAATCCGCCGAGCAGCACCATGACGATCAACTCGCCCGAGCGCTGCCAGGACATATAGGCGGGACTGACGAACTCCGTGGCATTGGCAAGCAGGAAACCGGCAAGCCCCGCCAAGGCGCCGGCGACGACGTACATGGCGAGCTGGAAGCGGTAGACGTCGAAGCCGATGGTCGCCACGCGGACCGGATTTTCCTTCGCCCCCCGCACGACACGCCCGAAGCGCGAGGCGACGAGCACGCGACAAAACAGGTAGGTGCCGAGAAGACAGAACAAGACGACGTAATAGAACGTGCGGTCGTTTCGCAGGAGCGCAAAACCCGCGAGCGTGTTGCGCGCGGCGATGGTGAGCCCGTCGTCGCCACCGAAAGGGGCGAGCGAGCTTGCGGTGAAGAACGCCATTTGCCCGAAAGCAAGCGTAATCATGATGAAGTAGACGCCTGTGGTGCGCAGGCAAACCATGCCAGTCAAGAACGCGAATACTGCGGAGACGGTGAGCGCCACGGGCAGCGACACGAGCGCATCGGTGATCCCATAGACCGAGAGAATGCCGACGGAATAAGCGCCGAGACCGATGAAGGCGGCGTGGCCGAACGAGATCAGCGCGCTAAAGCCGACGAGGAGATCGAGCGCGACCGCAGCAATGGCGAAGATCATCACTCGTGATCCGAGGCTCATCAGATAGCTGCCGCCGGTGAACGACGCCACCACCGGAAGAAGCGCGAGCACCAAGAAAATTCCCGCCGGCAGCGTTCCCGCCGGCAGACCGCCGCGCGGGCGAGGCAGGGATGCCGCGAGGGAAGCCGGCATCTCAGCGGCCCTTCGCCGGGAACAGCCCGGTCGGCCGGATATAAAGCACGACCGCCATCAACAGGTAGATCAGCATCGAGGCGATGGCCGGCCCCACCGTGCGCGCCGGCGATGGCCCCATGACGAGGCGCAGGATGTCAACCGAGAACGAGCGCCCGAGCGTATCGACGAGGCCGATGAGCAGGGCGGCCACAAAGGCGCCGCGGATCGAGCCGATGCCGCCGATGACAATGACGACGAAGGCGAGAATGAGAACGGTGTCGCCCATTCCGGGCTCCACCGACAGGATCGGCGCGATCATGATGCCCGCAAAGCCCGCGAGCATGGCGCCGAAGCCGAACACGATCATGAACAGGCGGCGGATATTGACGCCGAGCGCGGAGACCATCGCGGCGTTGGTCGCCCCGGCACGCACCAACATGCCGATCCTGGTATGGGCCACCAGCCCGTAGAGCAGTGCGGCGACGACGAGCCCCGAGGCAATCACCACGAGCCGCCACACCGGATAGAGCAGGCCGTCGGCGAGCTTGACCGAACCGGAGAACAGCTCCGGTATCGGCAGGCTGAGCGGCGCCGCGCCCCAGACGAGCTTCACCCCCTGATTGAGGAAAAGGATGATGCCGAAGGTGGCGATGACGTGATCGAGATGATCCCGGTCGTAAAGATGCCGAAATACCGCGAATTCCAGCAGAAGTCCGAACGCGAGCGTGGCGGCAAGCGCCAGCACGAGCGCGGCGAGAAAGCCGCCGGTGAGCGCGTAGAAGGCGACCGCGAGATAGGCGCCAAGCATGTACTGCACGCCGTGTGCCAGGTTGATGAAATCCATCACCCCGAACACCAGCGTCAGGCCCGCCGCGATCAGAAATAAAAGCACGCCGAGCTGCAGCCCGTTGAGGATCTGAACGACGAAAAGTGAGGTGGACATTAAAGAGCCATCCGGGGGGCCGCAGTCTCGGTGCGCTCCCTCTCCCCTTCGGGAAGAGGGTTGGGGTGAGGGGCTCGAAACCCATCGAGAGACTTAAACCCCGCACCACACCCCTCTCCCGATGGGAGAGGGAGCAGACCGAATCCGCAGCGCGACTCTGCCCCGAAGTCGCGGGAGCTCACTTCATCGCACAATCCTTCGCGTGCGTATCGGCGTAGTTCTCGAAAACCTTCTTGACGATTTGGGTCTCGAATTTGCCGTCGGCGCGCCTGGCGACCTTCACCAGATAGAAATCCTGGACCGGATAGTGGTTGGTGTTGAACTTGAAGTTGCCGCGCAGCGATTTGAAGTCCGCCTTCATCATGGCCGCGCGCAGCGCCTCCCGGTCGGTGAAATTGCCTTTGACCTGACGCACCGCGCTGTCGATCAAGAGCGCGGCATCGTAGGATTGGAACGCGTAGGTCGCGGGCACTGCGCCGAACTCCTTCTCATAGGCGGCGACAAACGCCTTGTTCTGCGGATTGTCGAGGTCAGGCGCCCAGTTGGCGCCGCCGAAAAAGCCGAGCGCGGCATCCTGCTGGGCCGGCAGCGTGGATTCGTCAACGGTGAAGGCGGAAAGGAACGTGGTGCTTGCGGCCAGTCCCGCCTGCCGGAACTGCTTGACGAAGTTCACTCCCATGCCGCCGGGCAGGAACACGTAGATCGCGTCGGGCTTGGCCGCCGCGATCTTGGCGAGCTCGGCCGAGAAGTCGAGCTGGTTCAGCGGCACGTAGACCTCGTCGACGACCTCCCCCTTGAAGAAGGCCTTGAATCCGGCGAGCGCATCCTTGCCCGCCTGGTAGTTGGGCGCCATCAGGAAGACCTTCTTGATTCCGCTATCCTGTGCATGCTTGCCCGAGACCGCGAACACCTGATCGTTCTGGTATGAGGTGACGAAGAAATTCAGATTGCATTCTTTGCCGGCGAAGTTCGAGGTGCCGGCATTGGGGCTGATCAGGATCGCGCCCCCCTCGGTCACGGGCTTCATGATCGCCGCCAGCACGTTGGAAAAGATCGGACCGACGACGAACTCGACCTTGTCGCGCTCGACCAGCGCTTTGACCTTGGTCACCGCGAGGTCGGGTTTGAGCTCGTCGTCGGCGACGATCACCTCGATCTCGCGGCCGCCGAGCTTTCCGTCGAGCATCTTGACCGCGAGATTGAATCCGTTGCGCAGCTGTTGACCGAGCACCGCCGGCGGCCCGGACAAGGTAGCGATGATGCCGATCTTGAGCTTTTCCTGCGCCTGCGCCCCCGTGACTGCCGCCAAGCTCATCGCCGCGGCGGCGAGCAGGACCGGTTGCTTCATGGCCACCTCCTATGACTTTCTTCCGACGGCTGAGATTGCCGCTGGCAGTCTAGGATACTGTCGAGCGCACAGCAAAACTCTGTTCATTCCCGCCCCCGCTTTCGCGAGGGTAAACTTCAGCGGGAATCCAGGGCCAACGGCTGGGTTGCCGCTTTGGGGGGATGAACGGCAGAGAGTACCCTCGGTAAAAACTCCCCCGCATCACCCGAAGCAGAAATGTAACCCGTCGCCGCGATGGCGACACGCGGGCGCCCGGATCTCGCCGGCGCTCGTGCGGGCTACGAACTGCGCTTCATTCGTGGTTGAATGAAACCGAGCCAACAAGGGAGTTCGTCCGCCATGCAACCGCTGACCGCAGGCATCACCAAGGCCAATACGGGCATCGACGGCATCGTCTGGCAGATCCTCGGCCAGACCTACGTACCAAAGCAGGTCTCCGAGCATTCGTTTGCCTGGCACGCGACGTTTCCCCCCGGCACGTTCGTGCCGCCGCACATCCATCCGACCCAGGAGGAGTTCATCTACATGTTCGAAGGCCGCTTCGACCTTCTGATCGACGGCAAGGATTTCGTGGCGGGCCCCGGCGATTTGATCCGGCTGCCGATCGGCATCCCCCACGGCATCTTCAACAAGTCGGAGCAGCCGGTGAAGTGTTTCTTCTGGGTGACGCCCACGCGCGCGCTCTATGACCTGTTCTGGGCGATCCACAGCATGAAGGAGCAGAAGCCCGACGAGGTGGTCGCGCTTGCGGCCAAGCACGAGGTCGTGTTCCTGCCGCCGCCGGGGTAGTAGCCTGACTTCGTTCGTGAGTGCGGGGAATCACAAATCGATGCTGGCCGCGCCGGGTGAGGGGTCCTGTTTTGGAGTGCGCAGACCCCTCATCCGGAAGGGCAGAGGGTATCCGAGACTGCGGCCCTAAGCGGCTTTGTTGACCTGTTCGCGTGCGAAGCCCGCGGTGGAGGCATAGCCGCGCACAATGGCCTGACGCTCTTCGAACGACAGCACGTCGTCGATGTGGGCGAACCCGTCGGGCGCGCGTTCTTCGACCGCGTCGATCACGCCCTCCGGGCCGCCTTTGCGGTTCATGCGGACGATCTGCGCCGTCATCGGCAGCCGCTGCTGCTCGTACAGCCACAGCGCATGCAGCACGTGCTCGGCGCTGCACAGGCAATCGGCGAGGCAACGCGCATCGAGGATCGCTTGTGAGGCGCCGTTGGAGCCGACCGGATACATCGGATGGGCGGCGTCGCCGAGCAATGTGACGCGTCCGTGCGACCAGCGTGGTAGCGGGTCGCGGTCGCACATCGGGTATTCCCAAAATTCGGGAGTCGCTTCGATCAGCGCCTGCGCGTTCACATAAGGGATGCGGAAGCGCTGAACGTGCGGCATCAACTCCTCGAAACGGCCCTTGCGCGACCAGTCTTCCTTGTTCGGCGGCGGGGTCGAGCCGTCGCCGATGCGCGCCACCACCGCCCAATTCGTGAGGCGCCGATCGGGCCGCGTCCCCTCGGCGATCGGGTAAACGACGAGCTTTGCCGCCATGCCGCCGGCGATCACCATCGAGCGGCCGGTGAGGAATGCCGGCCAATCGACGGCGCCGCGCCAAAGCATGGCTCCATTCCAGCGCGTGGAGCCCTCGTTGGGATAGAGCGCCTCACGCACCACCGAATGAATGCCGTCGGCGCCGATGAGCACGTCGCCGCGTGCGGTCGCTCGATGCGAGCCGTTGCGGTCGAAGAAATAGGCGCTCACGCCGGCTTCGTCCTGGCTCAAGTGGCCGAGCCGATGGCCGGTGTGAATGCGCGACTCGTCGAGCCGCGCCCGAACCGCCTGGTAGATGACGGCTTGCAGCCGGCCGCGATGGATCGAAAATTGCGGCACCTCATAGCCGGCGTCGGTTCCGCGCAGCTCGCGCCAGATCTCCTGCCCGAAGCGGTTGGTGTAGAACAGCTCGTAGGTTCGGATCCCGATCGCGTCGAGGCGATCGAGCAGCCCCAGCTCTGCCAATTCCTTGATGGCATGGGGCAACGTGTTGATGCCGACGCCGAGCTCGCGAATGACATCCGACTGCTCGTAAAGCTCGCAGTCGATGCCTCGGGCATGCAGCATGAGCGCGGTGGTCAGACCGCCGATTCCGCCGCCGACAACAATGACCTTCATCGCGCAACTCACAAACCAACGCGCAGCGAATAATGGTTCGCAAGGTTCATCGGGCGCAACGATTTTCGCGCGTTGTCGTTGACGGCGGCGCAGCCGGGCCCGAAGGACTGCTTATCTATCTGATGCTGCTCGGCAAATCGGCGCAAACACGGATGCGCGATTCCGCGGAAAAGGGGGAATCCGGGTATCGTTGACGCTGATCCGGGCTACGAACCCCTGGGGGGTCCGCGTTTTCGCGCGGATAGGCGGAGTTAAGTTAGACGAACCTTCTAGCCCCGGCTCAATCATGCACGCTGAAGCGCCCGTGCCGCGCTCCCGACATCAATCGGGCAAATTGCGCTTGGCTGATATGAATGAGCGTCGTGTGATCGCCGCCTTCGAGGTAGACCTCGGGCTGCTCCTGTATGCTGTCGTCGATGATTACGTCGAGGTCGTAGCATTCGCCGACGGCAGGAACCGCGCCGAGCGCGCAGTCCGGGAACAGCCGCTTAATCTCGCTTTCGTCGGCCAAAGCGACATCCTCGCCGATTTGCTGCCGCAGGTCCGGCAGGCGGATGTGGTGCGATGCCGGCAGCACCGCCAGCATGTAGCCGCCGTCGCGGCGCAGCACGATCGCTTTGGCGAGGCAATCGCCCGAGACGTGGCAGGCTTGGGCGGTGCGCGTCGACGACATCGTGGGATCGTGCGTGATCACCTCATAGGTGACGGTTTGATCCAGATGCTTTTGGAGCGTTGGGGCGAGAGGCATGGCTACCCTCCAGCGATGAGCATGCGATGGGCGAGCTCGCACATGTGAGGGGCCTGCTGCAGGCCGACGATCACAATGCGCGGCCGCGCGGTATGAGAAAAGATTAGGCCCGATTTCGATGTAGCTCAATGCCGTTCGAGGGGCGCATGGGCAGTCAGGCCGCGGGGCGCGGCGCGCGCTTGCCGGCCTGGGGTTTCGCGCCGCTCCCCCACAGCTCCTTAGTCGCGAGTCGTGCGCCATCGACCAGCGCCTCGAGCTTCGCCCACATGATCTGCGGATGCACGCGCGCGAAATACGTCACCTGCGCGAAGCCGCAGTCCGTGCTCGCGATCACGTTCTCCCGCCCGACCAGTCGCGCGAGACGGACGATGCGTTCGGCCACCAGGTCCGGGTGCTCCACGATATTGGTCGCGTGGCTGATCACGCCGGGAATCAGTACCGTGTCCTCGGGCAGCTTGAGATCCTCCCACAACCGCCATTCGTGTTCGTGCCGCGGATTGGCAAGCTCGATGGAATAGCCGCCGGCACGGACCTGCAAGACGAGATCGGCGATGTCCTTGAAGGGAACGTCGGAGGTGTGCGGTCCCGGCCAGCTGCCCCAGCAGACGTGATATCGGATCTTCTCGCGCGGAAGCCCTTTGATGCCGTGATTGATGATCTCGACCTGGCGGGCGAGCCAGGCGCGGTACTCCTCGAGCGTCTTGGGCGGCACCATCCGATCGTAGCTCACGGCGGCGCGCGCATCGTCGAGCTGCACCAGCAAGCCGGCGTCGATGATCATCTTGTATTCGGTGTGCATGGCGTCGGCGATTGCCTGCTGGAGATCGTCCTCGCTCTTGTAGTATTCGTTCTTGCGATCGGGAATGACGCTTGTCGGTGCCGCCACCGGAAGAAACGCCTCCACGTCAACGCCGCGCAGCGCGTCCTTGAAGTTGTCGATGTCCTGCTGAAGTTCGGCCGCGCCGGTATAGGTGATCGGCGCGACGACCACCGAATCCGTCACGGTTTCGACTTTATCGCGCGCATCGAGCTCCGCGTAGAACTCGGCAAAGCGCGTGCGGTCGACGCCGCGGGTGAAGGGATTGCTGCCGGCAAATGGCCGCCGTTCGAAGCCGCCGAGACGAAACAACGCGTATTGCGCCCAGCTGATCGCCTTGCCGAACTCGCCGTCGCTGACAACGTCGATACCGACATCGGCCTGCTTGCGGACGACCTCGGCGACGGTCTGCTTCAGGCACTTCGCGTACGCGCCCTTGTCGAACGGCTGCCCGGCCTCCTTGGCGGCGAGAAACTCGCGCAGCGCCGGCGGCCGGATGAGGCTGCCGACGTGGGTCGTGAGGATCCGATCGGTGCTGCGTTTCATCGCGGTCCTCCCCGGCCATGCCGCTGCCGATCGCGAGGGTAGCGCTTGAGCGCCGAAAACGACAGCGCGGACCCGAAGGCCCGCGCTGCATTCCTCTACAACAGCCGGAGTGAGCCGGCCGAGCCCCTCAGAAGCTTGGTCGGCGTGGCGGGCGCGGCGCGCCGCCCGCCGCCGCAGCAGGCCTCTGCTTCATCGGCAACAGGCCCTCGCGCTGCATGCGCTTGCGGGCGAGCTTGCGCGCGCGGCGGATCGCTTCCGCCTTCTCGCGCGCCTTCCGTTCAGAGGGTTTTTCGTAGTGGCCGCGAAGCTTCATTTCGCGGAAAATTCCCTCGCGCTGCATCTTCTTCTTCAGCGCCTTGAGGGCCTGATCGACATTGTTGTCGCGGACAAGAACCTGCACGCGTCGTTCCTTTTCCTTCCGATATCCTCAATGTACCGGAGCCCGCCGATGCGCCACCGAAGCGCGACCGCGCGGGCTCCCCATGGGCCGGGCGTGTAGCAGAATCAGCGTGAAAAGTCCATCGCCGTGCTTCTTCCGCGCGTCCCGCGAAAGCAGCGACCTGGCCTTTCATTCCCGCTTTCGCAGGAATGAGCGGACGCTTACGGTGCCGTCCGCGCACTGCATTTAGCCTGAGACATTTATGTCACGTCTTAACGTCCTCGGGCGTCTCGGGCACCGACTCGGCTTGGCGCTGACGCCAAGCGTCGAGCCGCTTGGCCAGTTCGGCATCGCTGAGCGCAAGCACGCTCGCGGCGAGCAGCGCGGCGTTGATCGCCCCCGCGCGTCCGATGGCAAGCGTCCCAACTGGGACGCCCGGGGGCATCTGCACGATGGAATAGAGCGAGTCGACGCCCGAGAGCGCCTTCGATTCGATCGGCACGCCGAAGACCGGAAGCGGGGTGAGCGCCGCCGTCACGCCGGGCAGGTGCGCGGCGCCGCCCGCGCCCGCGATGATGATTTTGAAGCCCTGCGCCTTGGCCGCCTTGGTGAAGGCATGGTGTCGGTCGGGCGTGCGGTGGGCGGAAATGATTTTTGCTTCGTAACCGATGCCCAGCGCATCCAGGGTCTCGGCCGCATGCTTCATGGTCGGCCAGTCCGACTGGCTTCCCATGATGATCGCAACCAGCTTCCCCGCCATCGACCCCTCGACACAGCCCGAAAGGAAAGCGGGCGATTATAGGGAGGGCCGTTGGGGTGGCAAGGCGGCGGCACAAGCATGTGGGAAACGGATGTTGCGGAGATTCCGCCGCAAAATGAGCCAATTGGGCATGGCTCGCCTGCGCGGCTAAGCCACGGCCTGGCCAGCCTCAGTTTCGCCAATGATCCAAGCGATTGTGCGGTGCAAATCGGGGTCGGGGGACTTCCTGTTATGTGCCGGGCCAACGCCCAGCTCCAATGCGATCGTCGCGTGGCCGCGACGCATGTCGGCTGCCTGCGCGCAGGACGCAACCGCGCATTCACGACCCCCACTCGAAACAAGACGAGCGCGGTTCACGCCGCCAAGGAGAGCTCACGATGAACGCGAGCCGCCTTACGGCCATTGGTCTGGTCGTGGCTGCCGGGCTTTGGATCGCATCCGGCCACTTCCTTCCCCATGGAGCCGCGGAAACCGCCGTGCGGGCCGGCGAGGGCGAGGCGAAGAAGCTATTCCGCGTGGCGGTGGCAACGACCAGCGTTGTGCCGCACAGCCGCAAGCTGACCATCGCAGGGCGGACAGAGGCCGACAAACGGGTCACCGTCTTCGCGCGCACGGGCGGGGTCCTCACCGAGCTGAAGGTGAAACGCGGCATGTCGGTCAAGAAGGGCGAAATCATCGCCGTCCTGTCGGACGAGGCGCGCGAGGCGCAGGTGGCTCAGGCGCAGGCCGTGGTGACGCAGAAGCGCACGGAGCTCGAGGCCAAGCGCGCGCTGATTCTGAGCGGCACGCTGCCGCGGCTGCAGCTCGTGGACCTCGAGGCGCAACTCAAGGCGGCTGAAGCCTCACTTGCCGCCGCCGAGGCCGAGCACGAGCGCGGGACCGTCCGCGCGCCGTGGTCGGGCGTGGTCCATGACGTTGCAGTCGAGGTCGGCCAGGCCGCGTTCTCCTTTGCCGGCCGCGAGATCGCCTCCATGGTCGCGCTCGATCCGATGCTGGCGGTGGTGGAAGTGGCCGAGCGGCAGCTCGCCGGCATCAAAGTCGGCGCCGTCGCCGAGGTGCGGCTGGTCACCGGCGAGCGCACGAGCGGGAAAGTCCGCTTCGTCGCCAAAACCGCGAGTGCGACGACGCGCACCTATCGGGTCGAGATCGAAGTGCCCAACGCCGACGGCAACATTCCGGACGGCATTACGGCGGAGGTCCTCCTGCCGCTGGCGCCGGTTGTGGCGACGCGGGTCCCGCGTTCCGCGATTACCTTTTCCTCCGCCGGCAATCTCGGCCTGCGCGTTGTCGACGCCAATGACACGGTCGAGTTCGTTCCCGTCGGCGTGATCGAGGACGAGCAGAGCCTCATGTGGGTCATCGGCCTTCCCGACCGCAGCCGCGTGATCGTGCAAGGACAGGATTTCGTGCGCGAAGGCCAAGTCGTCGACGCGGTTGGCATCCCGGAGCTGACGGCGGTCGCGAAGTAGCCATCTGATGTCCAGGTTCATCGACTACGCCATCGGTCACGCGCGACTCACCGTCGCTACGCTCATCTTCCTGCTGAGCGCCGGTCTCGTGGCCTATGTCACGATCCCGAAGGAAGCGGAGCCGGACGTCCGGATTCCGATCATCTACGTGCAGCTTTCGCAGCGCGGCATCAGCCCGGAGGATGCTGAGAGGCTGTTGCTGCGGCCGCTCGAGACCCAACTCAAATCGGTCGGAAACGTGAAGGAGATGCGCTCCACCGCCTTCGAGGGCGGCGGCTTCGTTCTGCTGGAGTTCGAGGCGGGCTTCGATTCCAAGTCGGCGCTCGCCGACGTGCGCGCCAAGGTCGATCAGGCCAAACGCGACCTGCCGCGCGACGCCGACGCGCCGCAGGTGCTGGAGGTCAATCTCTCGCTCTATCCGGTGCTGGTGGTGGGGCTGTCCGGCGACGTGCCGGAGCGCACGCTGCTGCGCATCGCCCGCGCCGCCAAGAATGCGATCGAGCAGGCGCCGGGCGTGCTCTCGGCCGAGCTGCGCGGCGCCCGCGACGAAGCGGTCGAGATCATCCTCAATCCGATGCTGCTGTCGAGCTACGGGCTTTCCCTCGACCAGCTCGGCTCGATCACGCAATCCTTCAATACGCTCATCGCCGCCGGCGCGCTCGAAGGCGAGACCGGCCGCTTCGCGGTCAAGGTGCCCTCGCTGTTCGAGAAGCCGCAGGACATCCTCAACATTCCCATCGTCGCCTCGCCGAAGGCCTCGGTGAGGCTGCTCGACATCGCCCAAGTCAAGCCCACCTTCAAGGACGCGACCTCCGTCACACGGGTGAACGGGCGCCCGGCCATGACCATCGAGGTGTCGAAGCGCACCGGCGCCAACTTGATCGAGACGGTCGACGCGGTGAAAGCGACGGTGGCGGCGCTGCAGCAGACCTGGCCCGAAGCCGTGCACGTGACCTTCACGCAGGACAAATCGAAGATCATCCGGCAGATGCTCGGCGACCTGCAGAACTCGGTCGCGACCGGCGTGTTGCTGGTGGTGGTCGTGATCCTGTTCGCGCTCGGCTTCCGCGCCTCGCTGTTCATCGGAATTGCGATACCCGCCTCGTTCCTGGCCGGCGTGCTCGGGCTGCAGCTCGCGGGATTGACCGTCAACATCGTCGTGCTGTTCTCGCTCATCCTCGCCGTCGGCATGCTGGTCGACGACGCGATCATCGTCTCGGAATTCGCCGAACGCCGCATGGCCGAAGGGATGGCGCCGAAGGAGGCCTATTCG
>JBJMTU010000308.1:0-6143 GCA_045811545.1 Xanthobacteraceae bacterium | reverse complement strand
CGAGACCCGCCAGATATCGCGCAAATTCCCGTCCGATGCCGCGCGCGGCGCCGGTGACCACGATGACCTTTCCTTTGATCCTCATGCTATCAGTCGATCCGCCAGCAGGCGTGAGCCGATATCGACTCCGGATCCCGGACCGAGCGGCAGCAGGAAATTGATTGTGCGCTGCGTCCAGCTCTGCGCCGCCGCCGGCGGTGCTGCCATCAGAAATGGGGCGAGCAGAGCTAAGGCGAGCAACAAGCGCTGCACCTTGCGCATGGACTCCTCCGATCCACGTTTGAGAACTGACATTAGAGCAAGTTCGTGTGAAGTGAAATCAAGGCGCGCAGCAATGCACGTCGCCATTGTAGATCGAGCACAAAGTATCGTGCGCTCGCGCGCCGATGCTCAATTCGCCTCGACCTTGATGTTGGCCGCCCTGATGATCGGCCACCACTTCTCGATCTCGGCCTTGTGGTAAGCGGCGAGCGCCGCCGGCGTCTGCTGCTCGCGCTTCGCGATCACCTGGCCGAGATCGGTGAGCCGTTGCCGCACTATCGGATCGGCCAAGGTGTCCATGACCGCGCCGTTGAGCTTGATGAGGACTTCCTTGGACGTGCCCTTTTGCACCCACAAGCCGTGCCAGAACGAGATGTGCATCCCTGGCGCACCGATCTCATCCGTGGTCGGGACATCGGGTAATGCCGGCCAGCGGGTCTGGGACATAACGGCAAAGGCCTTCATCTTGCCGCCGCGCACATAGGTCAGCGTTTGCGAGGCCTCGGCGCACATGAGATCGATCTGTCCGCCGACCAGGTCCTGCATCGCCGGCGCCCCGCCGCGATATGGCACGAATTGGACGCGGGTGTTGGTCTTGTCTTGGAAATAAAGCCCGCACACGTGCGCCGCGCTGCCGGCACCGACGCTGGCGACCGAGGCCTTGTCAGGGTTTGCCTTGAGCCAGGCGATCAGTTCTCTGGCGTCCTTCACCGGTAATGCATTTTTACCGACGATCAACATCGGTGCGAACGTGAGCAGCGAGATCGGTTCGAAATCTCTCAGCAAGTCGTATGACGTGCGGTAAAGCGCGCCAGACCCGACAAAGCTGGTCCAATTGCCAAGGACAAGGGTGTAGCCGTCGGGCGCCGCCTGGGCGGCGCGGGTAACGCCGATGGTCGACCCGGCGCCGGTCACGTTCTCGATGATGACAGGCTGGCCGAACGAGGCCCGCATACCTTCGCCCAGAATCCGCCCGAGCGTGTCAGTCGGGCCGCCCGCAGGGAACGGCACGATCATCGTGATGGGACGCGATGGATAATCTTGCGCCCGCGCGCCAATGCCACATGCGAGATTGGCGCATCCGAGCGCCGCCGCGAATGCGACGGCACGCGACATCGTCTTCATTGGTTCCCTCCTGGTCTTTTGGATGACGATGACACGCGCGCTGGCAACGCGAAAGTCAGAAATACTGTCATTTCCCCCCAAATGAGCCGCGACATTTCGCAGCCCGTTTGCGACGATCAACTCGTCCGATCGCCTTCCCGTGCGAGCACCTCGTCCACCATCTCGCCGGCGAGCCCAAGATAGGCCGCCGGATCGCACATTTTCTCGAGTTGCGCGCGCGAGAGGTGCCGGGAGATATCGCCATTCTGCGCCAATAGATCGACCAGCGGCTCCCCGCTGGTCGCGACCTTGCGGCAGATGTCGTAGACGAGATCGTGCGCCCGTTGCCGCCCGAGATGCGGGCCGAGCCCCATCATCACGGCCTCCGAGACGATGGTGCCGTGGGTAAGATCGAGATTGGCCCGCATGCGGTCGGCGTCCACTTCGAGGCCCGATAGCATGAGCTTGGTCTGCGCGAGCGCGCCTGAGCTCAGTAGAAAGACTTCCGGCAGCGAGATCCATTCGATCTCCCACGGGCCGGTCGAGCGCTCGTGGTCGGCAACCGCCGCTTCGAGCAGCGCGGCAACGTGCTGGCGCACCAGCGCGACGGTCGAATGGATATACAGACACGAGATCGGATTGCGCTTCTGCGGCATGGTGCTCGACGAGCCGCGGCCCTCGTGGAATGGCTCGTAGACCTCGCCCACCTCGGTCTGCATGAGAAGCTTCACGTCCATGGAAATCTTGCCGAGCGTGCCGGTGAGAAGGCCGAGAAAGCAAGCGACCTCGCCGATGCGGTCGCGCACCGTGTGCCAGGCGATCTCCGGCTGGCCGAGGCCGAGCTCGCGCATCAGCTCGGCTTGCACTTTGAGGCCGTCGCGGCCGAGCGACGCCAAGGTTCCGACCGCGCCGCCGAATTCGCCCACCAGAACGCGCGGCCGCAGCTGCGCCAGCCGCTCGCGGTGGCGCTGCATCGCGGCGAGCAATGCGGCCGTCTTGAAGCCGAAGGTGAGCGGCACGGCTTGCTGCAGATTGCTGCGGCCGGCCATCGGAGTATCGCGGTAGCGCCGGGACAAATCGGCGAGCGCATCGGCGATCGCCTCCATGTCTTTTTCGACGAGTTCGAGCGCGTCGCGGATCTGCAGGGCCACGGTGGTGTCGGTGATGTCCTGCGTGGTGGCGCCCCAGTGGCACCATTCCCCGAGACCCTCGGCGCATAGATCGACGATTTGCTGCACGATGCCGAGAATCGGGTAACCGATGCGCTCGGTCTGCTTCTTTAGGCGCGCGAAATCGATGTTCTCGATTCGGCATTGGCGCACGATCTCGCGCGCGGCCTTCTCCGGAACGATGCCCAGGCGGGCCTGCGCGCGGGCGAGTGCGGCCTCGATGGCGAGGCAATAGCTGGTCCTCGCTTCGTCGGAGAAAATCCGCCGCATCTGCGGCGTGGTGAATATGTCGCAAAAGATGGAGGAATCGAGTGCAGTCGAGGCCATGTTGGTTTCTCCAATTCGGCGAATTGCGAGTGGCGAATAGGGCGCGGCCTCCGCAATCCTATCCGTATTCGCCGCTCGCTAGATGATGATGCTCGGATTGCGCAGGTTGCGATCGCAGTCGATCAGGTTGACCTGGCGGACCTCAATCAGCCAGCGCTCTGCGCGCTGCACGAAACGATGGCCGCACCAGCCCGATAGGAATCGCGTTCCATCCACGCGGAACTCGCTGATGAGGAAATTGGAGCGGACCATGTGGGCGGCACTGTCTTTCGCGGCGAAAACCTCGACATTCGAGATCATCCGGACGGTACGGGACTTCGGCGCTTGCGACCAGGCGTATCCGGTGCGCAGTCGATAGATTCGGTCTTCCATGCGCCGGCGATCGTCGAACGATATGGCGATCTCGCGCCGGGGATCTCCGCCCCCGGGCGTTCCCGGCACCCAGTAGATGCACTCGGGCGCATACATCGCCAGCCATTCGTCGAAACGAAGCTCGTCGAGCAACCGCGCCTCGCGCTCGATCAGCAGCCGGAACCGGTCGCGCTCTTGCGGCGCCGCGATCGCCAGCTCCTCCCGCTGCCAATCCGTGAAGTTCTCGACCAGCTCGCGGTAGAGCTCTTCGGTGACGTAGTAGGAACTGATGGTGGGATCGTGGGCGGTTTGCATCTCGCGCTCACGGCTCGCGCTGGACGACGAGCTTGGGCGTCGCCTTCATCAGCCGCTTCCATTCCTTGATGTACTCGCGCATGAACACCTCGTCGGTGGCGGGTGCCGTGATGATGCCGTTCGCGTCCGTCTTCACGCGGCCGGGAATGCCGAGCCCGCGATGCATGTAGATCCACTCGTCCTCTTGGCACGCGAGCCCGCGCTGGATCTCCTCGAAATTGGCGAGGTCGTCGACTTCGCCGAAATTCGGGAACTGCTCCTGGGTTCGCATGCGCAGCGTATTGATCTCGTCGACCGCGCCACGCAGCGCGCCGTCCTCGTCGATGACGGCCGTGCCGTACCAGGTCACGTCGGTCTCGTCGACGGAGATCGGCTCGAACACCTGGATGTGGTTGCCCAGCAGCGAGAAGTTGGGAAACACGTTGATGTTGACCGGCTCGGAGGAAGCGAGGTCTAGGATTTCTTCCGCCTCGGCGCCCAGCCGGCCGCGCAGCGCTTCGGCATAATGTTCGCTGCCTGGCGCCGGGCCTTCGACCGCCCACAACCCGCCGGCACGCTTTTGGATGTTCGGCCGCTTGTCCTTGAAATGATGGCCGTTGCCCATGTACGCGATGTACATCGGCGCCGTGTCGGGCGAGTTCTTGTAGTAGGACATGCCCTTGTTGGCGACGTCGGCTTGGCGGTTCTCCATCTCCAGTAGCGAGCGGTGCGAGAACACCACGTGGTAGCCGTCGCCGGAGTTGTCGTAGGCGAGCTTCCAGTTGCCCTTGTATTTGAGCCGGTTCGCCTCGCAGACGCGAATCTGTCCCTTGGGTTGCCGGTCGAGCCACTCGTCGATCGGCTTGGTGATGGCGCCGAGATAGTCGAGGAGCGAGGGCGCATCGGGATTGAGTGTCGCGAAGATGAAGCCGCGATAGCTGTCCACGCGCGGCACCTGCGCGACGTTGTACTTCGGATCGTTGAAGTCGCACCCATAGCCATCGGGCCAAGGGACGGCGCGCAGCTTTCCCGTGTTGAGATAGCTCCAGCCATGATACGGGCACGTGAATATGCGCGCCGAGCCCCTGTCTTTGCGGCACAACGTCGTGCCGCGGTGGGTGCAGCGATTGAATAGAGCGCGGATCTTGCCCTGCGAGTCCCGCAACAAAATGAGCGGCCGCAGCCCTAGCCGCACGGTGATGTAGTCGTTATTGGCCGGAATCTGGCTCTCGTGGCCGAGATAAACCCAGACCGCGCCGAAGATGTTGGTCATCTCAAAACTAAAGATGGCCGGGTCGGTATAGATCAGGCGATGGACGCGATCCTCTTGGACGAGTTCATCCCAGTCGTAGAGGTCGGCGCCGCCTAGTCGGGATGCGTTGAGCTTCTCCAGCATGGCCTCGATCTCCACCGGTTTGCCGCCGCAGCCGTGCCCCTGCCGGCTCGTCGCCATCATGCCTCCGCCTAGAAAAAATCGAAATACTCGTTCTGCTCCCAGGCCGTCGGCTCGCCGTCCTCCCGCGCACCAATTTCCTTGAGCCATTGGGCAAAGCGGCCCGCTTCGTTGCGCTTGAGCTTGAGGAAATAATCGATGAACACGTCTCCGAGCTGGGTGCGAAATAAGGGTTCGCGCTCGAGCACATCCAACGCGGCCGGCAAATTCGTGGGCAGCATCGGCAGCTTGGCGTTGTAGGGATCCTCCTCCGGCGCTCCTGGATCGAGCTTGTGCTCAACACCGTCGAGGCCGGCGACGATCTGCGACAGGATGAACAGATAGGGATTGGCGGCGGGCTCGCCGATCCGGTTCTCCAAGCGCGTGGCCTGATCTCCCGGCGCGCCCAGCACGCGGATCATGACGCCGCGGTGGTCGTAACACCACGACGCGCGATCGGGTGCGAGCGAGTTCGGCCGAAATCGCCGGTAGCCGTTGACCGTCGGCGTCGCAAACGCGGTCGCGGGCGCGGCATATTTCAGCAAGCCGCCCAGATACCCGCGACCGAGGGGCGACAAATATTCGCGCTCGTGCTCCGGCATGAACATGTTGCGCCCGCTCTTGCCGTCGACAAGCGACTGATGCAGGTGCCATCCGCTGGAATAATAGCCCTTGAGCGCCGGGCGGCACATGAAGGTGGCGAAATATCCCATTCGGCGACAAATTTGCCGTGCCGCCGTGCGGAACAGCAGCGCATGGTCGGCCGCCTCCAGCGCCGGCCGCGCGGCAAAGGTGCACTCGAGCTGGCCCGGTCCCCATTCGTTCTCGATCGATCGCAGCGGCAATCCGAGCTTGTCGAAATGATCGGCGAGCGCGGAGAGCACCGGCTGCATCAAATCCATGTTGGATTCGGAATGGTAGGAAAAGCCGGGCTCGGGCGGAGCCGTCTTGATCGGCTGCCCGCGCACACCGGGGAAGCCGATATTGTGGTCGCCAAGCTCGTCTTGCGCGGCGCGCAGTAGGTACCACTCGATCTCGAGACCCACGATCAGGGCCACGTCCTTCTTCGCAAGCCGCTCGACTTGTCTGCGCAACAGGTGCCGCGGCGAGAAATGAAACGGCACGCCGCTGTTGAAATATTCATCGCACAGCACCCAACCGACGCCGGGCGCCCAGGGCAGTACGCGAAAGGTGGAAGGGTCGGG
>JBJMTU010000307.1:0-4635 GCA_045811545.1 Xanthobacteraceae bacterium | reverse complement strand
CGAGGCCTGCGGGATTGCGCCGAGCCAAGCGGTCGGCTCGCTCGGCTGTGGGGTCGGGCTGTGGGAATCGGCGGAGGTGCGCGTCAACCCCACCGGCACGATTGAAATCCTCACCGGCTGTCACCAGCATGGCCAGGGGCACGAGACGACTTTCGCGCAGGTCGTCTGTGAGCGGCTCGGCATCCCGATCGAGAACGTCAGCGTCGTGCATGGCGACACCGACAAGGTGCAATTCGGGATGGGCACCTATGGCTCGCGCTCGGGCGCGGTCGGCATCTCCGCGATCGTAAAGGCGCTCGATAAGATCGAGGTCAAGGCGAAGAAGGTCGCGGCACACATGCTGGAGGCGGCCGAAGGCGACATCGTGTTCGAGGACGGCAAGTTCACGGTCGCCGGCACCGACAAATCGGCGGCCTGGGGCGAGGTCGCGCTCAACGCCTATATCGCGCACAAATTTAGCGGGCAGGAACTGGAGCCGGGCTTGAAGGAAGGTGCGTTCTACGATCCCACCAACTTCACATTTCCCGCCGGCTGCCACATCTGCGAGGTCGAGATCGATCCGCAGACAGGCGAAAGCGAGATCGTGGCCTGGACCGCGGTCGACGACTTCGGCACGGTGGTCAATCCGATGATCGTCGAGGGCCAGGTGCACGGCGGCATCGCGCAAGGTGTCGGCCAGGCGCTGCTCGAGGGCGCGGTCTATGACAAGGACGGCCAGCTCGTCACCGGCTCGCTCATGGATTACTGCATGCCGCGGGCGTACGATCTGCCGTCGTTCAAGGTCGACATGACGAGAACGCCGTCGCCTTCGAATCCCCTCGGCATCAAAGGCTGCGGTGAGGCGGGCGCAATCGCCGCGCCGGTGGCGGTTATCAACGCCATCACCGACGCCATCGGCACCGAGGATTTGGCCATGCCGGCAACACCGCAGGCGGTGTGGCAGGCGCTGCAGAAAGCCAACGACAGACGCGAAGCGGCATAGGAGCGGTCACGATGTATGCATTCACCCAACACCGGCCGACGACGGTGCGCCAGGCCGCGAACCTCTTGGCCAAGCAAGAAGAGGCCAAGCTGCTCGCGGGCGGCCATACGTTGATTCCGACGATGAAGCTGCGCCTCGCCGGCCCGAAGCATCTCGTCGACCTGTCGAAGGTCGAGGGCTTGAGCGGCATCGAGATGAAAGGGCGCTCGCTCATCATCGGCGCGATGACGACCCACGTCGAGGTGCAGACCTCGCCCGTCGTCAGGGAAAACATTCCGGCGCTGGCGGAGGTCGCCGGCAAGATCGGCGATCCGGCGGTCCGTCATCGCGGCACGATCGGCGGCTCGCTCGCAAATAATGATCCCAACGCCGACTATCCGGCGGCCGCGCTGGGGCTCGGCGCCACCATCATCACCAACAAGCGGCGCATTCCTGCCGACGAGTTCTTCACAGGCCTGTTCGAAACCGCGCTCCAGCCGGACGAGATCATCACCAAGGTGCAGTTTCCGAAGGTGAACAAGGCCGCGTACGTGAAATTTCCCAACCCGGCGTCGCGTTATGCGCTGGTCGGCGTGTTCGTGTCGAAGCGCAGTTCGGAGATCCGCGTGGTAGTCACGGGCGCGGGTAGCAACGGGGTGTTTCGCGTGACCGCGTTCGAGGAGGCGCTCAAGAAACGCTTCGGTCCGAAATCGCTCGAAGGGATGACCGTGCCGGCAGATGGTATGGCGAGCGATATCCACGGCAGCGCCGAATACCGGGCGCACCTGGTCGGCGTGCTGGCGCGCCGGGCGGTCGCGGCGGCAGCGTGATCCGCAATCAGGCATCCGCCGTCGTCAAGCGGGGACCCATATTCCAGAGGTGGTGGTCATGGGTCCCCGCTTTCGCGGGGACGACGGTCTATAACTTCTCGATCCCTGAACGCGCCCCACGTCTGCGTTCTTGGCAGGACAAGCCCAGAGGCAACGAGCTATAAGGTCGGCGTCATGACACTGACGCCGCGTTCGCTGCCCGACTCGATCGACGCCACCCTCGATCTGCTCGCGCGCGCCGATTATCTCGCCGACCGCTCGCTCGCGACCGTGCTGTTTCTCGCGCTGAAGATGGGCCGGCCCTTGTTTCTCGAGGGCGAAGCCGGCGTCGGCAAGACCGAGGTCGCCAAGGTGCTGTCCTCGACGCTCGGCCGCCGCCTCATCCGGCTGCAATGCTACGAGGGCCTCGACGTCTCCGCCGCCGTCTACGAATGGAACTATGCCGCGCAGATGATCGCAATCCGCGTCGCCGAGGCCGAAGGCGGCCACGATCGCGAGCGGCTCGAGCATGACGTGTTCTCCGAGCGCTTCCTTATCAAGCGGCCGCTGCTGCAAGCGCTCGAGCCGGATCCGGCGGGCGCGCCGGTGCTGCTGATCGACGAGCTCGACCGCGCCGACGAAGCCTTCGAGGCCTTTCTTTTGGAAGTGCTCGCCGACTTTCAGATCACCATTCCGGAGCTCGGCACCGTCAAGGCGGTACAGTCGCCGATCGTGGTGATCACGTCCAACCGCACCCGCGAAATTCACGACGCACTCAAGCGCCGCTGCCTCTACCACTGGCTCGGTTATCCCATGGCCGAGCGCGAGCTCAGGATTGTGCGTGCCAAGGTGCCGGGGATCGGCAAGACCTTGTCCGAGCAGGTCGTGCATTTCGTGCAGGCGCTACGCCAGGAGGATCTGTTCAAGGCGCCGGGGGTGGCCGAGACGCTCGACTGGGCAGCCGCCCTCGCCGAGCTTGACGCGGCGGCGCTCGATCCCTCGACCGTCTCCGACACGCTCGGCGTGTTGCTCAAGTATCAGGACGACATCGCGCGGATCGAAGGCGGCAAGGTCAAGGAGCTGATCGACGAGGTACGCGCCGAGCTGCGGGCGGCGGAGTGACGGGGCAGCGGACGAAAACCTCATGCATCGATCGGTGCCATTTGCCCATCAGCCGACGTTCGCCGCCGATTTCGTCCGCGACTCTGGCGCCGGCCGCAACGAAGCGCAGCAGCCGCGTCTCGCCGAAAACATCGTCCTTTTCGCCCGCGCGTTGCGCGCGGCTGGCATTCCGGTCGGGCCCGGAGCGGTCATGGATGCGCTCGCCGCGGTCGAGGCCGCCGGTGTCGGGACGCGCGACGATTTTTATTGGACGCTGCACGCGGTTTTAGTGAAGCGCCACGAGCATTCACTCCTCTTCGATCAGGCGTTCCGCATCTTCTTTCGCCGGCGCGGCATGCTCGACAAGCTCCTCGCAGCCATGCTGCCGCAGGCGCCGCCGCGCGAAGACGAGAAGGCGCCGCCGGGCGCCCAGCGCATCCAGGAGGCGCTGCTCTCGGGTCTCGCGGAGGCCGAGCGCAAACCGCCGCAACTCGAGGTGGACGCGCGTCTCACCGTCTCCGATCGCGAGGTGCTGCAGAAGAAGGACTTCGCACAGATGACGGCGGCGGAGATCGCCGCCGCCAAGGATGCGATCAAACGCCTGGTGCTGTCGATCGACGAGGTGAAGACGCGGCGCCTTGCGCCGCATCGTCACGGTCATCTCGTCGACATTCGCCGCACGCTGCGGGCAAGCCTGAAAGCCGGTGGCGCGGTCATCGATCTCAAGTATCTCGGGCCGCGCAGGAAATCTCCGCCGATCGTGGCGCTGCTCGATATTTCCGGGTCCATGAGCCAGTACACGCGGCTGTTCCTGCATTTCCTCCACGCGGTGACGGATGCGCGCAAACGCGTCCACACGTTTCTGTTTGGCACTCGGCTCACCAATGTGACGCGCGCGCTCAAGGCCAAGGATCCCGACGAGGCGCTGGCTGCGGTCGGGGCGAACGTCGCCGACTGGTCGGGCGGCACGCGGATTGCGACCTCGCTGCGCGCGTTCAACAAGTTGTGGGCGCGGCGCGTGCTCACCGAGGGCGCGATCGTGCTGCTCATCACGGATGGGCTCGAGCGCGATCCGGACGACCGCTTGGCCTTCGAGATCGACCGGCTGCACCGCTCCTGCCGTAGGCTGATCTGGCTCAATCCGCTGCTGCGTTTCTCCGGGTTCGAAGCCAAAGCCAAAGGCATTCGCACGATGGTGCCGCACGTCGACGAACTACGTCCGATTCACAATCTGGAGTCGATTGCGGACCTGGTGCGCGCACTCTCGGCGACGGACGGCCGGGCTGGCGATCCAAAGGCCTGGTTGGATAAGGTCGCATGATGGTCATTGCCGGGCGTGCGGGGACGATCCATCTAATACGGGACGAAGCCGGAAGAGGGCGCGGACCGCGCGTGGCGAATAGCGAACAGTATCCCTTCCGGTTACCCGCTGTTCGCTACTCGCCCTGAAATGGAGGTGCATATGCTGGCGCGCGATGAAGACATCCTGCGAGCGGCCGAGGAGTGGCGGGCGAAAGGACGCGGAGTTGCGCTCGCAACCGTGGTGGAGACCTGGGGCTCGGCGCCGCGACCGGTGGGCTCGAACCTGGTGATCGACGACGAAGGCAATTTTCTCGGCAGCGTCTCGGGCGGCTGCGTGGAAGGCGCGGTGGTCACCGAGGCGCTCGACGTAATCGAGAGCGGCAAGCCGAAGACGCTCGAATTCGGCGTGGCCGACGAGACCGCCTGGAAGGTCGGGCTCTCCTGCGGCGGCACCATCCGGGT
>JBJMTU010000306.1:0-10058 GCA_045811545.1 Xanthobacteraceae bacterium | reverse complement strand
TGGATATGGTGATCACCGATCTCGGCGTTTTTACCATCGACAAGAAGGGCGGCGCAGGAATGACCCTGATTGAAGTTGCCGCGGGCGTCACGCTCGAGGAGATTCGCGGCAAGACCGCAGCCGACTACCACACCGCGAACGCTTTAGCCGCGGCGTAAAGGATTGGCAAAGCATCGAAAAACCCGATCCGATCGGCGCGGTTGCGGCCACGAAAGGGTCACAGAGCAATTGCAAGTTGCGCGGTCAGCTTCCAGAATTGCACTTTGATCTCCCTTGGGTAATGGCCGGCCCGCTTGGCCGGCGAACGTTGGGAAAGACGCGTCGTGGCCGCGGCCGTTGGCATTAAGCGCCTTGGATTTGCCGCTGCGGTGGTCGCCGCCGCCGCTGTCGCCGCTCTTGTGATCTTGCCGTGGTTGCTGCCGGCCGAGGCGGTGCGCAAAGCCGTACAGGCCGAAATCCGCGCGGTGACCGGGCTCGACCCGGTGCTTTGGGGCGAGGCCTCGGTCTCGCTGTTCCCAGCGAGCGCGGTGAGCTTCGACGATGTGACGCTGGGTGCCAACACCGGCGCGCCGGCACTCACGGCCGAGCATGTGGTCGCGCGCTTGCGCTTTTTCCCGCTGTTGATCGGGCGCATCGAGATCGCGGACGTTTCACTCATACGCCCGACCATCGCAATCATTTTCAACGACGACCGGAGCTCAAACTGGTCCGACCACATCGAGACGCTGGCGCGGAATCTCAAATCCGGCCCGGACCGCCCCGCGTCGTTCTCGGAGATCCGGATCACCGACGGCACCGTCATCCTGCGCGATGAGGCCTACAAGGTCCTGGAGTCGATCTCGAATGTGGAAATGGCCCTCGCCTGGCCATCGATCTCCCGAAGCTTCGCCGCCACCGGACGCTTCGCGTGGCATGACGAGCCGATCGACGCCACCGTCAGCCTGACCGACTTCGCCGCCGCGCTGCTAGGCGAGCGATCCGGCCTCAAACTCCGTCTCGCCGGAGCGCCGCTTAAACTCGCGTTCGACGGCTACATCAGCCATCGCCCCACGCTCAAGATGGAGGGCACGCTTGCGGCCTATGCCGTTTCCATTCGCGATACGCTGCGCTGGGCCGGCCAGCACACTCCGCCGGGCGGCGGATTTGGCCGCTTCGCGCTCAAAGCGCAAACGAACGTAGTCGGCGGGACCATCTCCCTTTCGGGCGTCAACATTGAACTCGACGGCAATACCGGCGAAGGCGTGCTGACCTTCGACGGACGGCAAAGCTTGCAGGGAACGCTTGCCACGGAGGGGCTCGATCTGACGCCGTATGTCTCCGCAGTCCGTTTGCTGGCTGCAGGCGAGCGGGGCTGGGACAGCAAGCCGATTGCGCTCGATGGCCTCGACGGCCTCCAGCTTGATCTCAGACTGTCAGCCGCTCGCGTCAACGTCGCGAATGTCAAACTGGGGCGCACGGCGGTGGCAGCAAATCTGCGCGACGGTAATCTCGCGGTCGCGGTCGGCGAGTCGCAGGCCTTCGGCGGCGTGGTCAAGGGCACGTTCGGGCTTGCCAAATCGCCGGCCGGGACCGACTTCAAGGCGCAACTGCAATTCGCTGATGTCGATCTCGAGCAATGCCTCGGTGAGGTGTTCGGAATTCGCCGACTTGAGGGCAAAGGTAATTTCGGGTTCGCGATCGACAGCTCCGGCCGGAGCGTTTACGACTTGACCAAGGGACTGAACGGCACGGCGAGCCTCACCAGCCGCAAGGGCGCGATCGCGGGCTTCAACGTCGAGCAATTGCTCAAGCGCATCGAGCGCCGACCACTCTCCGGGGGCGGCGAGTTCCGTACCGGCAAGACACCCTACGAGACGCTCCTCGTCAACCTGCGAATCATCCAAGGCATGGCGAACGTCGAAGACGTGCGCATGGAGGGGCCGAGCGTCGGTCTCGCATTGGCGGGATCGGCGTCAATTCCCGAGCGGGACCTCGACCTCAGGGGAACCGCGAGCCTGCTTGCGATTTCCACGAGCGGCACGGCTGCGCCGGCATTCGAGTTGCCCTTCATGGTGCAGGGATCCTGGGACGACCCGATCATACTGCCGGATCCGCAGAGCCGGATTCAGCGCTCGGGCGCGGCACAGCCCATTTTGGACGCGGTGCGCAGCCTGCGCGATCCGGTGCGCTCGGCAATCGAGCGGCTGACCGGCGCGGCGCCGGCAGAGACACCCCCGGCAGCCGCAGCGCCGGCCCTGGCAGGCAGCTCCGCGCCGGCCGACGCGGGCGGCCCGGGATCGATGCCCGGGAAAACCGACAGCGAGCCCCGCCGAGATACCCGCTAGCCCCTCGCCAACCAACCCTCTCAGCGAGCGGGAAGGCCTGCGACGCCGCCACGCCCGACATCGTGAAACTTCGTAAGCAACGAGGCGGCGACAATCCCGACCGCAACGATCGCGATCAGGATCGCGCAGATGGCGTTGATCTCCGGCTTCACGCCGAGGCGGACCTCCGAATAGATTCGGATCGGCAGCGTTGTCGCGCCCGGACCGGTGGTGAAGCTCGCGATCACGAGATCGTCGAGCGACAAGGTGAAGGCGAGCATCCAACCCGACGCCAGCGCGGGCGCGATCAGCGGCAAGGTCACGGTTAGAAACGTTTTCAGCGGCGGGCAACCAAGATCCATCGCTGCTTCTTCGAGGCTCGTGTCGAAACTTAGCAGCCGCGATTGCACGACCACCGTAACGAAGCACATGATCAGCGTGGTGTGAGCAATGGTGATCGTCCAGAAACCTCGGTCGACGTCGATCGCCACGAATAGGAGCAAGAGCGCGAGCCCGGTGATGACCTCGGGCATCACCAGCGGCGCATAGATCATGCCGGAAAACAGCACGCGGCCGCGGAAGCGCCCAAACCGTACCAGTGCGATGGCCGCAAGCGTGCCGAGCACGGTCGCCGCGCTCGCCGACAGCAGCGCAATGCGCAGCGTCACCCAAGCCGATTCCAGCATGGCCCGATCGTTGATGAGCTCGGCGTACCAGCGCATCGACCAGCCGCCCCAGACGGTGACGAGCCGCGAGCCGTTGAAAGAATAGATCACCAGGATGACGATCGGCAGATAGAGAAAGGCAAGCCCTAACGCGAGCGAACCGACATTGAACCAAGATGCCCTGCGCATGGTCAGCGTCCGCCTGCGAGATCACGCGCCTGCATCTGCTCATAGACGACGATCGGCACGACGAGCAGGCAGAGCAGCACGACGGCGACCGCAGAGGCCACCGGCCAATCCTTGTTGGCGAAAAACTCGGCCCACAGGGTCTGGCCGATCATCATGGTCTGCGAGCTGCCGAGAAGATCGGGGATGACAAACTCGCCCACGATCGGAATGAAGCAAAGCAAAGTCCCCGCCATCACGCCCGGGCGCGACAGCGGCAGCGTCACCAGCCAGAATGCTTTCCAGTTCGGGCAGCCGAGGTCGGCAGCAGCCTCGAGCAGCGTCTGGTCCAATTTTTCCAGCGTTGCGTAGATCGGCAGCACCATGAACGGAAGATAGGAGTACACGATACCGATGTAGACCGCCGTGTCGGTCGAGAGCCAAGCCGGCGGCTCATCGACGATGCGTAGTGCTAGCAGGAGCTGATTGAGCAAGCCGTCGCGTTGAAGAATGTTGATCCAGGCATAGATGCGGATGAGGAACGAGGTCCATAACGGCAGTACCACCAGGACGAATATCACGGGCTGCCAGCGTCGGGGGGCGCGCGCCATGCCGTAGGCGATCGGAAACCCGATTAGCAGCAGCAGCAGCGTCGATCCGGCCGCTATCTCGAGGCTCTTGAGATAAGAGGCGAGGTAGAGCCAATCGGAGCCGAGCAAAGCGTAATTCTCGAACGAAAGTGCGGAGACAGCTTCCATGACGCCCGACCAACCGGCGGCAGGATCGAAGACAGGCGTATAAGGCGGCTGCGCGATCGCCGTGTGCGAGATGCTGATCTTGAGCACGATCAGGAATGGAAGCAGGAAAAAGGCGGTGAGCCACAGATAAGGAACGAGCACGATCAGCCTTTCGCCCCAAGATCGGTGCTCGCCCCGTTTGGTCATTGCTCCGTTCATACCGCCCTCCCCTATCGCGTCAGCACCATGGCTGCCTCGGGCGCCCAGGAGAGCCACACGCGGTCGTCCCAACCAATGGGCCGCTCGAGAAGACGCGTCACGTTCGCTACAGCCGTCTTCATGACCGTGCCGTTATCGAGGCGCACCTTGTAGATCGAGAGGTCGCCGAGATAGCCGATGTCCGTCACCTGGCCGGCGACGCAATTCTCCCGTTCGGTCGGCGGCGGCGCATGCGCGATGCGCACCTTCTCGGGCCGCAGCGCCACCCACACGACGTCGCCTGGTTTTACATCCGCGGGCGAAAGCGCATGCAGCCGCCCGGCTGCGTCGCTTGCGACCACCGTTCCCGACGCATTCGCCTCCAGCACACGGCCCTCGAGCAGATTGACGTCGCCGATGAAGTCCGCGACCCAGCGCGAATTCGGCCGCTCGTAGATCTCTTGCGGAGTGGCGACTTGAATGAGACGGCCGCGGTCCATGACCGCGATGCGGTCGGCAACCGTCATCGCCTCCTGCTGGTCGTGCGTGACGATGAGGAAGGTCAGGCCGAGTCTCTGTTGCAGCTGCATCAGCTCGAACTGGGTCTCGCCGCGCAGCTTTTTGTCGAGCGCCGCCAGCGGTTCGTCGAGCAGCAGAAGACGCGGACGCTTGACCAAGGAACGCGCGAGCGCGACGCGCTGGCGCTGGCCGCCGGAGAGTTGGTGCGGCTTGCGGGTGGCGAAGCCCTCGAGCCGCACCAGGGCCAGCATCTCGTCGACCCGCGCGGCAATCTCGGCCTTGGAAAGTCGCTCCTGCTTGAGCCCGAACGCGACGTTGCCCTCGACCGTGAGGTGGGGGAACAGCGCGTAGCTCTGGAACATCATGTTGATCGGCCGGCGGTAGGGCGGCACGGGAGCGATATCGACGCCATCGAGCAGAATGCGTCCTTGGTCCGGCGTCTCAAACCCGGCAAGCAGGCGCAGCAGCGTGGTCTTGCCGCAGCCGGACGGCCCGAGTAGCGCAAAAAACTCGCCCGGGAAGATGTCGAGCGAGACCCGCTCGACTGCACTCGCAGCACCAAATCGCTTGCTCACGTCGTCGAAGCGCACGAGCGGCCGCGCGCTCGGGTCCGCCCAAGGCGCAAACGTTCGGCGCGTGCCGCGCCGCTGCGGATCGCTCTTCGTATCGCCGGCGTACTCCACGCCGCCACGCTAACGGCACGCGAGGCGCGGCTCAATGTCCCGCGTTTCCGCTGACAATGGTCAACCTCGGCTGAGCGTGCGCGCGACTGCGTCGCGCCAGCCCGCCCACTTGCGCGCGCGCGTGGCGGCGTCCATCTGCGGTTCGAAGCGCCGCTCGCGTTTCCACGTCGCGGCAAAGCCCGGCAGATCCGGGCACAATCCCGCGGCACGGCCCGCGAGATAGGCGGCGCCGAGCGCGGTGGTCTCCATGACGACGGGACGATCGACCGGGGCCGCCAGAATGTCGGCAAGGAATTGCATGCCGACATCGCTCGCCGCCATGCCCCCGTCGACGCGCAACACGGAACTCGCGCCGGCCGCCGGCCAGTCCGCGTGCATGGCCTCGAGCAGGTCGCGCGTCTGGTAGCCGACCGCCTCCAGGGCCGCGCGCGCGAGTTCGGCCACACCCGACTTGCGGGTGAGGCCGTAGATGGCGCCGCGTGCTTGCGCATCCCACCACGGCGCGCCGAGTCCCACAAAGGCGGGCACGAGATAAACTTGCTCAGTAGAATCGGCCGCCGCAGCGAGCGCGTTCACGTCCGGCGCCGCGGCGATCACCTTGAGCGCATCACGCAGCCATTGCACCGCCGCCCCGGCGATGAAGATTGCGCCTTCGAGCGCGTAGGTGCGTTTGCCCTCGAGCTGATAGGCAATCGTCGTGAGAAGGCGGTTCTTGGACGCAACCGGCTGATCGCCGGTGTTGAGCAGCGCAAAGCAGCCGGTGCCGTAGGTCGATTTCACCATGCCCGGGGCAAAGCAGCCCTGCCCCACCGTGGCCGCCTGCTGGTCGCCCGCGACACCCAGGATGCGGATTTGCCCGCCGAACAGATCGGTGGTTCCGAAGTCGCCCGCGCAGTCGCGGATCGGCGGCAGCAGGGCTTGCGGCACAGCGAATAATTCGCACAGCTCGGCATCCCAGCTTCCGTCGCGGATGTTCATCAGCAGGGTGCGCGCGGCGTTCGTCGCGTCGGTGGCATGCACCTTGCCGCCGGTGAGCCGCCACAACAGGAAGCTGTCCACGGTCCCGAAGGCGAGCCGGCCGTCCTGGGCCGCCGCCCGCGCGCCCTCGACCTGGTCGAGCAGCCAAGCGATCTTGGTCGCCGAAAAATACGGATCGAGCACGAGGCCGGTGCGCGCCGCGATCGTCGCCTCATGTCCGGCCTGCCGCAGAGCGGCGCAGGCATCCGCCGTGCGCCGATCCTGCCAAACGATGGCATGGTGGATCGGGCGGCCGGTCGCCCGCTCCCACACAATCGTGGTCTCGCGCTGGTTGGTGATGCCGATGCCGGCGATATCTTTCGCGTCGGCCCCTGCGCCCGCGATCGCCGCGCGGACGGTTGCGACGACCGTCGACCAGATGTCTTCGACATCGTGCTCGACCAAGCCCGACGCCGGGTAAAGTTGCGTAAATTCCTGCTGCGCGGTTGCGACCGGCGTCAGCGCGGCATCGAACAGGATCGCGCGTGTGGACGTCGTACCCTGGTCGATGGCGAGAAGGTAATCGGGCAAATTCGTTTCACCTGCGATGCCGTGAACGGCAGGGTGCGGCGCCGATGGTCAATTCACGTACCATATGCGCCGCCGACTGGTCGATGGCCGACGCGAGACTCTCTCATCTGTCCGTGACCATCGCAGCCATGACGTTTGCCAAGCGTGCGCGTTCTGTGGAGGAAAAGCGCAAGCCTAGTTTCGTGCGCCGCCACAGCACGTCGCCTGCGCTCTGCGCCCATTCCTGCTCCACCAGATAGCGCAACTCCGCAGCCGTGAGGTCGGCGCCGATGCGGGGCCCCAGGTCTTCGAAGCTCCGCGCAGGCCCGAGCACGCGTTCGACGCGCGTGCCGTAGGCGCGCACCAGACGCAACGCGTGCTCCTCGCTGAGAAATGGTCGCGATTTGCGCGTGTGCGCGATGAGCGCCCCCAGGCTGTCCCAAGAGAAATCTCCGCCGGGCAGATGCGATCCTTTGGTCCATGTCGGTCCGGCCTCGACGATATGGGCAACGCGGTCGATCGCCTGTTCGGCGAGCCGGCGATAGGTCGTGATCTTGCCGCCGTAAACGGTCAGGAGCGGAGCCTCGCGTTGATCGAGGCTCAAGACGTAATCGCGGCTTATGTCCTGCGCCCGCTTGGAGCCGTCGTCATAGAGCGAGCGAACGCCGGCGAACGACCAAACCACGTCGGCGGGACTTAATCGCTCGCGAAAGTGCGCGTTGGCGACGTTGCACAAATAGGCGATTTCCTCGGCGCTAGGTGCGGCGCCGCTCGGGTCTTCCATAAACGGCTGGTCGGTCGTGCCGATCAGCGTGAAATCCTGCTCGAATGGCAGCGCGAATACGACTCGCCGGTCCGGGATCTGGACGATGTAACCGCGGTCGTGATCGAACAGTCGCCGCACCACGATATGGCTTCCCTTGTCGAGCCGAGCGGGCAGCGAAGCGGCATTGCCGAGCACGCTCGTCGCGAACAGCTTGAGCCAAGGTCCCGCCGCGTTGACGAGGATGCGGGCGCTCACGATATCGCGGCGGCCCCGCACCTCGAGCGTCAAGCGCCAGGCGGCGCCGCGTTCGGCCCTGATGCAGCGGGTGCGGGTGCGGATCACGGCGCCGCGCTCGGCCGCATCGAGCGCGGTGAGCACGACCAGTCGCGCGTCGTCCACAAAACAATCCGAGTATTCAAAGCCGCGCTCATAGCGCCGCTTCAGCGCGGCCCCGAGCGGGCCATTTGCCAAGTCGACGGCGCGGGCCGGCGGAAGGCTTTGCCGCCCGCCGAGGTGGTCATAGACGAATAGCCCGAGGCGCAGCATCCATGCTGGACGCACGCCCGGCTCGCTCGGCAGCACGAAGCGCATAGGCCGGATGAGGTGCGGCGCCATGCGCAACATCACTTCGCGCTCGCTGAGTGCCTCGCGCACCAGGCGCAGCCATCCATGCTCGAGATAGCGCAGACCCCCATGGATGAGCTTGGTCGAGGCGGACGAGGTGCCGGAGGCGAGATCGTTCTGCTCGACGAGCAAAACGCGCAAGCCCCGGCCGGCGGCGTCGCGGGCAATCCCGGTGCCATTGATGCCGCCGCCGACAATGGCGAGATCGAACATGCCTGCTGATTCCATGCTGCGCCAGATGAGCATGGCGCGCCGGACAAGCCGGCTCAAGATCGCGGGCTCACCATCGGTCTTGCATCGATCGACCGATGGTCAATGATGCGACTGCGTTTGCCAGCAACGGGAGGGCTCGATGGACTATCGCGACCGTCACGTCGTCGTCACCGGCGGAACCGGCGCGCTCGGCACCGCAACGGTCGGCGCGCTGATCGAGGCCGGCGCCGTCTGCCACGTCCCCTATATCGACCGCGCGGAAGCCGATCGCTTTGCGTTGCGCAATCACGCCAAAGTCGAGCTCATCGCCGATATCGATTTGGCCCAGGAGGCTGCCGTCGCCAAGCTTTACGCCGGCGTGCCGGGACTCTGGGCTTCGATCCACCTCGTCGGCGGCTTTGCCATGGCGCCCGTCGCGGAGACGACCAAGTCCGATTTGATGAAGCAAATCGAGATGAACTTCGTCACCGCGTTCCTGTGCTGTCGGGGCGCGGTCAAGGCGATGACAGCGGCTGGTGCGGGCGGGCGCATCGTCAATGTGGCGACCCGCCCTGCGCTCGAATGGCGCGCGGGCGCCGGCATGGCCGCCTACACCGCCAGCAAGGCGGCGGTCGCGGCGCTCACCGTGGCCTTGGCCGAAGAGGCCGTGAAGGCAGGCATTCTCGTCAACGCGATTGCGCCTTCGACGATGGATACGCCGGCGAACCGGCGATCCATGCCGAAGGCGGATCATGCCGCCTGGGCGAAGGTCGAGGAGGTGGCCGCGACGATCCTGTTTCTCGCGTCACCGGAGAACCGCGTCACCCGCGGCGCAGTCGTGCCGGTTTACGGGCGCGCCTAGCGTCGGGCCTCGGCACCACATCGCCGCCGTCGTCCCCGCGAGGGGCACCCCGCGACGCTCGCGTCGCGGGGACCCCGTTGCGGGGACCCATATTCCAGAGGCGGTCGTTATGGGTCCCCGGCATAAGCGCGTTTACGCGCGTCTTCGACGCGCTATGCGCGGGGATGACAGTATAGCGGCCGATGCGTGGGATCCGGTGTTACTCTGCCGCCGGGGCAGCATCGCGCGCGGGCGCACGCACGAGGCGCGTCACCGCGCTCGCGGCGACGATCGCGTGTTGCTGCGCATAGGCCTCGTGGTTCTGCTCGATGTGCTCGAGATCGTAAAGGTAATTCGCCATCAGACCGTGCGATTGCTGCAACGCCCGCTCCGAGGTGTCGGCGAGGAAGTTGAGCCGCTCGAGCCGCGCGCCGTTGCCGAGATGGAAGCGCGCCACCGAATCGAGCGGCGTGCCGCGCGCCGAGCGTGCGCGCAGGTAATACCAGGCGGCTGCCCGCAACAGCGGCTCGCGAATCGTCTCCGCCGTCGTCTCCTGCCGCCACCAATCCGGACGGTCGAGCGCGGCAAGAGCGGCGCGATCCTCGGCGCTGAGCGCAATCGAACGCGGCTTGGCGCGCTCGCCCTTGAGCCATTCGGCGAAGTTCGGCGCCGGGGACAGCGTGATGAACGTCGACAAGCGCCGAAATTCACGGCTGACCTCTTCGACCACCTGCTTGATGAGAAAATGACCGAACGACACGCCGGCGAGCCCGCGCTGGCAATTGGAGATCGAATAGAACACCGCGGTGGTCGCACGCTCGGGCTCGACCGGCTCGCG
>JBJMTU010000305.1:0-7122 GCA_045811545.1 Xanthobacteraceae bacterium | reverse complement strand
GGCTTTGAATGCCAATTCGAGCCCATCCGCAAGCGACCGGATCGCCGCTTGGGCGGTGCGCACATTGGCGCGCACAGACACGTTCATGCCGATGAAGCCCGCTGCCCCCGAGAGCACCGCGCCGATCAAGAATCCAACCGCCACCAACCATCCGAGGAAATATGCCAGGATGAAGAAGATCACGATGCCGACGATGCCGATCGTGGTGTACTGGCGTTTGAGATAAGCCTGTGCGCCTTCGCGTACGGCCGCTGCGATCTCCTGCATCCGCACGCTGCCTGGGTCGGCCGCCAGCACCGACCGAATCGCCCAAACGGCGTAAAGGACAGCGAGCACGCCACAAAGGACGATCAGCCAAAGAGCGGTCATTGTCGAAACCCCGGTTGAGGAAACGGCCGAGCGAATGCCGGCCGCCGCCTGCGCCGTGCCCGATGTATCGCCCGCGGCGCGGCTAAAGCGGCGCGGACATTGCCAAAAACGCTCCCGCGACGCAACGCTCGAAAGAATGGCGTTGTTGGCTTGTCAGCGCCCGGCCGAGTTGATCGCGGGGCTCACTTTCGGCAGCGTCCAGGGACCCGATCCAAAACCCGCCGGTTGACGCTCCATCTTTCTCACGTCCCGTTCCATCTCGAGACATGTGAGCCATTCCACGTAGCTTGGGAGATAGACCCCCGTTCGCATGCACTGCTTTTTGTCGGCGGGTGAATACGTCGCCTGGTCCTTGACGATCTGATCCCGCGCCTTTTGCTCGGAATCGAGACACGCATTGACGTCCTGCTCCGTTGTGCTGCCGCCCATCAAGCTGACCATTGCACCGGCGGCAGCCTTGCAGGTTTTCTGAATATCGATGGCGGGAACGTCCTTTCGCGCTTGCGTCTCGAGCGCGGCAGCGCGCTGGCGCGCCTCGGCGACATGCGCGCCGGAGCCGAACTTCTGCACATACGCGCTGTATGCCCCGGCGGTGCCTGCCCGCTGGGCATCGGCCCAGGCATTTTCATCGGCCTCTTTGCGGGCTTGCTCGTCGAGCGCCGCAAGCCGCTGGCGTGCCTCGGCCACGTGCGCGCCGGAGCCGAATTTCTGAACGTAACTGTCGAACGCCGCGGCGGTGCCTGTGCGCACCGCTTCGGCCCAAGCCTTCTCGTCAGCGTCCTTGCGGGCCTGCTCGTCGAGGGCCGCAAGCCGCTGGCGCGCCTCGGCAACGTGTGCGCCGGAGCTGAAGTTCTGCGTGTATGCCGTGAACGCGGAGGCTGTGCCGGCGCGCACTGCATCGGCCCAGGCCTTCTCGTCAGCCTCCCTGCGGCTCAATTCGCTAACGCGCTGGCGCGCCTCGGCGACGTGCGCGCCGCCACCGAAATTCTGAATATAGGCCATGTATGCCGCAGCCGTGCCGGTCTTCTCAGCGTCCGCCCAGGCCTTCTCGTCCGCCGCCTTGCGGGCCTGCTCGTTGAGCGCGACGATCCGCTGGCTCGCCTCGGCGACATGCGCGCCGGACCCGAAGTTCTGTAGATAGCCGGTATATGCCGCGACGGTGCCGGTCTTCTCGGCATCAGCCCATGCCTTTTCGTCCGCCTCTCTGCGCGCCTGTTCATCAGCTGCTTGCTGCTGCCCCGACGGCGGTTGCGTATCCGAAGGCTGGCTGCAAGCCGAGAGAAGGGCGGCGCCGGCAATAACTGCAACGGCTGCCACTTTCACAAATGCAGCGCACCCCGCGGGATTGGGCTGCCAGCCCGAATCACCAATCATAATTGACCTTTTTACACGCAAGAGCGTTTCCAGTTTCAGTATACCCTAAATTGGACCTCTAACACCGGGCCTTACGCACGCCGTCGCCCGAGCCTGCGCCAGGCCCAATCACCAACAGACCACGCCAAGCGTTCCATAACGCCCGACACGCCGCCTCGGTTCGGGGCGAGAGCACCGCATGCCGGCGCGCTTTATCGGCGGCGGCGACGCTGCGGCGGAGGTGGACCTTCCAACGCTCGCTGCCAGATCGTTCCGTTGTCGAATTGAACGGTCATGCCATCCGGCGAATAGATCGCACCGAGATTGGCCCTCGCGATCCAAAGCCGGCCGGGATAGTCCACCCACCCTCGAGATGGCTGCCCGATCTCGTTCACCAAATTGAGCTCCCAGCCGTTCTGAGTAATGAAGGCGAGACCAGGACCGGTGGATGCGCAACCCGCGACGCACCGATAAGGACCGGTCAGATTCACGCCCTGAGCCGAGGCGTCGCTTGCGACCAAAGCTGCCGACATGGCAATCGCGCCGAGTACGGTTCGCATCGCTTTCTCCTTGTCACGGTTCCTTGCAAAGATATTCGCCGCAAGAACCCTTCGTTAGTGGCGGATCTGTAGACCCGCCTTTACCCGGAACGCAGATCAGAAGTGCAACGCGCCAGGATGGCGGATCGTCACCGAGCGCGCTTGCGCCGGCCGCAGCGCGCCGATCTGACCAAATGCAGATTTCATCTCGTCGATCATGAGATCGATCACGTGAAGCGGGCCTTCCGCGCCGAGCGCGCCGAGGCCCCACAGGAACGCTTTGCCGGCGAATGCGGCATCGGCCCCGAGCGCGACCGCGCGCACCACGTCGAGCCCCGAGCGCACCCCGCTGTCCAGCATCACGATCGCTCGGCCGCCGACGGCGCTAACGATGGCTGGAAGCGCGTCGATGGCCGCCGGCAGTGCTTCAACTTGCCGGCCGCCGTGGTTGGACACGATGATTCCGTCGACTCCCAGCGACACGCAAGTCTCGGCGTCGGTCGGATGAAGTATCCCCTTCACTACCAATGGTCCTTTCCAGCGCTCGCGATAGCACGCGACCTCCTCCCAGGTGAAGGCGCCACCCATCTCCCGCCTCACGAAGGCTGCAATCTCGTTCACGTCTGTGGTGTCGCCGGCGTAGGGCTTGAGATTGCCGAAGCGCGGCTGACCATACCGCCAGAGCGACTTGAGGTAGCCCGGGGAACTCAGAATACCTGCGAGCATGCGCCAATCGGGTCGGAATGGCGAAGTGATGCCGGCCACTACCTCGCGTGGGCGAGTCGTGCGCACCGGCACATCCGCGGTGAGAACGAGGACATGTACGCCGACGGCTTGGGCGCGGCGGACAAGATCGAAGCCGATGGCGTGCTCGTTGCGGGCACAGCGATAGAGCTGGAACCACAGGACGTCGGGCGCAATCTCGGCGGCGCGTTCGACCGTCATTCCACCCACGAGACCCAGCACATAGGGCACGCGCGCGCGCTGCGCCGCGGCCGCGAGATGCTCATCGGCGCCAGGCCATACGATCGAGGGACCTCCCATGGGGGCGACCCCGATCGGCGCCGAGTAGCGCCGGCCGAACAGTTCGGCGTCGATGGGCGGCAATGCGGTGGTCACGCCATAGCGCGGCACGAGCTCGATCGCGTCGAACGCGTTCCAGTTGCGCGCGATGCCGCCATCGGCACCAGCGCCGCCATCCATGTACTCGAAGGCGAAGCTCGGCACGTGCCGGCGGGCATGCTCGCGCAGATAAGCAATCGTTGGAAAGCGGCGATGCAACTCGAGGAAGCGCGGGTTGTCGGCCGGCGTGTAGTCCTTCGCCGGCCGAACCAAACCGGTCGTATCGTGCATGGCGTGCCCTTAAATCTTCGCGCGCTTATAGTAACACAACGAGGCACCCGAGCTCTCCCATCGCCGTTGTCGACGGCTCTGCGGAAGGCGGATGATTGATCGCGCCATCCTTGCCCGGCTGCTCAGAAATGACTGAACGCGGCTTGGGCAAATACGAGCGGGTGCCCGTCCGCACCGAGAAAATGCGCCTTCCCCTGCCCTTTCGCCACGGCACCGATGTCGCTGACGACGACGCCAGCCGCCGATGCTTGCCGGCGGAACGCTTCGACCTTACCGGCCGGCACGCATGCCACAACTTCGTAGTCATCGCCGCCGGTCAGGATCGTTTCCATCAGCGCGGGCTCCTTCGCGAGGGCGGTGCGCGCGCTTTGGGAAAGCGGGACTCGAGGCACCGCGATTTCGGCATCGACAGCAGAGGCGCGGCAGAGCTTGGCGAGGTCGCCCGCAAGACCATCAGAAACGTCCATGGCGGCCGAAGCGTGTGTGCGGAGGATCTCGGCTATGGCGTTACGTGGTTCCGGCACAAGATAACGGGCCTCGAGCCAATCGCGTGCTCCGCGGTCAAGGTCCCAGCGCTGAGCGGCGGAGGCATCGCGCCGTAACAGCAAGCCGAGGGCCGCGTCGCCGATGCTTCCGGTGACCACGACGCGGTCACCCGCTTTGGCACCGGCGCGGCGCAGCATCTCGCCATGCGGGACCGCGCCGAAGGCCGCGATCGAAATGGTGATCGGTCCTGTGGTGCGATCGGTATCACCGCCCAAGAGCGGGCAACCGAACGCCTCGGCGTCTGCTCCAAGTCCGCGCGCGAATGGTGCAAGCCAGGCATCGTCGATGCCCTGGGGCAGCGCCAGCGTGAGTAGAAATCCCAGCGGCCGTGCGCCCTTGGACGCCAGATCGGAAAGGTTCACGCGCAGCGCTTTCCTGGCAACGGTATCGGGCGGGTCATCGGGAAAAAAATGCACTCCCCCGACGATCCCATCGGTCTTGAGTACGAGATCACAACCCGCCGGCGGCGCGATCGCGGCCGCGTCGTCGGCGAGCCCAAAGGCGCCGGGGTGTTTGGCGAGTGGCTTGAAATAGCGCGCGATGAGGCGCTCTTCACCGGACTGCGCTGTGCTGTCTCCGCTCATCGCGATCGGCTGCCCAAATAGCTACAGTGTGAGCGGCGAAAATTCGCCGGCCCGAAACTGCCGTGCGATCCGATCGAGCACGGCATTGACCATCCCGGTCTCGTCCTTGTCGACGAAAGCGTTTGCCACGTCGACGTACTCGGAGACCACGACGCGCGCCGGGACATCGCTGCGATGACCAAGTTCATACGCACCCGCACGCAACACCGCCCGCAAGATTGCTTCGATTCGCTTGAGCGGCCAGCCCTCCGACAGTACTTTGTCGACCAGAGGATCGAGGCTGCGCTGCTCCCTAACCACACCCGAAACCACGTCGCGAAAGAACGCCCCCTCGGCCGGCAAATATTGTGCCCCTTCAACCTCGCGGCCGATCCAGTGGCTCTCGAATTCGGCGAGGATTTCATTCAAGCCGGTGCCGGCGATATCCATTTGATAGAGCGCCTGCACCGCCGCAAGCCGGGCGGCGCCGCGGCGATTAGCCTTGCGTTCGTCCTTCGGCGCGCCGTTGCGGGCCATGGCTCATCCCGTCGCGAGACGACGCTTTAAACGCACGAGCGAAAGCGCGGCGCGGGCGGCATCGCCGCCCTTGTCTGCCTCCTCCGGACGCGCGCGCGTCCAGGCTTGCGCGCTCGTGTCCACGGTGAGAATACCGTTGCCGATCGGTAGTCGGCGCGTGATCGAGAGGTCAAGCAGAGCGCGCGCCGATTCCTGCGACACGATCTCGAAATGCAGCGTCTCGCCGCGAATGACGCAACCGAGCGCGACCGCACCGTCATAGGGGCGGCCTGAACGCTCGGCGGCATCGACGGCCATCGCGATGGCAGGGGGGACTTCGAGCGAGCCAGGCACGCTCACGCGCTCGAAGACTGCACCCGCCTTTTGCAGCGCACGGATGGCGCCCGCGAACAAGGCGTCGGCAATATCCTCGTAGAAGCGTGCCTCCACGATGAGGATTCGCGCGCCCTCGAGGTCGCCTGAATCGCCGTCCGACGCAGTTTCCCCGGCGGAGCGGCGGCGCTCGGCCATGACCAGTCTCCAGTGTCAGGGCGTCGTACCAAGCGGATCGGGTCGGAAGCAAGTGAGCGGCGACCATCCCTAGGACCGCTCCATCAGCCGCGCTGCATAGCGCGCCATGAGGTCGACCTCGAGGTTGACCGCGTCACCGGCACGGAGCAGTGCGAGCGTCGTGACTTTGAGGGTGTGCGGAATGATCAGGAGCGAGAATGTATCGCCGACCGCCTCGTTGACGGTCAGCGACACCCCATCCAGAGCAACTGAACCCTTCGGAGCGATGAACCGCGCAAGTTGCTGGGGCAAGCGCAAGGTGAACCGCGCCGTGTCGCTCGAGTCCTCGCGTCTAAGCACAGTAGCGAGGCCATCCGCATGACCGGCGACGATATGTCCGCCGAGCTCATCGCCAATCTTGAGCGCGCGTTCCAGGTTGATGCGCGTGCCCCGCCGCCAGCTCCCTACCGTGGTCAGGCGCAGCGTCTCGGCGGCGGCTTCGACCGCGAACCAGCCGCGATTGCCTTCCTTGCCGCGCGCGACGACGGTCAGGCATACGCCGCTGCAGGCAATCGACGCGCCGACGGTGATGCTGTCCGGATCATAGCCGCAGGTAATTGCGAGGCGGGCGAGCCCCTGCGCGCGCGGTTCGACCGCAGTCACCTCGCCGATATCGGTGATGATGCCGGTGAACATGTCACGCCCGTTCGAACGTCTCGACCGTATCCGCCCCGATGGTTTCGCGGCCGACCGCCTTGAAACGCCGCGACTGAGTTAATGCGGAAAGCGGCAGGCCGTCGAGAGCATCGAGCCCCTCCGGTCCGATGAGTTTCGGCGAGCGAAACAGCACGGCCTCGTCGACCAGATCGGCGCGCAGGAGGGCTGCGGCGAGAACGGGCCCGCTCTCGACCATAAGCCGCGTGATGCCGCGTCGGGCCAAGAGCTCCAGCACGTTCGTAAGGTCCAGCTTGCCGTCCGTCGTCACTGCACGCGCAACGTCGGCACCTTTGGCCGCAAGCGCCTGTTCGCGCGCGTCTTCTGCGGTCTCGCCGGTGACCACCCACAGCGGCGCCTGGCGCGCGGTGGCAACCAACTTACTCGCGAGCGGCAGCCGCAGCGTTCCGTCCAGGACGATACGCACCGGCGAGGACACACCGGGCAATCGGCAGGTCAGCAGCGGGTCGTCCGCGAGGACGGTGCCGATGCCCGTGAGCACGGCATCGCTCCTCGACCGCATCAAATGGACCAGCGCGCGCGCCGCCTCGCCGGAAATGGCAAGGGGGCGGCGGTCGGAGCCGGCGACTTTGCCGTCGGCCGACACGGCGAGCTTCAAGATCACATGCGGACGGCCAGCCTGGACGCGCCGGATGTGG
>JBJMTU010000304.1:0-28021 GCA_045811545.1 Xanthobacteraceae bacterium | reverse complement strand
TCCATAGACCGCCTCTTTTTGCAGCTCCGCGGCGTGGTGCTCGTGGCCGTACCAGCGGGCATAGGCGGCCGTATCATCGAGGCGGAAATCTGCGGAGAGGTCGACGACCTTCGTGTTCGGGGCCGCGGCGAGCAGGTCCTTGATCACGGTCTGCGTGGTCGCGTGCGGCAGCGCGCAGAAGGCGAGATCAAGCGCGGCCTCCTTCCAGGCGATACTGCCAACGGCCACGAGCTTCGGCAGCGCATAAGGCGAGAACTGCGGGAAGACTTGCCGCATGTGTTGCCCGGCGCGGCGCTCGGCGGTAAGCAGCACAATCTCCACGCGCGGATGGCGGATGAGCAGCCGCAGCAGTTCCGCTCCAGTATAGCCGGATGCGCCAAGCACGCCGATCCTGGCTGTTTTCTCTACCGCTTCGGGCATGGGTCATTCCTTCTCGCAGTCGGGGAAAAACGACCGGACAAGAAAAGGCGGCGGAGGATATCAGGATCAGTGCCGCACAACCTCATCCGGCGGCACGGGTGACGATCACGCGCGATTACGCGCCCGTTGCCGCAGCGCAGGCAAGTCTACGCAGCGTGCGTAAACTTGGCTGCTCTTCGCGGCGACGGCGAAAAAACATCCGAACGGCGATCATCGTCATGGGCGGGCGCTATAAACGCCGCGCCCTTGTACGTCAAGCAATTCGCGAGAGCCTCGCTGGCTGCAGCGACAAGGCCAGCCAGCGAGCGCGCACCAGGCCAGCCTGGTTCAGAGCGTCGGATTCCAGACCACAGGGCTCTCGCGATAACCCGATACGCTCTTCTCGACATAGGCGAGCGAGGGAAATGGATAGTGGAAGCCCTGCACCAGCATCTTTTCGGCGACCAGCATGTCGTAGATTTTCCGGCGCGTTGCCTCCGCCATAACGGGGTCTTGATCATAGAAGACGTGCCAGCCGGGGTTGCGCGCGAACAGGAACGGCACGTGGGTAACATCGCCCTGGACGTAGACCTTGCCCGATCCGGACGCCACGACATGGGAATTGTGTCCCGGGGTATGGCCATGGGTGCCGACCGCCGTGATGCCCGGCACGACCTCCTTGCCTTCGTCATACGTCCGGACGCGCTTGAGCACCTCACCGGCAAAGACGCGGCGACTGTTCTTGAACAGGTCCTCCATGCGGCCTTTCGGGGCGCGGCTCATCTCGCCGTCATCCATCCAGAATTTGTGTTCCGCCGCCGGCACCAGAATCTCGGCGTTGGGAAAGGCGAGGGAGTTGTCCGCCTTCAATAGACCGTTCACGTGGTCGCCGTGGTAATGCGAGATGATGACGGCATCGATACTTTTGGGGTCGATGCCAGCCGCGGCGAGATTGGACAAGAACTGGCCGTTCGCCCCCTTGCTCGCGTTGAAGGCCGCCTCGCCCAGACCGGTGTCGATGACGACGAGCTTCTGTCCGGTATTGACAACGATCGGGTTGTACGGAGTGACGTAAGCATCCGGTTCGCGGTGCGCCGCGACAAGCGCCGCATTGACCTCCTCCCGCTGGACGTTAGTGACCATGTTGTCCGGCAATTTGAAACGGTTCACGCCATCGGTCGCCACCGTGATTTCGAAGCTGCCGACCTTGTAGCGGTACCAGCCAGGGGCTTGCGTGCCGGCTGGTGGCGCGGCCGCGCGCACCGGCCCGCTTGTGGACGGCGGAATCACCGCGACAGCCGTGGCCGCTACACTGGCGGTGAGTAGGGTACGGCGCGTGAGTTCGGTCATGACGTTCCCTCCTGAGCATCGGTTCACAGTTTTTTGTGCGAAGCCTTCCTGCCGACAGTACCTCATGGCAGCCCGGCTCGCCTAGGTCATGGCCGGCGCGATACTCCAAGTGCCGGCATTTCGCCGGCTGACGCAACGGGGTAAGGCTTAGGATATGGCAACCGCCGATCGCTCAGTGAACGCGCCGACCCCGAGCACGACAACCGCGCGCCTGTTGCTGCTGGCTACGTTCGTCGCGCCCATCATCCTCAGCGCCTCGCTCTTGTTCATGGTCCAGCCGATGTTCACAAAACTGGTGCTGCCGCGTTTTGGCGGTGCGCCGTCGGTGTGGTCGGTTGCCATCGTATTCTTCCAGACTGCGCTTCTCGCCGGCTACGCCTACGCCCATTGGCTCACGCGCTACGCGCCCGGCCGACTGCCGGTCGCGGTTCATCTCGCGGTGATGATCGCCGCTGTCTTCGCGCTGCCGATCTCGATCGCCGCGGGCTGGGACCGGCCGCCGGAGACCGGGCAAGCGCTCTGGCTGATCGGGTTGTTCATGGCCTCGATCGGCTTGCCGTTCTTCGCGCTCGCCGCCAACAGCCCGCTGCTTCAGGTGTGGTTCGCGCGCACAGATCATCCCGCCGCGCAAGACCCGTATTTCCTCTATGCCGCCAGCAACATCGGAAGCTTCCTCGCGCTCGTGTCCTATCCGACCGTGATCGAGCCATTCGTGCGGCTCGGCGACCAAGTACGGTTCTGGTCGATCGGCTTTTGTTTACTCATCGTGCTGCTCGCCGCCTGTGGCATACTGCTGTGGAGATCGCCGGCAACGGCTGCGCCCGCCCATAGCGCGGCAGATGCGCCGCCGACTTGGAAGGACGCCGCCTTCTGGGTCGCGCTTGCAGCGGTGCCGGCGGGGCTACTGGTCGCGGTAACAGCGCACATCTCAACCGATGTGGGAGCTGCGCCGCTCCTCTGGGTCGTCCCCCTCGCGCTCTACCTCCTGACCTTCGTTATTGCTTTTTCACGCCGGCCGATCATTCCGCACCGGCTCGTCGTCGCTCTGCAGCCTCCGTTTGTTGTTGCCCTGCTCGCCGTGATCTTCTTCGACCCAATCAGGAACATCATTTGGGTCCTCGCGGTGCATCTCGTGGTGTTCTTCGTCAACGCGTTGATGTGCCATGGCGAGCTTGCGCGGACGCGGCCGCCGCCCAGATATCTGACCGCGTTTTATCTTTGGATCTCCGCCGGCGGCGTGATCGGCGGCGGCGCCACGGCATTGATCGCGCCGCATGCGTTCAACTGGGTGGCCGAATACCCGATTCTAATCGCCCTTGCCGTCCTGTGTCGGCCGGGCCTCGCGCTGCCGCGCGATCGCTCGCGGCGCTACCTGCTGTTCGGCGGCATCGCGGCCGCGGCAGTCGTGCTCGTCGTTTGCGCGCTTTATCCAGTCGTGATTGACGCGATCCCCTTCGACTGGGCTGTGGGTGCGCTCTTGGCGGCAAGTCTGCTGCTGTTCTGGCGTGCGCCATTGCCGTTCGCTGCGGTCATTGGCTTCCTCCTCCTCTTCAACTACGGCATCGTCAACGCGACCGGTGGGATGTTCGCGCGCAGCTTCTTCGGCGTGACCAAGATCGTGGACACTGCGGACCGTCAGTTCCGTCTCCTGCAGCACGGAACCACGCTGCACGGCGGCCAACGTCTCTACGAAGCCGATGGCCAACGGGCTTCGATCGACCCGCCGGAGCTGCTGTTTTATTACTGGGACGGTTCCGCCATCTCGGAGACCTTCGAGGCGTTGCGGGCGCGTCTCGACAGGCCGATCCGCTTTGCGGTGATCGGGCTTGGTGTGGGCGCGCTGGCCTGCCGCGCCGCGCCTGACGATACGGTGCATTATTACGAGATCGACCCGGTCGTCGTCCGCGTTGCCCGCACCCCATATATGTTCAGCTTTCTGTCGATGTGCCGGCCGGATGTGCCGATCATCCTCGGCGATGCGCGGCTCACGCTCGCCGAGGCCCCCGACGGCGCCTACGACCTCATCATCGTCGATGCATTCTCCTCCGACGCCGTCCCCATACATTTGCTCACGCGCGAAGCCATGGCGATCTACCTCAAGAAGCTCAGCCCGCACGGCATGGTGGTCATGCACGTGTCGAATCGGCACCTGGAGCTCGCTTCGGTGGTCGCAGGCATCGCCGCAGCAAACGGGCTCAGGACGCTTTTGAGCAACGAGCCGGATCCCAACGAAGAGTCGTACAAGTTTGGCTCCAGCGTTGCCGCGGTTGCACGTCGCGAGGAGGATTTTGGACCCCTCACACAGTCTCCGCATTGGATGCCCGTGGCAGCTGACCCGGGCCAATGGGTGTGGACCGACAACTACTGCAACATCGTCGGCGCGCTGATCCGAAAGTTGACCGAATGATGGAATTCCCTCCTCGGCCAGGAACATCCTCTCTGAGCTGGTCCGACCCGATCCTTGTCCTATCGCCAAGCCCAGCCGAGAAGCTTCCCCACCACGTCGCCCAAGGTGAGAAGCACAGCAGCCCAAACGAAAGCCGAGCTGAAGTTCGCAAGCTGAAATTGCCACCAGGGCATCCGGAAAATGCCGGCGACCAGCGGGACCGAGGCGCGCAAGGGTCCAAAGAAGCGGCCGATGAAAATCGCAAGCGCCCCCCAGCGCTTCACAAATGCTTCGCCCTTGGGCAGCAGTTCCGGATGTCGCGACAGCGGCCAGATGTGCGCGACTGGCGGTCCGAGTTTGACGCCGATCCAGAAGGATAGCCAGTCGCCGAGGGCGGCGCCGATCGAAGCCGCGACCCAAACCGGCCAGAAATTGAGATTGCCGGAACTGATCAGGACACCGATTCCGACCAGCGCCGCCCACGCCGGAACGAGCAGGGAAATGAACGCGAGCGACTCGCCGAAGGCGAGCGCAAAAACAACGGGCGCTGCCCACGCCTCATGGACACGCACAAACTCCACCACTTGGTGGGCGTGAGCTTCGAGGCTCTCGAACATGCGGGAGGCGGCCCCCTTATCGGCCTGGGTCTAGCGCGGCTTGCCGGACAAGGCCAGACGGGTTGCAAGCTGCCCGCACGGCGCCATCCGGGGCGGCACATTGTGCGGCGACATTCGCGCGCCGACATGCCGTTTAGGGCTTAGCAAGAAGGATCGAGCGAATATCCCGCAGTCAGCGGCCAGCATATGGTGTCGAGTTGAACGGATGATGAAGTTCGACCATATGAGAGGGACAAGCCGCCTTCCTTCAGCCGAACACCGGCGTCACGCTGCCGCCACCGGCGTGGCATAGTGGCGGCTGATTCGTTCACCTTGCCGATCAATGAGACGCATGCCGAAGATCGCCAAAGCAGCAGCCAAAAGTCCGATCCAAAATCCGGGCAAGGACCTGTTTTCCGATTTGCCCGAGGCCACTGCGCGCCGGCACTCCGGCAAGCCGGCGCGCGCTGGCAGGCCTGTAAGCGGCGCCGAGGCCCGTTACACGGCGCGCGACATCGAAGTGCTCGAGGGCCTCGAGCCCGTTCGCCGACGTCCAGGAATGTACATCGGCGGAACCGATGAAAAGGCACTGCATCACCTTTTCGCCGAGGTGATCGACAATTCCATGGACGAGGCGCTCGCCGGGCACGCCACCTTCATCGACGTCGAGATGGAGCCCGATGGATTTGTGACCGTGACCGACAATGGGCGGGGAATTCCCGTCGATCCGCATCCGAAGTTCAAGAACAAGTCGGCGCTCGAAGTGATCATGTGCACGTTGCACGCGGGCGGAAAGTTCGACTCGAAGGTGTATGAGACGTCGGGCGGCTTGCATGGCGTCGGCGTCTCGGTGGCCAATGCCCTCTCCGAGCGCATGGAAGTGGAGGTGGCGCGCGAGCAGACGCTGCATCGCATGGTGTTCGAGCGCGGCAAGCCGAAAGGCAGATTGCAGAGGCTAGGGCGTGTCCCTAACCGGCGCGGCACCAAGGTACGCTTCCGTCCCGATCCCGAAATTTTCGGAGCACGGGCGCATTTCAAGCCGGAGCGCGTGTTCAAGATGGCTCGCTCCAAGGCTTATTTGTTCGGAGGCGTGGAGATCCGCTGGTCGTGCGCCAAAGAGCTTCTGCGCGGCGTCGAGGACGTGCCGGAGAAGGCCACCTTCCATTTCGCTGACGGACTCAAGGAGTATTTGTCCACCGCGATCAACGGCGCTGCCCTGGTCCACCCCGACATCTTCACGGGCAGCGCGGGCAAGATCGGCGTGCACGGAGCCGCGCAATGGGCGGTCGCATGGACTGCTGATAGCGACGGCTTCTTATCCTCTTATTGCAACACGATTCCGACTCCGGACGGCGGCACGCACGAGTCCGGCCTGCGCAGCGCGCTCCTGAAAGGCATCAAAGATCATGCCGAGCGCGTGGGCCAAGGCAAGCGCGCGGCAGTGGTCACGGGCGACGACGTGATGAACGGCGCCGCATGCATGATCTCGGTGTTCATCCGCGAGCCGGAATTTCAGGGCCAGACCAAAGATCGGCTGGCGACCGCGGAGGCCACGCGCATCGTCGAGAACGCAATCCGGGACCCGTTCGACCATTGGCTCGCCGGCAATCCCACCCAGGCCAACAAACTCCTCGACTTCGTGATCGAGCGCGCAGAGGAGCGTATCCGCCGCCGCCAGGAGAAGGAGAACTCGCGCAAAAGCGCGGTGCGCAAGTTGCGCCTTCCCGGTAAGCTCGCCGACTGCGCCAATACCGCCACCCAAGGGGCCGAGATCTTCATCGTCGAGGGCGATTCGGCTGGCGGCTCGGCCAAGCAAGCGCGGGATCGTGCCTCGCAGGCGGTGCTGCCGTTGCGCGGCAAGATCCTCAATGTTGCATCCGCCGGCAAGGACAAGCTGGCTCAGAACCAGCAGCTGGCCGAACTGATGCAGGCGCTCGGTTGCGGGACCGGTGCGCACTATCGCGACGAGGACCTGCGCTACGACAAGGTGATCGTGATGACGGACGCCGATGTCGACGGCGCCCATATCGCCTCGCTATTGATCACCTTTTTTTACCGGCAGACGCCGAAACTGATCGAGAACGGCCATCTCTATCTGGCCGTGCCTCCGCTCTATCGCTTGAGCCACGGCGGCAAGAATGTTTATGCGCGCGACGACAAGCACAAAGATGAGCTGTTGAAAAAAGAATTCCACGCCAACGCCAAGGTCGAGATCGGCCGCTTCAAGGGGCTGGGCGAAATGATGGCCAATCAGCTCAAAGAGACCACGATGGATCCGAAGAAGCGCACGCTGTTGCGTGTCGTGGTGGTCGAGGACGAGCGCAAGACGACCGACCGCTCGGTCGAACGCTTGATGGGCAATAAGCCGGAAGCACGCTTCGAGTTCATCCAGGAGCGAGCGGAGTTCGCGGACGAGGACCTGCTGGACGTGTAACGCGAGCGCACGCCGCGCCGGTGTTCAGACCGGCGCCGCGTGCGACTTTGCCGACAAAGGTTTAGGCGCTCGGGCGCCACATGCCGGAGGCGCGTGGGTAGGGCGGCGCGGCAGAGCTTACACTCCGTGCTCTACTCTTTGCCCGCGTGGTCACCCGAGCAGCCAAAACCTAGCCCAACTCTCACGACCGTTCCACCGCGCCAAGCTAGTCCTCCCCGCTTTGCACAGGCTGGGTCGCGGCCATGCCTGCACCGCCAGCCATTGAATTGACCATCGATAAGGGATGGAATGCAGGCTTTGGATGCGCCGCAGCAATCGGAACGCGTTTCAGGGAGAAAACCGATGCCCTTGAGAAAAATTCTTGCGGCCGGCGGCCTCACGGTTGTTGCGCTCGCTATCGGCGGCCTTCTCCCGGTCTACGCACAGAGCCAGACCTCACTAAGCGGACAAGTTGCCTCGGCCGAGGAAGGGCCGATGGAGGGCGTGCTCGTCAGCGCCAAGAAGCGTGGCTCGACGGTCACTGTTACGGTCGTCAGCGACGAGGCAGGTAACTACAGCTTCCCTGCAGCCAAGCTGGAGCCTGGCCAGTATTCACTGCGGATCCGCGCGATCGGCTATGACCTGGATCGCCCAGTCAACGTGGAGGTGATCCCCCAGCAGAGCGCGAAGTTCAACCTCAAACTGCGCAAGACCGAAGATCTCGCCTCCCAGCTCTCGAACGGCGAATGGCTGACGAGTTTTCCCGGAACAGATCAGCAAAAGAACGCGATGCTGGGATGCCTCGGCTGCCACACGCTCGAGCGAGTCGCGCGCTCAAGCCAAAAGGCCGACGATTTCATCAACATCACTCTGCCGCGCATGCAGGGCTACGTGAATCAAAGCATCCCGGCGGCGCCGCAGCTTCGTCGCGCCGAACGGCGGATGGAGGAGCGCGGCGACCAGCGCGTGCGGGTCTACCGGGCGATGGCCGATTTCCTCAGCAGCGTCAATCTGAGTTCGGGCCCGCACTGGAACTACACGCTCAAGACTCTACCGCGCCCGAAAGGGCGCAGCACGCGCGTCGTCATCACCGAATACGATCTGCCGCGCGAGACCATCCAGCCGCACGATGTGGTCGTGGATGCGGACGGCATCGCCTGGTATTCGAGCTTCGGCGAGCAGTTCCTCGGGCGCCTCGATCCCAAAACCGGCGAGGCCACCGAATATCCCATTCCCCTGCACAAGCCGGGATTCCCCACGGGCCTCCTCGGGTTGCGCACCGACAAAGCCGGCGATCTATGGCTCGGCAACATGTATCAGGCCACGATCGTGAAGTTCGAGCGCAACACGCAGAGCTTCAAGTTCTGGCCGCTGCCGCCCGAGCAGAACATCGACGCTGCACAAGTGAACATGGTGAGCCCGGAAAGCTCGCACGTGGACGGCAAGGTCTGGACGCAGAACAACGGCTTTGCAGGCGTGCACAGGCTCGATCTCGCCACCGGCAAGATCGAGACCTGGGAACCGTTCAAGGATGCACCCAAGGGCGAGCCGCACAATATCTACGACGTCGTTCCTGACTCCAAGAACAACGCCTTCTTCACGGATTTTCGCCAGCAGCATATCGGTCGGATCGATGCCAAGACCGGGGACGTAAAGCTCTATGCCATTCCCACGCCGAGTTCGGCGCCGCGCCGTGGCCAAATGGATGCACAGGATCGGCTCTGGTTCGGCGAATATCGCGGCGACAAGCGCCGTATTCGACACCAAAACGGAGACCTTCACCGAATGGTCAGTGCCGACGCGCTGGACCAATCCCTATGACATCGCCCTCGACAAGAACGAGGAAGCCTGGACCGGCTCCATGCTCAATGACCACATAGTTCGGCTCAACACCAAAACCGGCGAGTTCATCGAATACCTGCTGCCGCGCTCGACCAACATCCGGCGTGTCCACGTTGACAATTCGACGACGCCCGTCACCTTCTGGGTCGGCAGCAATCACGGCGGCTCCATCATCAAGGTAGAGCCGCTCGATTAGGAGCTGCTGCTGCGGTGGCGCAAGCCGTTCGCTAGTCCTCAAACTTCAGATTGGCCGCTTTGGCCACGTCGGCGAAGAGCTTGATATCGCCTTCGATTCTCTTGCGGAATTCCTCGCCGGGACCGCCGCCGGGGTTCACCGCCATCGCCTTGAGCTTCCCACGAACCCCGGGGTCGGACAGCGCGCGCCGCGACTCCATATCGAGCTTACGGGCAATCGCGGGCGGCGTGCCGGTCACCACGAATAGTCCACTCCAAAGGCCGATATTCACCTCCGGGTAGCCGGCTTCCGCCATGCTTGGCACGTCCGGAAGCTCGGAGGAGCGCTCCGATCCCGTCACTGCAAGGGCTCGAACCTTGCCGCCTTGCACAAGCGGCATCGTCGGCGGACCGTCCGCGATGGCGAACAACGTGTTGCCGCCGGCGACGCTGAGCATCATCTCGTTGCTGCTCTTGTAGGGCACCGCCACCGCCGGCATTCCGGTTTTGAGCTTGAACAGCTCGGTGGTGATGGTGAAGGCGGGCGAGGAGGTGGCGTAGTTCGACTTATCGGGGTTGGCCTTGCCGTAGGCGACCAGATCCTTCACCGACTTGATCGTGTCATTGGCCGGACCAGCAAGGATCAGCGGAAACGACGCGATCATGGTCAGCGGCAGAAAGTCGCGGGTCGGATGGTAGGACAGTTTTGGATAGATCGCGGCTGCGATCGCCATCTGGCCGCTCGCGGCCACCATGGCGGTGTATCCGTCGGCAGGCTGGCTCTTGACGTACTCGACCGCAATGCGACCGCCTGCACCGGGCTTGTTCTCGATGACAACCGGCTGTCCAATGTTCTCTGACAGCTTCTGCCCGACGAGCCGAGCGAACAGGTCGTTGCCACCGCCGGCGGCAAAGCCGACGATCATCCGGATCGGCCGGTTGGGAAAGTTTGCCCCGCCATCGCCCTGTGCTCCGGCGGCGTGCACGCACATCACAGCGAGCGCTGTAAATCCGACCTTCAGCACGGTGCGTTTGAACCCAGTCATGGCCAATCCTCCGCCGTTAGTTCTCGCCACAGCGTTTTTCGCAGATCGTGGGCAGCGTCAAGTGTGTACCGGCTTCGCCCTGGTTTTGCCACCATGCATGCGGCCGGCCGCCGCTCTTCAAGTTTGACGCCAGCGCGCGACGCGTTCTAGGGTCGCGCGCCTCGCCGCGGCATACCGCGCGGCAGGCAATTTGAATGGCCCTGCAGCCGCAACGGCTCGCGAATCGCAAACTGTCTCATGGCCTTCTCGACGGCTCAGCAACGTGATCGGAGCAAAGGAGCGGGTGATCTCTTCGGCCACCCACGCGGGCTGACGTTTCTGTTCGCGACCGAGATGTGGGAGCGCTTCTCCTACTATGGAATGCGCGCGTTGCTCGTCCTCTATATGGTGAAGCTGCTCCTGCTCCCTGGGCATGCGGAGAATGTGATCGGGCTCGCGGCGCTCAAGTCTTTTTTCGAATCCATGTTCGGACCACTCGGTGTGCAGCCCTTCTCCTCGCACATCTACGGGCTTTACACCGGGCTCGTCTATCTCACACCCGTGTTCGGCGGCATGCTCGCCGATCGCCTGCTCGGCCAGCATCGCACGATTCTCCTCGGCGCGGCGATGATGGCAGTCGGCCATTTCATGATGGCGTTCGAGCCGTTGTTCCTGCTCGCCTTGACCATGCTCATTTTGGGCAACGGCGCGTTCAAGCCCAACATGTCGGCGCAAGTGGGCGGTCTCTATGCACCCAGCGACCAGCGTCGCGACCGGGCCTATTCGATCTTCTACGTCGGCATCAATCTGGGCGCGTTTCTTGCGCCGCTTGTCTGCGGAACGTTGGGCGAGGAGCTGGGCTGGCATTACGGCTTCACCGCCGCCGGCATCGGCATGACCATCGCACTCGCAATCTATCTCTACGCGATGCCGCAGCTGCCGCCGGATGAGCTGCACAAAGCCATGGCTGCAGGGATCGAGAATAAGCCGCTCGATCGCAATGAATGGCACGGCATCCTAGCGCTGGTCGCGCTGTTCGTGCCGACGACATTGTTCTGGGCGACCTACGAGCAGCAGGGCAACACGATCGTGCTGTGGGCGGACGACTATACCGACCGCGCGATCAATCTCATCCTCTGGAAGGGCGAAATCCCGATCACCTGGTTCCAGGCGTTCAACCCGTTTTTGATCTTCGCGTTCACGCCTTTCGTCGTGGGGCTCTGGACTTGGCAGGCCAAACGCGGCATCGAGCCCTCGACCGTCACCAAGATGTCGATCGGCTGTTTCGGTGTGACGCTTGCCAACTTGATCATGGTCGCCGCCGCCTGGCAGGCGGCAGGCGACGAAGCAAGCTGGCTTTGGCTGCTCGGCTATTTCGTGGTCATCACTATCGGCGAGCTTTACCTGTCGCCGATCGGGTTGTCGTTGGTATCGAAGGTCGCACCGGCGCGTATGGTATCGATGCTGATGGGATTATGGCTGGCGACCAGCTTCGCCGGCAATTTGATCGCGGGCTGGCTGGGCAGTTTTTGGGCCGGCATGGATAAGACGACGTTCTTTCTGATGATCGCCGGCATCGCGCTCGTTGCCAGCGCCGTCATCCTGATGTTTGACCGGCCGCTCAGCAAAGTGATCCGGGATCACGGATCCGCGTCATGAATTCTCGTTCTGCGTCGCGCGGCTTCGGCCATGTGGAGACGTGGGTTTTCGATCTCGACAACACGCTTTATCCGCATCACCTCAATCTCTGGCAACAGGTGGACGAGCGCATTCGCGACTACATCGCGCGTTACCTGAAAGTCACACAGGAGGAAGCATTCCGTCTGCAGAAGGATTACTACAAGCGTTATGGCACTTCGATGCGGGGATTGATGACCGAGCATGGCATGGAGCCGGATGACTTCCTCGATTTCGTCCATCAGATCGATCACACGCCGCTCACCCCGAACGCGGCGCTAGGGACGGCGATCGAATACCTGCCGGGCCGCAAGCTGATCTTGACCAACGGCACGCGGCGGCACGCCGACGCCGTGCTGGCGCGACTCGAGCTCGACCGTCACTTCGATGAGGTGTTCGACATCGTCGCGGCCGAGCTCGAGCCCAAGCCTTCGCCGCAAACCTATGACCGGTTTCTCAAGGCGCACGGTATCGATGCCCAGAAGGCGGCGATGTTCGAAGACCTGGCGCGTAATCTTGTGGTGCCGCATGCCCTGGGTATGACCACGGTGCTGGTGGTTCCCGAACACACCCGTGAGGTGTTTCGCGAGGGCTGGGAGCTCGAAGGCCGGGACGCGCCGCACGTCGATCATGTGACCGACAATCTCGTTGGATTTCTGGAAGGGCTTGCCCGCAGGCGCTAAGGCAAGACCAAGAAAGCGCCGATCGTGCTCGCGGTGTGAACGAGAGCGCGGTGACTTGACTCCTCCCGGCCCTTTCTCGACAACCGCCCAAGCAGCCTTTACGACTTCGCCGGAGCCACATGTCGCAGGCCGATCTCGCCAAGATCATCGACGAGGCCTTCGAGCAGCGCGCGCACATCGGTCCGGCAACCAAGGGCCCGGTGCGCGAGGCCGTTGAGGCCGCGCTCGACCTGCTCGATCGCGGCGCTGCGCGCGTTGCCGAGCGCGAAGCAAACGGTTACTGGCGGGTCAATCAATGGCTCAAAAAGGCGGTGCTGCTCTCGTTTCGGCTCAATGACATGAGCGTGATTTCCGGCGGGCCCGGCAAAGCCGTGTGGTGGGACAAGGTCGCATCGAAATTCGAGGGCTGGGACGAGGCGCGCTTCCGCGAGGCGGGCTTGCGCGCGGTGCCAAACTGCGTAGTGCGACGTTCAGCCTATATCGCGCCAGGCGTGGTGCTCATGCCGAGCTTCGTGAATCTGGGCGCATACGTTGATTCCGGCACCATGGTCGACACCTGGGCCACCGTCGGCTCCTGCGCGCAAATCGGCAAGAATTGTCATATCTCCGGTGGCGCCGGCATCGGCGGCGTGCTCGAGCCTCTGCAGGCGGGCCCCGTCATCGTTGAGGACAACTGTTTCGTCGGCGCACGCTCCGAAGTTGCCGAAGGCGTGATCGTGCGCGAGGGTTCGGTTCTTTCTATGGGAGTTTTCATTGGCGCCTCCACTCGGATCGTCGATCGCGAGACCGGGGAGACGTTCCGCGGCGAGGTGCCTGCTTATTCGGTCGTCGTCCCGGGCTCACTGCCGGGCAAGTCGACCAAGAAAGGTGAGTCGAGCCCGAACCTGTATTGCGCGGTCATCGTCAAGCGCGTCGACGAATCGACCCGCGCAAAGACTTCAATCAACGAGTTGTTGCGGGATTGAGCCGACCGGCATCTCGTCACATAATCTCAACTAGTCCGCACCAGGAGAGGGTCATGACGGCCGAACTTCCCACGGGCACAAGACAGACAATTCAACAACAGGGCGGCTTATCGAGTGACACACGCGCGATGATGCTGTTCGAAGCCAACAAGAAGACGGCCTTGGTCGCCTACATACTGTGGTTTTTCTTGGGGCTTTTCGGGGGTCATAATTTTTATCTCAAACGCACCGGCGTCGCGGTCGCGCAACTCATCCTGACTCTCACCATCGTAGGGATGTTGATCACAATCGTCTGGGTTTTGGTCGATGCATTTCTCATCCCGGGCTGGGTGAGAAACCAGAACAATCTCTTGGCTCTACAGCTCGGGGCATAGGCCACTAGCAAGCCTGCGCCGCCTCGGTAGAGCCAAATTGCCCTCGTTTGCAGGCGCTTTCCTGTTCGGTGGTCAGGCAACACGGACGGCTCCGAACATCGCATCGCGTTTGCGATGACTGGCGTCGGTTCAGGGAATCAGGGTCAAGTATTGCCCCAGCAAGTGCAAAGAGGGGTTGAACCATGTCAATGACGCAATTGTTGTTCTCTTTCCAGGGTCGTCTGAACCGGAAACCCTACTGGATGACGATGATCGCCACGATGGTGATCATCATCATTCTGCTCTTGTTTGCTTTGATCCTGATTCGAGAGCACAGGTTCGAGTTTGCTGGGTTGACGCTGGCGCTCCTCGTCATTCTCTACATCCCGCTGATCTGGATCAATCTCGCCATCGGTGCCAAGCGGCTCCACGACCGCGACAAGTCGGCGTGGTGGCTACTCCTCTTTTACGCGGCGCCGGGAATCTTGAGCACTGCCAGCAACCAGATGGAGGATGTGGGATTCATCATCCTGCATATCATCAGCTTCGCCATCAGCGTCTGGGCCTTCGTGGAGCTCGGCTGTCTGCGCGGGACGCCAGGGGCCAACCGATATGGCCCCGACCTGTTGGGCACGTCGGGGTAAACCGGGCGCCGACGAGGTCACGTTGACGCCATCGCACGCCGCGGGGTAAAGCCGCACCATGAGCCCCGCACTCGCTGATCCCACCGCGCTCGCGCGCGATCTTCTGCGCTGCCCGTCGGTGACGCCGGCGGAAGCCGGTGCGCTCGGCGTCATCGAAGGCATGCTGAAAGGAGCGGGCTTTACAGTCTATCGCGTCACCTTCGCCGAGCCCGGCAGCGCGCCGGTCGAAAACCTCTATGCCCGGATCGGCACGGCAAGCCCGCACTTCGCGTTCGCGGGCCACGTCGACGTGGTGCCGCCAGGCGAGCAGGCGAAATGGACCCGTCCACCGTTTGCCGGCGAAGTCGCCGATGGCACGCTCTACGGCCGCGGCGCCGTCGACATGAAAGGCGCGATCGCCTGCGCGATCGCCGCCACGCTCGATTACCTCGGCGCATGCGGAGGCCGGCCGAAGGGCTCGATCTCGTTCCTGATCACCGGAGACGAGGAAGGCGTCGCGGTGAACGGAACAGTGAAGCTCATCAAATGGGCGGCCGAGCGCGGCGAGATCTTCGACCATTGCATCCTAGGCGAGCCGAGCAATGCGGCGGTGATCGGCGATACCATCAAGGTCGGCCGGCGCGGCTCGCTCAACGGCACCCTCGTCGTGACCGGCAAGCAGGGTCACGTCGCTTATCCCGAACGGGCCGAAAATCCCGTGCGCGGCCTGGTCACACTGATGAGCGCGTTGATGGTGGCACCGCTCGACCACGGCAGTGCCCAGTTCGACGCCTCTAACCTCGAATTCACCTCGATCGACATCGGCAACCCGGTCGTTAATCTCATCCCGGGCGAGGCGCAGGCACGTTTCAACATCCGCTTCAACGATCGTCACAGCCAGACGTCATTGAAAGTGCTGATCGAGAAGCGCGCTGGCGAAGCAGCCGCCGGGCGTATCCGCTGGCACATCGACTGGGAGCCGTCGAACGCCAGTTCGTTCGTGACCAAGCCGGGCCCGTTCGTCGATCTCGTGTCCAAGACGATCAAGGACGTGACCGGGAGGGAGCCGAAGCTCTCGACCAGTGGCGGTACGTCGGACGCCCGCTTCATCAAGGATTACTGCCCGGTGCTCGAATTCGGTCTGGTCGGGCAGACCATGCACCAGGTCGATGAGCACACAACCGTCGCCGATCTCGCAACGCTGACCGCGGTCTATCGCCAGATCCTCGACCGATATTTGGCCTGAGGCATCTCCGAGAGCGCCAGCCCCATCAGGCGTAATCGACCTTCACCAAATAAAGCCCATCGGGGGGCGCAACAGGGGCGCACGCAGTGCGGTCGCGCTTCGCCAGCGCGACCGAAACATCATCGGCGGTCCACTTGCCCTCCCCCACGAGCGCGAGCGCTCCGACCATCGAGCGCACCTGGGAGTGCAAGAACGATCGCGCCGAAGCGACCACCTTGAGGTCGTCCCCAGCGCGATGCACCTCGAGCTGGTCGAGCGTCTTCACCGGGGATTTCGCCTGACATTCGACATTGCGGAAAGTAGTGAAGTCGTGCCTGCCGACGAGACGCTCTGCCGCCGCTTGCATTGCGGGGAAATCGAGCGGCTGGGCGATGCGCCAGGCACGGCCGCGTTCCAACGCGAGATCGGCCCGGCGATTGACGATGCGATAAAGATAATGGCGGCGGATGGCCGAAAAGCGCGCATCGAATGAGCCGTCGACCCGCTCCGCCTTGAGGATCGCAACCGGATGCGGTCGCAAATGGGCGTTCAACGCATCCCGAACGGTATCCTCGTCCCAGTCCCTGGCAAGATCGACGTGGCCGACTTGGCCCAGCGCGTGCACGCCGGCATCTGTGCGCCCGGCCCCTTGCACGCTCGCCTTTTCGCCGCAAAACGCCTCGAGCGCTTGCGCCAGCACCCCCTGCACCGAAGGACCGTTATCCTGGATCTGCCAGCCGACGAACGGCCTGCCATCATATTCGATGGTGAGCTTGTAGCGAGGCATGGCGGGACCTAACCGACCCGCGTGCCGGCAGCAACAGGCATACCGCGCAGCAACTCGTGCGCCTTCATCGGCTGGCGTCCGGCGCGCTGCAATTCGACAATGCGCACCGCTCCTTCCCCGCAGGCCACCGTGAGCTCGTCGTCGAGCACCGTGCCCGGCACGCCACTACCATCACTCCTGATCGTGCGCAGCACTTTGAAGCGGACGCCACCGATCTCGGACCAAGCCCCCGGAACCGGAGAGAGGCCGCGGATGTGATTGTGCACTTCTTGCCACGGCCGTTCCCACGCAATCCGCGTATGGTCGTTGGCGATTTTGTGCGCATAGGTGACGCCGACCTCGGGCTGCGGCATAAGCGTGAGCGAGCTGCGCTCAAGCGCAGCAAGCGCGCGTACCATGAGATCGGCGCCAAGGCGGGCAAGCCGATCATGCAAATCGCCCGCAGTGGCATCGAACGGAATCGGCACGCGTTCCGCCATGGCGATCGGGCCGCTGTCGAGCCCCTCCTCCATTTTCATCACCATCACGCCGGTCTCGGGATCTCCCGCCATGATGGCCCGATTGATTGGCGCGGCGCCGCGCCAGCGGGGCAGCAGCGACGCATGCAGGTTGAAGGCGCCCAATGGAAAGGCTTCAAGGATTGCCTTGGGCAGAATGAGGCCATAGGCGACGACGATCGCCACATCCGCGGCGTGGGCGCGCGCGGCGCTTACCGCCTCCGCCGTGCGCAAGGTCGCCGGCGTGAACAACGGCAGGGCGAAGCGGCGCGCCTCACGTTCGACCGGGCTGGGCACGGGATCGAGGCCGCGGCGCCCGCCCGGCTTCGGCGCGCGCGTATAGACCGCCACCACTTCGTGGTCGCGGCCGACAATCTCCACCAGCGTCGGTACGGCAAATTCGGGCGTGCCCATGAACACAATGCGCAGTGGCATGTTCAAATCACCCGTCGCCAACGGCGATTTCTGTATTGCCGTGGTGCGGCTAGGACTTGCACGACGGCCCCTCGGCGACGCAAGGCGAGAATCGCGCGACCGGCACAGTCATGATGAAGCAAGACAGCGCCTCGATTTACACCGCCGCCCGCTTCGCCGCTTTGGTGAACTTTTTGAGCACGCGGTCGCGTTTGAGCTTGGACAGATGATCGATGAACAAGACGCCGTTCAGGTGATCGATCTCGTGCTGGAGGCAGGTGGCGAATAGCCCATTGGCCACGACCTCCTGCCGCTTTCCCTCGAGATCGAGATATTTCACCTTCACCTGCGCCGCACGCTCCACATCGTCGTAGTATTCCGGGATCGAGAGACAACCCTCCTCATAGGTCGCCTTTTCTTCCGAGGTCCAAACGACTTCCGGATTGATGAACACCAGCGGATTCTTCGCTTCCTCCTTCTTGGCGAGATCCATGGTGATGACGCGTTTGGGCACGCCAATCTGAATCGCCGCGAGCCCGATGCCGGGCGCGTCGTACATGCTCTCGAACATGTCCTCGACGAGCTTGCGGATGCCGGCATCGATTTTCTTCACCGGATCCGAGACCTGTCGCAGCCGTTTGTCGGGCAGGATGAGAATGTCGCGCGGCGCCATGGTCGCGATGTAAGCGGTCGCCGGAACTCGGTCAATGCAGAGGACCGGCCGCGGAGATTGGGCGCGACGTGCGCGGCTGGGATGAATGGTGCGGCCAGGGCATTGCCTCATTGTTCATATTTTGTTCTCATGCCTCGAATCGATGTAGAGTTGCTGGATGGCCGATCACCTCCTGCCTTTCGCCGTCATGGTCACGCTTGCGGGCATCGCGGGCGTGGTCGCGCTCGCCTTGCTCGCCATGCGGGTCCTGCGCCGGCGCGACATACAAACCACCGACAAGCAGCTGCTCGAACTCGCGCGGCTGCAGACGGAGACTGCGGTACGGATCGAGGCGATGCGAGACATGCTCGCCGGCCGCCAAGCCGAGCTTCATCGCGCTGTCAACGAGCGGCTCGATTCGGTGACGCATCATCTCAACCAGTCCATGACCACGACGCGCCAGCATACGGTTGAGAGCCTGCAAAAGCTCAACGAGCGGCTCGTGGTCATCGACACCGCGCAGCAAAATATCGCCGATCTGGCGTCGCAGATGACGTCGCTGCAAAGCGTGCTCGCCAACAAGCAGCAGCGCGGCGCTTTCGGCCAAGCGCGAATGGAACTCATCGTGCAGGACGGGCTGCCAAAAGACTGTTACGAATTCCAACTTACGCTCTCCAACAGATGCCGTCCCGATTGTGCCGTGTTCCTGCCGGACGGACGTCCGCTGACGGTCGACGCCAAGTTTCCACTCGAAGCAGTCACGGCTCTCCGCGAAGCCAAAACCGAAGATGAGCGCAAGCAAGCCGCCGCGCGGACGCGCCAGGACGTTGCAAGGCACGTCGAGGACATCGCAGCCAAATACCTGATTCCCGGCGAGACGCAGGATTTGGCGCTGATGTTCGTGCCCTCGGAGTCCATCTTCGCCGAGTTGCATGACGGATTCGACGACATCGTGCAAAAGGCGTTCCGCTGCAAGGTCGTCATCGTCTCACCATCGCTTTTGATGCTCGCTATTCAGGTCATTCAGCAAATTCAGAAAGACGCCCGCATGCGCGAGGCCGCTGACCAGATTCATGCTGAGGTGGGCCATCTCATGGACGATCTCAAACGCCTGCACGAGCGGGTGCTGAAACTGCAGCAGCATTTCGGCCAGGCAAACGAAGACGTGCGGCAAATTCTCGTCTCGGCGGAAAAGATCGAGAAACGGGGGGCCCGCATCCGGGAAGTCGAGTTCGACGGCGAGGACACCGCCGATTCCGTCGTCATTCCCGCCCCGCTACCACGCCGGCTGCAAGCCGGCGAATAGAAAACTGCGATGCGGCGTCATGCCGGCGCATAGCCGGCTATTCCGTCGCCTTCGACGTTAGCCGCGCCATCGCGCCTTGAGATCTTGCGGAAAATCCTCGACCGCTTCGCGACCTAATGACGGGGACCCGTCAATCCTGCTTCAGCCCCAACTCGGCGACAAAGCGCCTGGCTTCATCGATCTGCTGCATCGCGAATCGTTGGTAGTCCTCGCTGCTCAGATAAAACAGCTCCTGATCGAGGTTGGCCATGGCCGCGGCGTAGGAGGGCTCCTCGAGTCCTTTCTTGAACGCGTCGTGCAGCACCTTGACGATCTGCACGTCCATGCCTTTTGGACCGGCAATGCCGAATGGCGAGTTCGAAACCATGTCGATGCCGATCTCCCGCAAGGTCGGCACGCTCGGCCAGTTTTCGGTGCGCGCGGCACCCCAAGTCACCAGCAGCCGGAACCGGCCGGCGTTGACGAGCTGCGCCCATCCGCTCGAATCCGCGACCGCATGAATGTGGCCGCCGAGCAGGGCATTCATCGCGTCGGCATTGCCCTTGAACGGGACGTGGGTCCATTTGATGCCCTGCCGCTTGGCAATCTGCTCCATTGTGATGTGCAGACTCGTGCCGGCGCCCGGCGTGCCGTAGTTGATCTTGCCGGGATTGGTCTTCGCATCGGCGAGGAACTCCTGGAAGGTCTTCCACGGCGCATCATCCTTCACCACCACACCGAACGTGTAACCGCTGACGCCGATGATGTAGGTGAAATCTGCGCTTGGATCGAAAGTCGTCTTGGTCATGAAAGGAAAGCGGAACACCGTGATCGGGATCTGCGTGATCGTGTAGCCGTCGGGCCTGGCGCTCGCGGCCATTTGTCCCGGCGCGAGCGTCCCGGAGCCGCCCGGTCGGTTCTCGATGACGATCGACTGCCCGAGATGCTTTTCGGCCGCGCTCGCGAGCGCACGCATGCCCACGTCGGTGGTGCCGCCTGCCGTCCAAGGCACAATGAGGGTCACGGGCCGGACCGGAAAGTTCTGCGCTTGCGCGGCGCCGATCCATGCGGCAAATCCGGCTGCGAGTATGGTGCCGAATACGCTCCATTTCATGGTGCTTTCCCTCCCGGCACAGGACCGATACTCCGTCGTCAGCTTAAGTACAGGCCATGAGGCTACGTCCGATCACTTTTTGCCGCAATCACGCGGCGAGGCTTGTGTCCCAACATCGATTCGACGATAGCTGCCCTGGAATGACCGCGACGCCCGACACCGCGACCGCTCGCCCGAGATTCGCCGACACGCTCGCGGTCTATCTCAAGCCGCGCGTGCTGATCGTGCTCTTCCTCGGCTTCTCCGCCGGGCTGCCGCTCGCGCTGTCGAGTTCCACCCTCCTGGTCTGGATGCGCGAAGTGGGCGTCGATCTCGGCGTGATCGGCTTGTTCGCGCTGGTCGGCACGCCCTACACCATCAAGTTCCTATGGGCACCGGTCGTCGACGCACTCGACGTCCCGGTGCTCTCCCCGCTGTTCGGAAGGCGCCGCGGCTGGCTGTTGTTCTCGCAGCTTTTGCTGATCGTCTCGATTGTGCTGCTCGCCTTCTCCGATCCCGCGCGGGCGCCTTGGTACGTGGTGTTTGGGGCCGCGCTTTTCGTCGCCACCGCCTCCGCCACGCAGGATATCGTCATCGACGCGTTCCGCATCGAAAGCCTACCCGAAAGCGAACAGGCCGCGGGCATGGCCGCCTATGTTGCAGCCTATCGGATTGGGATGTTGGCCTCCACCGCGGGCACGCTGTTTCTGGTCAGCGGATTTGAAGAGGGCCTCGGCTTCGACAAAGAAGCGTCCTGGACCGCAGGCTATCTCGTCATGGCGGCGCTGGTCGTCATCGGTATCGCCACTACGTTCCTCGCGCGCGAGCCCGGAAAATCGGTCGTCGCCACGGCCGAACACGCCGCGCGTGCGCGGGAGAATCCGCTCGTTCGCGTGGCGGTGGCTGCATATGCAAGCTTTTCCGAGTTCCTCACGCGCGACCTAGCCATCATGGTGCTGGTCTTCGTCGTGCTCTACAAGCTCTGCGACGCATTCGCCGGCGCAATGACCGCGCCGTTCGTGATCGACCTCGGATTTTCCCGCAACGATTATGCGGCCATCGTCAAGGGCGTCGGGCTCGCGGCAACCCTGATCGGCGGCTTTGCCGGCGGAGCGCTCGCGCGCGCTTATCCGCTCGCCACGAGCCTTTGGATCGGTGCGTTTCTGCAGATGGCATCGAACCTGGTCTTCACTTGGCAGGCATTCGTCGGCGTGAACCTGTGGGCGCTGACGCTCACGATCATCGTGGAAAACTTCACTGGCGCCATCGGCACCGTGATCTTCGTCGCCTACCTCTCGGCGCTGTGCAACAATCCGTTGCATACGGCCACGCAGTATGCGCTGCTCACCGCGCTCGCCGCCGTCGGGCGGACCTATCTGTCCGCCGGAGCAGGTTTCATCGCCGAGAGCACGGGCTGGCCGCTGTTCTTCATCATCAGCGCGCTGACCGCCCTGCCGAGCCTGGTGCTGCTGGTGTGGCTGCAGCAGCGCGGGCATTTTGCCGGCCTCGCCAAGCCGACCCGCATCGTGATGGATGATTAAAACGTCGTGCGCTGGCGGATCGCTGCCGCCAGCGTGCCCTCGTCGAGATAATCGAGCTCGCCGCCGACCGGCACGCCGTGGGCAAGGCGCGTGACCTTGACATTGGCGTCATGCAGCAAGTCGGTGATGTAGTGCGCCGTGGTCTGTCCATCGACGGTGGCGTTGAGCGCAAGGATCACCTCCTTCACAGCTGGATCGTGCGCGCGCGAAACCAGCGCATCGATTGAAAGGTCTTGCGGACCGATGCCGTCCAGGGGCGAGAGCGTGCCGCCCAACACGTGATAGCGGGCGTTAATCGCGTGCGCGCGCTCGAGCGCCCACAGGTCAGCCACGTCGGCGACCGCGACGATGATCGAGTGATCGCGCCGCGCGTCGCTGCACACCGCACACGGGTTCTGGGTGTCGATATTGCCGCATACGCGGCAGACCTCGATTTTCTCGAGCGCCGTCTGTATCGCTGCAGCAAGCGGCGCCATGATCTGATCGCGCTTCTTGATGAGAAAGAGCGCCGCGCGCCGCGCCGAACGGGGGCCGAGACCCGGCAGCCGGGCGAGCAGGGTGATCAGACGCTCGATCTCGGGTCCGGCGGCGGCGGTCGGCATCAGTGGACAACAACGATCTGTGTCGCGACCTACTGCACGGGCGTCGCGGTCGGCGGCGCGCGGAGCGCCGCAATCAACTGACGCAGGCTGAACAAGGTGCGCTTGTCCTCGATACCGGGAGCCATTTCCGCCATCGCGTTCTCGAGGTACGCCGCGAAGCGATCCTTGTCGACCACGCCCTCCTGCACCAGAAAACGACAGGTCAGCACGTGACACGCCAAAAATCCTGCAATCGCGGCCGACAAGGTCTGCATGTCGATGTCTTTTTCCACGGCCGACCTCCATCCGACGCTGTTTGCCAATTTGTCCCCGACCAGGCGCGGCTCAAAACAGCTTCATGCCCGGCGGCAGCGGCAAGCCGCCAGCCACGCTTTTCATCTTTTCCTGCATCAGGGTCTCGGCCTTACGCCGCGCGTCGGCATGGGCGGCGACGATGAGATCCTCGACAATTTGCTTCTCCGAGGGCTTCAGCAGCGTGTCATCGATCTTGACGCCTTTCATCTCGCCCTTGCCCGAAAGTTTGACCGTGACCAGCCCGCCGCCCGAGGTGCCTTCGACCTCGATTTGGTCGAGCTCGGCCTGCATCGCCTCCATCTTGGATTTGAGTTCAGTAGCCTGCTTGATCAGGCCAAGAAAATCCGCCATCGCTCATCTCTCCTGCGCCGCGTAGCGAAGCTCAAGCATCATCCGCCGCTTCGTTCGGGCTACTCCTATGCGGAAATTGGCCGCCGAAGCCAGGGTCATTGCTCTCCGGCGGAAGCTCCGCGTCCTCGAGCTCTCCCGACGACAGGTCCTGCGGCGAGGCTGCAGCGCCCTCGCGCACACCCACGATCTCCGCCCCGGGAAAGCGAGCAAGCACGGCCTGCACCAGCGGATCCCCGCGCACGCCGGTTTTGAGCGCGGATTGCCGCGCGTCGTTCTGCGATCTGACCGTCGGCTGGCCTTCCTCGGCCGACACGACGACCATCCAGCGACGGTTGGTCCACTGCGAGAACTTGCGCGCGAGGTCGTTGACTAGCGTCTTCGCGGCGGTCGGCTCCAACGCGATCTCGAGGCGACCATCTTCGCAGCGCACGAGCCGTATGTCGCGTTCGAGCGCAAGCTTCACGCTAAGGTCGCGCTTCTCCGCGGCAAGGGCGATCAGATCCTCAAAACGCCCGATGGCGAGAGCGGGCGCGTTAGGCTGCGTCTCGGGTGCCCGCGCGACTGGATCGTTCGACGGGGCAAGCACTGCCCGCGGCGCGCCGCGCGAGGTCTCGATCCGGGGTGCCTCGAAGCGCGGCGCGGCGGCGGTCGCAGGTGACCCCGCTGGAACACGCGTCCGCGAGCCACTCCCGTCCCCATCGAGCGAGCGGATCACCTCGTCGGGCGTCGGCAGATCGGCGGCGTGGGCGATGCGCACCAGCACCATTTCGGCGGCCGCGAGCGGGCGGCCCGCGGCATCGACCTCGGCAATGCCCTTGAGCAGCATCTGCCAGGTGCGCGAGAGCACGCGCATGGAGAGCTTCTCGGCACAGGCGCGTCCACGCGCTCGCTCGATCTCGATCAGCGAACGGTCGTCGGCGACTGCAGGCACGATCTTCACGCGCGTGACGAAATGGGTGAAATCGGCGAGATCGGTCAGCACCACCGCAGGATCGGCACCGGTGTCGTATTGCGCGCGCAGTTCCGTGAGCGCCGCCGCGATCTCGCCGCGCATCAGCGCCTCGAACAGCTCGATCACCCGCACCCGGTCGGCGAGCCCCAGCATTTGCCGCACATCCTCGGCGCGCACCGGTCCCGCCGCATGCGCGATCGCCTGATCCAACAGCGAGAGCGCGTCGCGAACCGAGCCTTCCGCAGCACGCGCGATCAGAGCAAAGGCAGCGGGCTCGACCTCAACACCCTCCTTGTCCGCGATCGTTTCGAGATGCTTCACCAGCAGATCGGCATCGACGCGACGCAGATCGAAGCGCTGACAGCGCGACAGAATGGTGATGGGAACCTTGCGAATTTCCGTCGTGGCGAAGATGAACTTGGCGTGCGGCGGCGGCTCTTCCAGGGTCTTGAGCAGCGCGTTGAACGCCTGCGTGGAGAGCATGTGAACTTCGTCGAGAATATAGACTTTGTAACGTGCGCTGACTGGAGCATAGCGAATCGCGTCGTTGATCTGGCGGACATCGTCGACGCTGTTGTGGGACGCAGCGTCCATCTCGATCACGTCGATGTGCCTGCTCTCCATGATCGCCTGGCAATGCACGCCGAGCGCCGGCATCTTGGTCGTGGGCGACGTAATGGAGCCGTCAGGAAGCTCGTAATTGAGCGCGCGGGCGAGAATGCGCGCCGTCGTGGTCTTGCCGACGCCGCGCACCCCGGTCAGGATCCAGGCTTGCGGGATGCGCGCGGTCTCGAATGCGTTCGACACCGTGCGCACCATGGCGTCCTGCCCGATCAGATCAGCGAAGGTCGCAGGACGATACTTGCGCGCGAGCACGCGGTAGGATGCTTGCCTCGACTGATCGCCCGCCACGAGACCGGGCCCGAATTGGTTCGTGCCGTCGCTCATAATGCCATCCGGTCCGCCACCCGACGCCTTAAGTCTTCGCGCTTCGCATGAGGGAAAGGTGGGAGGCTGACGAGCGACCCGAACCGCGCTCGTTAGGGCTGCTTCCTTCCGGACCTGACCCGGTTGGCGAGTGGCTCGTCCACCGCCAACCTCCCGCCCTTATATCAGCGCAACGCCACGAGAATGCAAGCGGCGGACAGGTGCGATCCACGGCTCGTTTAGCGGTGGAGCATTGGTGCTTGCGAACGGCGGCAGGAGATCCGCGAGCGCTGCGGCGGCTTGGCCTTTTGGCGATGCGGACGCGCTTGCGTCGTGAACCGTCGAGTGGCAGAGCATCGACCTCGGAGCCATTCCATGTCCCCTCGCCCGGATCTCGGCCCCAAGCCGCGCCTCGGCTATGCCGCAAGCTCGATCGAGCGCGCAAGCGAGCAACGCGCGGATGCAGCCGCGCTCGCGGCGCTCGAGAACGACCGCGACGCGCGCGCCTATCTCCTCGCCGGCGAGTTGGTGATCCTCAAGAAGACTGCCGGCGTTCCCGATCCCCTGTTCACACTGGCAGAAGCGCGCGCACTCGGTCGCACGGCCGAAATCGTCTTTCTCGGACTGTGCCGGAGCGCACCTCGATTCGCGATCGCGCTCGAGGCGGCCGCGGAAGCGCTCAAAACACGCGAGGAATTCGTCGTCACCGATCTGCGCTCGATCGCAGTGCGCGGCCTGGTCGAGGCCGACCACTTGCCCCCGCTCGCCGAAGGCAAGGCGCTGCTCAACTGGCATGGGCGGCATCGCTTTTGCTCGACTTGCGGGGCCGCGACCGATCTGGTCGAGGGCGGCTGGCGGCGCGATTGCCCCTCGTGCCGGGCGCAGCATTTCCCCCGCACTGATCCGGTCGTGATCATGCTCGCGATCGCGGGCGAGCGTTGCGTGCTCGGCCGCTCGCATCGCTTTCAACCCGGCATGTGGTCGTGCCTCGCTGGCTTCGTCGAGCCGGGGGAAGCGATTGAAGACGCCGTGCGGCGGGAAACGCGCGAGGAGGCCGGCATCGTTTGCGGGCGCGTGCGCTATTTCGCCTCGCAGCCATGGCCGTTTCCCACCTCGCTGATGATCGGCTGCCACGCCGAGGCGCGCTCGCGCGAGATCGTCATCGACCGCTCCGAGCTCGACGATGCGCGCTGGTTCGACCGCGAGGAGGTCGCGAGCATGCTGTTGCACCGTCATCCCGACGGCTTGACCACGCCGCCGAGCATGGCGATTGCCTATCACATTATCCGCGCCTGGGTGGAGGCAGAGGTTGACTTCTGCTAGCGCCGATTCCGGCGCGCGCACCATCGTGTGTGCCGGGATCATCGTGCTCGACGAGGTGTTCCGGGTCGACCGCTTTCCGCAACCCGACGCAAAAACCCAGGCGCAGGACTTCTTCGTCGTCAATGGCGGCTGCGCCGCCAACGCCGCGGTGGCAATCGCGCGGCTCGGCGGGCGCGCGGTGCTGGCCGGGCCGCTCGGCGGTCCGCCCGGCGAGGATGCGAACGGCGACCGTGTGCTGGCGGCGCTCGCACGCGAGCAGGTGGATTGCAGCGGCTGCCAGCGCGTCGCCGGTGTGGCCACGGCGCTCTCCGCGATCTTTCTCGACGCATACGGCGATCGCATGATCGTCACCTATGGCGACGACCGGCTCGCGGCCGCAAGCCCCAACAACCCGGCTCACCTTGTCGCATCCGCCGACGTGGTTCTCGCCGATAACCGCTTTCCCGAATTCGTGCGGCCGATCTGCGCGGCAGCGCGCGAGCGTGGACTCACCGTCGTGCTCGACGCCGACCGGCCAACCGAGATGTCGGACGATCTATTCCAGATCGCCACGCACGTGGTGTTTTCGAGCGAGTGCCTGCGCGCCACCACGGAGCTCGATGACCTCGTCGCCGCGCTGACCACGATCGCCCGCACGACCTCCTCGTTTCTCGCCGTGACCCATGGGCCGCACGATGTGCTCTGGCTTGAGGGCACATCGCTGCACAAAACCCCGGTGTTCCCGGTCAAGGCCATCGATACGCTCGGCGCGGGCGACGTCTTCCACGGCGCGTTCGCGCTCGCGCTCGCCGAGGGTCGTGACGTTGCCGCGGCGCTGCGCTTTGCCGCGGCGGCCGCCGGCCTCAAATGCACGCGCCTTGGCGGCAGCATGGCGGCGCCCTATCGCGGCGAAGTTGAGGCCTTGCTCGCCGCCAGGCCGCGGAGCGGATTTGAGTTGCCGTAGAATAGTTTCCTAGATACACGTGGAAAACGCCCCAAGACGAAGAGATCATTCTCCTTCCCCTCTGAGGTAATATTTATTTCCCTTCCAGGGACCGGGCCCGATGGACACCATCGACCGCAAGATTCTCGCGCTGCTCCAACAGGATGCCTCCCGCTCGGTCGCCGAGATTGGCAATTTGGTGGGTTTATCTTCGACGCCCTGTTGGAAGCGCATCCAACGGCTGGAGGCCGACGGCGTGATTCAGCGCCGCGTCGCGCTGGTCGATCAGGACAAAATCGGGCTCGGCGTCACCGTGTTCGTCTCGATCGAGACCGGCGACCATTCGCAGCAATGGCTCGATCGATTCGCTACCGTGGTCGGCGCCATGCCCGAGGTGATGGAGTTCTATCGCATGGCGGGCGACGTCGATTACATGCTGCGCGTGGTCGTCTCCGACATCGCCGGCTACGATGCGTTCTACAAAAAGCTGATTGCCTCCGTGACGCTCAAGAACGTCACGTCGCGCTTCGCCATGGAGAAGATCAAGGCCACAACGGCGTTGCCGATCCCATGAAGGCCGCGCCGCGGCAAAGACGTTGCCCGCCGTCAGCAATTGTTAACCAACGCATCGCTGGAAAAACCTATCGTTAACGCCACTGCGTTTCGCCCG